>NZ_CP023004.1:3662500-3962500 GCF_003096195.1 Ereboglobus luteus | reverse complement strand
CAGCAATTCCGGCACCATTGAAGGTTTCAACGGCGCCGCCATTTATATCGAGCAAGACGGAGTCGTTGTCGACAACCTCGCCAACGGCTTCATCCGCGGGAACACATACGGCATTCAAACGGATAACCGATCTATCTCAACCCTCGTCACCAATGCCGCAGGCGGCTGGATCGACGTGGGACAGTATGGTGTCTGGCTGCAAAGCGGCACCGTCATCAACGCTGGCGACATCAACGCTGGCGACATCGCCGTGCATATCGACGACCCCTCGGCCTACGTGGAAAACAATCCCAGTGGTTACATCTTCGGCAACACTGCCGTGCAGCTCGCGCAAGGCGGCACGGTTGTCAACAGTGGCACGATCTATGGCGGCAACTACGGCATTGATGCCGGTGGCGAGGCATTGGTTGAAAACACCGGCGGCCACATTATCGGAAGCACCGCTGTGAATCTCGCAGCGGGCGGCACGGTCACCAACAGCGGCATGATCGATGGCTTCGACATCGGTGTCCAGACCGACACCGGCAGTGTCATCAACAGCGGCACGATCATTGGCGTCACCAGCTACGGCATTCAGGCCGACGCCGCAGTGGAGGTTGAAAACACGACCGCTTCCAGCCTTATCCAGGGCGGCCAGACTGGCGTGAAGCTCGCGCAAGGCGGCACGGTCACAAACAGTGGCACGATCCTTGGCGACAGCGACAGCGGCATCTACGCCGACGCCGACATCACCGTGGTGGAAAACACCGGCGGCCAAATCCAGGGCGGCATGAACGGCGTGTGGCTGGGCGGCGGCGGCAAAGTGCGCAACACCGGCACGATTCTCGGCACGGGCACCTACGGCATTTATTCCGGCACCAACGCCGAAGTGAAAAACGAGGGCGGTTACATCAAGGGCGGCCTCACCGGCGTGCACATTGCGGGCTCGAGCACGATCACCAACACCGGCACGATCATCGGCACGGGCAGCGCGGGCATCTATTCGAAGGACCTCGCGGAGGTTGAAAACACCGGCGGTTATGTCGAGGGCGGCCAGAGCGGCGTGCGGCTGGCCGACGGCGGCGCGGTGACGAACACCGGCACGATTCGCGGCACGGGTGGCACCAGCGACGGCATTTACTCCGGCAACCCGGCCACCATTATCAACCGCGCCGACGCCCTGATCGAGGGCGCCAATGAAGGCGTGAAATTGGCCGCCGGCGGCACGGTCACCAATGCCGGCACGATCCGGTCTTTTGGCTTGCTCGGCGACGGCATTTCCAGCAACCACTCGCCTGGCTCAATGGTCGTCACCAACGAATCCACGGGTCTGATTCAGGGCGCGCAGAGCGGCATTTACACGGCTGGCACGCTCGCGCTGACCAACAGCGGCACGATCATCGGCACGAACGATTATGGCGTCTATGCCGGCAAGTCCTCGCTGATAGAAAACACGACCGCCGGCAGCCTGATCTCCGGCCAAACCGGTGTGCTTCTTGACGCTGGCGGCACGGTCACCAACAGCGGCACGATTCTCGGCATTGGTAACGACGGCGTGAGTATTGCAAACGCCTCCGGCCTGGTCACCAACGACGGCTTGATCGAAGGCGCCGCCGCCGTGCAACTCGCTTTCGGCGGCACGGTGCAAAACACCGGCACGATTAAGGGCAACACCGGCGTTTTCGGGGATGGGCTCAACGCGCCGACGGTGGTGGAAAATGCCGCCGGCGCGCTCATCAGCGCGACAAACTTAGCGATTGATTTGCGAAGCGGCGGCACGGTTGCGAACAGCGGCACGATCATCAGCGCGAACAGCACCGGCATCAGTGCCGAGGGCAACGCCACGATCACAAATGAGTCCACCGGCCTGATCCAAGGTGGTTACGGAATCTCCCTTGACGCGGGCGGCACCATCATGAACGCAGGCGCCATCACCGGCGCGACCATCGGCGTGGTCACCGACACCGTTGCCGTTGTCGTCACCAACACCATCGGCGGTGTGATCAGCGGCGGCAACTATGCGGTCAACCTCAACGCCGACGCGGCGAACGAAGTGAACCTGTGGAACAGCAGCACGCTGGCGGGCAACCTGCGGATCGCGGGCGCCTCCTCGCTACTGACGCTCAACGGCGACGCGGGCACGGAGCAACTCTACTCGAACGCGGTGACCGGCAACACGGACTTTACCGGCACGCTCGTCAAGCAAGGGGCGGGCACGTGGACACTCGACAAGAGCTTCACCCTGAACATGGCGCAGCAAATGACGACGGTGGACGCCGGCAAGCTCGTCGTTGACTGGGACCAATACCAGCTCAACGGCTCGAATGTGAACATTGAGGCCGACGCCATCCTCGAAGTGCGCACGGCCAACACGAGCGGCACGACGACGCTCGTCAACCCGCTCACCGGCGACGGCCTGCTCGACCTGATCGGCACGGCGACCGTCAACGCGCCCGACGTCACCTTCGCGCTCGACCCCGCGATGGGCACGGCCTTCAGCGGCACGGTCGGCGTGGGCAGCGCCTACGGCCACAAGACGGTCTTCGACCTCGCCACCTCGGAACCCGCGCTCACAAACGCGACGCTCAAACTCAACGCCAACAGCGAAACCACGCTCGACGCCAACCGCATCATCGGCGGGCTCGACCTTGCCGGCGGCACCCTCCTCGCCAAGACCGACACGACCGCCGCGGGCCTGCCGCCCTACCGGCTCGACGTGGACAACCTCATGAGCAGCGCGGGCGGAAGCAAGATCGGCGTGGACACCGAAACACTCTCGGGCATCAACCCGCCGCTGCCCCCCGGCGACGGACTCAACCAAAACGTCTTCGACATGGACGTGATCCCTCCCGACACGCTGCTCTCCGGCACCATCGTGCACGGCGCAACCAGCAGCATTTACGATGGCGCGACCTTCGACATGGTTGACAGCGACGGCAACGCATTGCCTTCCGGCACCAGCACGATCAGCTTCGGCCAGAACGGCCTCAATCCGGTTGGCGTGAACAGCTACGGCTACAACGCCATCCACAAAGCCGACGGCAGCGGCGGCGGCGACATCGTGCTCAACTACGGCTTGATCTCGATCGAGTCGGTGCACGCCACCGAAATGATCATCCTCGACCCGACCGGCTCGCTGGACAAGACACTCAGCGCGAAACTCACCGGCGCGGGCGCGGGCTTCGAATTCCGCGGCGCCGAGGCGATCACCCTCGCGCACACCGGCAACGACTACACCGGCTCGACGTTCATCAACGAGTCGGCCTGGATTATCGGCGGCGTCACGGACGTGATCGCGAGCAGCACGAAGGTGACCCTCGCGACCGTCGACACCGGCTTCGACCTCGGCGGCAACAACCAACGCCTGCAAAACCTCAACGGCCTGGGCAACATCCGCCTCGGAGACAAAACGCTCACCGTGGCGAACACCGAAACCGGCCTTGAACTCTCCGGAGAGATCGACGGCACCGGCAACGTGACCCTCACCGACGACAGCGAGTGGACGCTTACCGGCGAAAACACCTACACCGGCGTGACCACGATCGGCACCGGCGCGCAATTGCAACTCGGCAGCGGCGGGCTCTCCGGCATGATCGACGACGCCAGCGCTGTGGCCAACTCCGGCACGCTCACGATCAACCGTGCCGACGACCTCGTTTACGGCGGCACCGTGACCGGCGCCGGCGTGTTCATCCAGCGTGGCGACGGCACGACCCACCTCACCGGCGCGAACAAAATCGACGGCGGCCTCGTCGTTGAAAACGGCGAACTGGTGATCGGCGGCACTGCCAGCGGCGGCGACACCACTGGCTGGTATTCCTCCACCATCGCGGCCAACGCCCGTGTGGACGACGGTGCTTGGCTCAGCTTCAACCGCAGTGACGAAGTCATCTACGACGGCGTGATCAGCGGCTCGGGCAACGTGGTGACCTATGGCAGCGGCACGCTCGCAATCCAAAAAGTGCAAGACTACGAAGGCGTGACCATCGTGGCTCAAAGCACGCTGCGCACCGGCACCACCAACGCGATCAGCAAAAGTGACGTCGTGTTTCTCCTCGACGGCACGCTGGACCTGAACAACAACAACCAGCGCATCAAAAACCTCTACGGCGACAACGGCGTGATCCGCTACAGCACGAACAACGGCACGGCGACGGCCTACACCAACCTCACGGTTGCGGGCGAGCTCGACGGCACGACAACGCATTACATGAACGTGGACCTCGTTGGCAAAAAGAGCGACACGCTCACGGTGGCCGGCCTGGCGAGCGGCACGCACTACGTTTACTTCGACCCGACCACCGACCCCTCGCTGCTCAGCGACCCGCAGCGCAAATACGCGCTCGAAGTCGTCAAGCTCGGAGTCGGCAGCACCGCGGAGTTTGACTCCGACGGAGTGGAGTCGGGCATGCACACCTACAAACTCTACAAAGGCGACGGCGGGCTGATCATGCCCAACGGCGACTCGTATTACCTGACCGGCGGCGACGCGCTCAGCCGCGCGGCCGACGCGATCCTGCTGACCGCCGGAGTGATGGGTGCGGACTGGCACTACGGGCTGGACAACGTGCACAAGCGCCTCGGAGAAATCCGGGTGAACCTGCCGACCTCGAGCGGCAACGTGTGGGCGCGAGTGAACAACTACCGGCTCAACGGCGCGCCGGACCTCGCGGGCAGCAGCTTTGAGCAGGACAGCTACGGAATCACGGCGGGCGGCGACATGATCTTCCGCCGCGAAAAGGCGATGCTCGTTGCGGGAGCGTTCTTCGGCATGAGCCGCTCGGAGCGCACCTTCGACGACTCGCGCAACCAGTATGGCGACGGAGACACCAACACGCTCGGCCTGGGCCTCTACGGCCTGTGGCTCTACGACAACGCCTGGTTCGTGGACGCGACGCTGCGAGTCGGCCGCTCGACCAACGAACTCAACGCGCGCGGAGTGGACGGCTTCATCTCGCGCGGCAAATACACGAACCACGTGCAAAGCATCTCGGTGGAGGCCGGCCGGCGCTTCATGAACGGGATCTACTGGGTGGAACCCTCCGCGCAAGTGGCGGTGGCCTGGATAAACGGGGCGGACTACACCGTGTCGAACGGAGTGAGCCGGGATCTCGAAGTGCGCATCAGCGACTCGGACGCGTGGCAATACCGCGGGCAAGTGCGCACAGGGGCGGACTACGGCCGGTGGCAGCCCTACGTGAAAGTGGCGATGGTGAAAACCGACAGCCACGGAGGCAAAGTCCATGTGGAAGGCCGCAGCTACCAGCCCTGGTTCGACGGCTGGCGGTTTGAGACCGGAGCGGGCGTGGGCTACCTGATCGACGCGCGCAGCCAGGTGTATTTTGACTATGAATACAACAAGGCCTCGGACTACGAGCGCCCCTGGTCGCTGACGCTCGGCTACCGCCGGGCCTGGTAATCAAGGTATCAAGCCGAGATTAACCCAAGGGCGCGTTCCAAACAACGCGCCCTTTGTTGTGCCCCGCTTCCCCGACGTCCGCGCACGCACGGGCGCTACTTGTTTGTCATGCCATTTGCGATCGAGTTTTGGTTTTTAACGGGCAGGGTCGCGCCCGTAATCCCATTCGTAAATGGTGTATCATTTGCCGCATGCCAATGCGTCCTGTCAGGGCGTCACAACTCTTAAACCCGCCGTAATAATTTCTGGCGGACGGGCGCGGTCTCCCCGTGACGGGGATTTTCGTCATTGGGTTTAAAGAATTTCGTAAACGGCGCCGGGCGTGGTTTCAAAATCGATGGTGTGTGCCTGAGGTGGTGGAAGCGCGGGGTGAGCGGTGGTGTTTTTGAACTTTGGCGCGCCGGGATCGACTCGCGAGTAGAAGGGGTTTGGATTTGAGCCTTCGGAGTGCCTGACGGCGATGGCGGTGTTGTTTGATTTCACCGTGACTGATTGGTAGGTGCGCAGGCGACAGTTGCCACCGAGTTTTGATCGGAGCGTGGCACGGGTGAGTTTTCCGCCGCTCCACTCGATGTCGACTTCGAAGCCGCCGCGAAGACGCAGGCCGGTGACCTTGCCCTCGGGCCAGGCCGAGGGCAGCGCGGGCAGGAGGTGGATCGCGCCAGCGTGGCTTTGCGCGAGCATTTCCGCAATGCCGGCGGTGTAGCCGAAATTGCCGTCAATTTGGAAGGGCGGATGCGCGTCGAACATGTTTGGGTAGAGGCCGCCGCCGCGGGTGCTGGTTTTTGTCGTGCCAACGAGACGGAAGAGGTTGCGGATAATCATGTATGCGTGATCGCCATCAAGCATGCGCGCCCACATGTTTATTTTCCAGCCCATGGACCAGCCGGTGGCTTCGTCACCTCGCAGTTCGAGCGTGCGCGCCACGGCGCGGTGGAGCGCGGGTGTTGCGTAGGGATCAATTTGATTGCCGGGATGCAGCCCGTAGAGGTGCGAGAGGTGCCGGTGCCTGGGCTCGTTTTCGCCAAAATCCTCGCGCCATTCCTGGAGTTGTCCGCGCGCGCCCACACGGTAGGGGGCGAGGCGGGCGAGCTTGTCCTCAAGCTCGGCCC
Source organism: Ereboglobus luteus (assembly GCF_003096195.1). NCBI lineage: Bacteria > Pseudomonadati > Verrucomicrobiota > Opitutia > Opitutales > Opitutaceae > Ereboglobus > Ereboglobus luteus. Next base: position 3,955,990 of record NZ_CP023004.1, on the reverse strand, counting down.
GAAGCTCGGTGTCAATGCCGAGAGCCTTTGAGGCTTCGATGGTGCGGGTGAATAGTTCGCGGACAATGGCCATGTCCATCGTGGGGCCCATGCTGGCGGCGGCTTTTTGTCCGTCGGCGCTGATGAAAATATTCTCGGGAGAGGTGCCGACCGCGGTGACAAGATCTCCGGTGCCGTCGCCCGCGTCGATGAGCCAGTCGGCGTAAAACTCCGCCGCGCCGCGCATGATGGGATATGCTTTTTTGGAGAGGAATTCCTTGTCGCCGCTGAAGAGATAATGCTCCCAGAGGTGCGAGCTGAACCAGCCGGCGGTCATGTTCCACCAGGCTGCGCGGGTGTTTCCATCGACAGGATAAGTGTCGCGCCAGAGCGAGGTGTTGTGATGCGCGACCCAGCCGCGCGCGCCATACATGTTGCGGGCGGTGTGGCGCCCGGCCTCGGCGAGTTCGGCGAGCATGTCGAAAAGCGGTCCTTGAAGCTCGGGGAGCGCGGTTGTCTCGGCGGGCCAGTAATTCATCTCGGTGTTGATGTTGATGGTGTAGCTCGACGCCCACGGGGGGATGACGAGGTCGTTCCATTTGCCCTGAAGGTTCAGCGGCTGCGTTCCCGGGCGCGAACCGGCGATGAGCAGATAACGTCCGAATTTGAAACAGAGCGCGGCGAGCGCGGGGTCGTCTGTTTCGCGGAAGGCGGCGATGCGCGCGTCGGTTGGCTTTTGCCCGGCGTTTGTAGCGGCGCTGTCCGGGCCGAGGCGGAGCGTGACGCGGTCGTAGAGGGCTTGGTGGTCGGCGACATGACGCGAACGGAGCATGGCATGGGTTTTGTTCGCGGCGGCGGAGAGGTCGCGCATGGCGCGGATGGAGGGATCGACGCCTTCGCGCGAAGGGCTTTTGTCGTAACCATTGTAACTGGAGCCCGCGCTGAGGATGATGAGCGCCTCGGTGGCGCCGCTGACGCGCAAGGCCGTGCCGTCGGGCGCGACGGCGCCGTCGGTTTTGATGGCGAGCCGGGTTTGGAAGTAAGTTCCCTTGCCGTTGTTGCCTGCGTCGTCGGCGTATTGGATGAGTTTTGCATCCGGCTTGAGCTGGCGGTTGGCATCGTAGAGTTCGGGATATTTGTGCTCGTCCCCGCGTTGCTTGATCCATTCGAGGGTGCGTTTGTAGGCGAACCCTGGAACCTGGCCGTTCATGACGAGTTGGGCGGGCATGGCGCCGGCGGCCTCGAGGGGGGCGACATGCGCGGTGGGGTGGGGCGATTCGAACGTGGCGCGAAATGCAAGCGCGCCCGGACGGCTGGCGTGGAGGCGAACGACGATAACCTGGTCGGGGGCGCTGGAAAAAACCTCGCGCGTATAGGTCACTCCATCACGAGTGAAAGAGACGCCCGCGGTGGCGGTGGAAAGGTCGAGCCAGCGGCGAAAATCCTCCGCGGCAGCCGGCGCGGCGCGTTCCTTTTTCGCACTCCCGGTGTATTTAAATTCCAAATACAAATCGCCCATCGGCTGGTAGTTGGGCTGGCCGCGTCCGAGCCAGCGGGCGCGGATGTGTTCGTCGGCCTCGGCGTATTTTCCGTCACGCAGGAGCGCAATGACATGGTCGCGATCCTTGCGGATATCCACCGCGCGATAATCAGGCGGCGGCTCGCCCGTGGTGAGCGTGTCCTCGTTGAGCTGGAGATGCTCGCGTTCAACGCCGCCGAAGACCATGGCGGCGAGGCGGCCGTTGCCTATCGGGAGCGCCTCGACCCATTGCTCCGCCGGCCGGTCATACCAAAGAAGATCCTTCGAGGAGGGGAGCTTTGTTGACGACAAAGCTCTAGTGCCGCCAAGCATGAGGATTAAAATGCCATAGATGGCGAGCTTGGGCGTGATATTTCGCAAAGACGGGGGATGGCGGAAGGGCATGGGATATTGCGCTGTGAATGAGGAGTGCTTTCGGAGGACGCGCGGAACCGATGTCCGCACCAGTATTATTGCTGTGATGTTTTATGTTTCATTTTCATGTGTTTCTCAATGCATGGTGGTAGGTAATTTGGCTTATTCCGGACGCGGTTCGCAAGTTGGACGGATTGTATATGTTGGCCTAATTTTTTGCGGATTGTTTACTGGATATGAGAGGGTTTTAGGGTAATGTGCGGCTCAAGTATGTGCGCCCTTGATACGAATACCCTTGGTTTGTTGATCGTTGAGGATCAAACGATGGTTCGCGAACTGCTGGCCATCGCGTGCAGGCAGGTCGCTCCAAAGGCGGACGTGCGCCAGGTTGGCTCGGCAAAGGGTGTGCTGGATGAGTGCGCGGAACGGACGCCGGATTTGATATTGCTGGATTTGGTGCTGCCGGACGGGGACGGGCTGGCACTGTTGCCGGAGATTTTCGCGCGCGCGCCGGGTGTGAAGGTGATCGCGCTGTCGTCGCACATCGACGAGGTGACGCTGCACCGGGCCCTGGGCTCGCGTGTGCACGGAATTTTGGACAAAAACGAGCAGCCGATCAAGGTGCTGGGCGAGGCGATCAACACGGTGATGGCGGGCGGGCAGTATATGTCGTCGGCGGTGCAGCGGTTGCGCGCGTCGTTGCGGGCGGATCCGAACGCGTTCGACAAGATTTTGTCGGATCGCGAGCAGGAGGCGTTGCGCCTGATCGGCGAGGGAATGTCGAACGACGAGGTGGCGGAAAAACTCAAGATCAGCGCGAGCACGGCGAAGAACCACCGGCTGAACATCATGGCGAAGCTGGGCATCCACAGCACGCCGCAGTTGATCCGCTACGCGATTGAGAAGGGTTTTACTCGGGTGCCCGAGGGCGGCGTGGGGAAAAGTTGAGCGAGATGGCGGGATGAAGATTTTTTCGCTCAACGGAAGGGAATGCGCCGGGCGCGTTGCTCGGTGATGATGCGCATGGGGCCGAGATGCACCTTGGCCCCTGACATGCACATCAATCCCACGGGCTCGAAAATAACCCGCAATCAATTTTGTTTGTTTCGCGTAAACGCTCTTTTAGGCGATTTTTATATGTGAAAACGAATCATTGTTTGCGTTTCGATTTTGACTCCGCGGACATGGTCTTAACAACCTTGATCGGGCCAAGCTCCACCTTTGCGTTCACCGAGGCGGCGTTTATAAAGTTTTCTATATTTGCAAAAACCGCAGCCTTTGCCTGCGAGTGATTTTCAAAATATTCGTCCGGTAAATCATCGAAGGCGGCATCCACGCCTGACTTTTTCAAAGTCCCGACATATTCTTTTGTTTTTTCATAAACAGCCCGCTGCAAGTCCGTGACGCGCCCGCCGCGAGGGCGGTTGTTGAGTATATATACGGGCTTTGTAATTGAGCGCTCATCACCCGGACGTTTGCGAATGGCAGTTCCATCCATTTTTCGGGATTTCGGGAAATAGCTCACTCCCGGCACGCGCGCGTTGATTCCCACGGCTCCGCAGAACCGCTCGGGTTGCATGCGCAAAAGTGTCAGCGCATTGGCCGCGCCGGTGTCCTCGCCAAATAAAATAACGCGCTTCAAGTTCACCGGCATGTGTTTTGCCAGTTCGTTCAGCGCAGGGATCACATCGCTGGTAATCAAAGCCTTTTCGGGGGGGCGCCGGTATTGCATTTCTAGAACCACGTATCCCATTGACGCAAAGACGTGCGGTTCCGCGCAAAACTCGTAGCGTGGGGCGTCTTGCGCGCCCTTTGGAAACACCACGATGACTGGAAACGATTTGCTACTGCCAAACGACTCCCGCGGCACCGTGATTATGGCCTCGTTTATGATGCCGCCCCTGCCGCCGAAATTGAGTTTTTTTCGTTCATACAATACATCCTTGCTAAGCCAGGGCATTTTTTCCGCGAACGACACTATTTTTTTATCATTGCGATGGTAGACATGATATGTGCCCGTGTCCTCGGGGCCGCTTGAGTGCAAAAGCACCCGCGTTCCGTCTGCCGACCATTCCATTATTGTCACGGAACATCCCGGCAGCGAAAGCTCCAGTGTTTTTTGCACGGCCTGCCATTCGGGCGAGAGCCAGCGAGTGATCACACGGTCCCGGCCCTCCACGCGAAATCCGGCCAGCTTTTGCGTGTGGCGGTCGAATATCAATATGTCTTCATCGGGGAAATTCTTCCCGAACGGCAATGGTTTTATCAAGTCGATTTCCTCGCTTTCCAGGACAAGGTCGATGCGCTCCCCGGTTTTTATATTAAACCCATAAATGCCATAAGTTTCACGACCCACATTTGACGCGTAATACAGTATGTCGGGATTGGTATCAAAGCCGATTGGAATCGAGTTTTGCCGGTCTTTTATCGTGCGCAAGGCAAAGCCCGAGATGCCGGAATTTGCCGCCGCCAACGTATCGAGATCGCGCCAGCGCGGCATTTTTTTGACCGTGTCATACCGGTATGGCTCGCGGCTTTTGCTTCGCTCGGCCGCCGGGACGTATTCCATGATGAGGCGGGCCTTCCCCTGACGGTCGGGAAGACACTCGGTTTGCGCGCCGGGCGACTCCTCTGAAATCGATTTCATTTTTCCTGTCACCACGTTCAACTTATACAAACCGTAGGAATGCGTTAGCGTGGATCTCGTCGTGCGCAGCAATATCGAGTCGGGATCATCCGGGCAAAATCCATGCGTCACAAAGGCGCGCGGCCGTGTTTCGTCGGTATTCGCCAGTCGTTTTGCGGGGGGATCACCTGCGCGCTGGGGAACCGTCCGTAGGCGGATGCTCTGGGCGCGTTTTTTCTGGTGTATCTGATATTACCGTCCAGCGTCCGCTCCGCCGGGATCGAGGTGTTGGATCTCGTGCGTTTGCGATCTTCGTTTCGCATTTTTGTTTCGCGCGCCAGCACCTTGGGGTCATTGGTGAAAAAGGCCATTGTCATCTTCTTGGGATGCGCAAGCCGTTCCGAATTTCCGGTTTTGATATCCAGCGTTAAAATCTCACCCGTGAGATTCGCTCCAAACACGCGATTTGTTTCCATCATCAAGCGCTCGCCAAACCATGCGAGCCGGTTGATTTTCGCCGGTGTCGTATAACGGCTTCCTGTCTGGCGTTCGGGCACGGCATCCTCGTCCTTTAGCACATTTCTCGACAGCAGGAGCGTGGACGGGGTCTCGGCCTCGACCACGAGGATCGCCATGTTGTCCGCATCGCGCAGCGAGTAGGCCAGATGGCGTCCGTCTGTTGAAATAGACGCCACTTCCGTGCGCGGCGCGCGAAAGTATTTTTCGATCCGCGCGATGGATTGCTCAATGATCAACTCTCGTCGCTCGGCAAGAGTTCGCGGTCTGTCCCTTCCCTTCAAATCGATCGTGTTCGCCGAGGGCGGCTCGGGAATCGTTATCCGCAAGACGGGCAGCGGAACGATCGCTTGTTGCTCTTGTTCCGTTTGGGCGCAAACCGTCGCGCAGGCGGCCAATGCGGGCAGCAGGGCGTATCGAAAAAACGGGGTATGCTTCATTGAGTTTTGGTGGGGTGTCCGCAAGGGCGGACCGATTGCTTCTGGTATGGGATTAACAACCTTGCCGGTGCGCGGCCGGATGTGAATGCACTGGCGAGTTTGCTGTATTTTGCATTTAAAAATTGAATGTGTGCGCGCCTTTTGTGCAAGCGTGTTCGAGCAATCAATCGCCTTTCGGGCGACGGACTCATTCGAGTTGCGCGATGAGCGCGGCGGCGAGTTGGTCGATTTCAGCGATGAGCGCGGCGGCAGCGTCGCCGGTTTTGCCCTGCCGGGCGGCGCGTTCGAGACGGCCGGCGACAGCACAGAGGTTTGGCGCGCCCACGAGCGCCGTGTGCGAGCGGATGCGGTGCGCCGCATGGGTCGTGGCGGCGGTGTCGCAGGCGGCGTGAGCGGCGTGAAGCGCGGCGAGCTCCGTGCGCAGGTTTTCGACAAAGATGCGTTTGGCCGCGGGCATGCCGCCGTCGACGTGCCGGGCATAAAGGTCAAGCGCCGTGAAATCGATGGAGTCAGGAGCGTCGTTGACGGTGGCGTGTGGCGCGGGAGCGTCAACGGCGGCGGTGCTTGAGCTCGGCGTGCCGTTGCCCGGCTGGCGTTTGGCGCGATGGTGCTCGACTGTCGCCATGAGCGTGTGCGCGCGGAGGGGTTTGAGCAGAAAGTCATCCATTCCGGCGTCGATGCAACGTGCGCGGGTTTCGTTGCTGTCGTGCGCGCTGGTGCCGATGATGACGGGGTGGGCGCCGTCGGGGCGGGCACGAATCAGCCTCGCCAGTTCCGTGCCTTTCATGCCGGGCAGTTCGATGTCGAGGAAGATGATGTCAAAGGGACACGCCGGGGGGCGGTTTTCAATTATTGAGAGCGCCTCGGTGGCAGTGGTGGCGCAATCGGGCTGGATGCCGTGCTTGCTCACGAGGCCCGCGAGGACGATTTGATTATAGTGCTGGTCTTCGACGATGAGGGCGTGGTTATGCGAATCGTCATCGGTGCTGGCGCTGGGAACAGTGGCGGTGGTTTCCGATTTTTTTTGCTTTGAAACCCGTCGCAGCGGAACGCGCAGGAAGAAGGTCGCGCCGCGTCCGGCGTGGCTTTCGATGCCGACGTTGCCGCCGAGGTGGCGCGCGGTGGCGGCGCATGTGGCGAGGCCGATGCCGGTGCCGGTGACGCCGGACTGGCGCGCGGCGGCCCCGCGGGCGAATTTTTTGAAAATGATTTCCTGCTCGTCGCGAGACACGCCCGGCCCCTGGTCGATGACTTCGATCAAGATGTCGGAGGGCGCCGCATCGGCGTGGTCCGTGATGGAGAGCGTGATGGTGATCGGCGTGGCGGGGGCGTATTTGATGGCGTTGACGACGAAGTTGTCGATGATGGTGCGGATTTTCGCCTCGTCGCCGATGAAGAGATCGCCGAGGGCGATGTCGGAGAGATTGAGCTGGATGGTGTTGCGGCTGACGGCGGCTTGGCGGGCGAAGGTGTCGCGGACATCCGTGAGCAGTTCCACGAGGGAGAACCGGGTTTCGTGGGTGGCGATGTAGCCATATTCGAGCTTGGAGAAGCTGAGGATTTCCTCGAAGACGCGATTGAGCTGGCGTGCGGAGGCCTTGAGCGCGCGGGCGTGGTCGTGTTGCGCTGGCGTGCGCTGGCGGTGCGGGTCGTCGTCGATTTGGTCGATGAGGCCGGTGATGCCGTTGAGGGGATTGCGGATTTCGTGGGAGATGTTTTCGAGAAACTCGGACTTGGCGGTGTTGGAGAGGGTGAGTTCAAGCGTGCGTTCCTGAATGCGGGTTTCGAGCTCGGCGTTGTAACGCGCAAGTTCGGCGGCGCGGCGTTTGAGGCGGCGGGTGCGGGTTTTGTATATGGTTAAGGCGATGAGGGCGAGCGCCACGAATATCGCGCAGGGAAGCGCAATGCGAAACCACAGGGTTTGATAAAAGAAAGGAAGGATGGTGAACGCAAATGCCGTGGCGCGAGTGTTCCAGACGCCGTCGGCATTGCAGGCGGTGACTTCAAATGTGTAATGCCCCGGGTGAAGATCGGCAAATGAGACGCGGCGATTGGAGCCCGCGTCCACCCAGTCGCCGTGGGGGGCAAGGCGGTGTTTGTAGGCGATCCGCGCGGGGCGGATGTAGCTGAGGGCGGCGTAGTCAATCGTGATGTCGCGCGTGCCGGGCGTGAGACGGATGCCGGGGGCTTTGGTGTCGATGGGTTGTTGATTGACTGTGACGCGTTCGATGACGATTGGCGGCGGCGTGCTATTGATGGTCAGTCGTTCCGGGTTTATGGAAAGGATGCCCTGGCGCGTGGCGAAATGAAGATGCCCGCCGGCTGTGCGCGAAAGAACCGGTTGCGCGCCGACCCAGACGGGCGCGGCTTCAAAGTCATCCGTCACACTGAGGGAGTGGAGGTTTTGCACGGGTTCCCCCGTGCGCGCGGATTGGAGCAGGTCGGAGACCGGCGCCCACATGACTCCCGCAACTGTGCCGAGCCAGAGGTTGCCCGCCGAGTCCTCGACCATGGCGGATACCTGATCGGCGACGGCTTGGGAGAGGGCGTCGGAACCGTGCCAGCGGCAATCGTGGTGCACAAAGAGCCCGTGAGTGCGGAGCCCCGCCCAGAGGCGCCCGGCGCCGTCAATGTAGAGCGAGCGCACGCGCGTGCCCGGAAGCGGCGAATCGCCGTTTTCGCCGGCGTTAAAGAGGGCAAGCCGGCCCTCGTGATATTTGTAGATGCCGTCATCCCAACTTCCGATGTAGAGCGCGCCATCGGCCGCCTCGGCAAAGGTTGCGGCGATGCGGATGGGGATGGGCTTTTCGTTTATGGGCGTGGTGCCGCGGTAGCGAAGGACTTGGTCGGAGCGGCCGACCCACATGATGCCATCGCTGTCCTCAAAAACTCCGAATGCGTCGCCGGGGCCGTCGATGAACGTGTAGGCATTGTTTTTCCAAACGTAGAGCCGGCGCTGCCAGATGCTCCAAATGGAGCCGTCCGAGGCGGCAAGAACGACATCGGGATCATTAATTTCCTGGGAACCGTGCGACGCGGGCGGCGCGGGAAGTTTTTCAATGTCGCCATCGGGCGTGATTTTCACGATGCCCGCGCGGCGAACGGCGGCATAACGATTGCCCTCGGCGTCGGTGGTGATGGATTTGACGCTGTCGCCGGGAAGTCCGTTGCCGGTGTTGATGTGTTCATGGCGCGTGATGCGGGCGCGCATGAGCCCGGTGACCCGAGTGCATAACCAAAGGCTGCCCTCATGATCCTCGGTGAACGCCAGGATGCGTTCGTCCGGGACGTTTGCGAGTGTGTGCGCAATGGTTGCCGTGGTGTTTTTTTCGTGGGCAGCTACAAGGTCGTTGAAATGAATCTGCTGGAGCGCGCCGGCCGCGACCCATAGCGCGCCGTTTGCGGACGGAGTGAGCTGCGTGACCTGGTTTGTCGTGAGGCCGTTTGCCGTTGTGAAGCGTGTGATTATGCCGTTGGACAAACGGAAGAGCCCGCGCGTATGGGAGCCGAGCCAAAGCGTGCCGCGCGGATATTCGATGATCGACTCGACATCGCCGCCGGCCTCGTTGCGGGCGAACAAGTGGGTAAAGACAGGTTCGGACACGGCGGGGACGGCATGGGCTCCGTTGGGCGGGACGGCATGCGCGCGCGGCGATGTGGACGCGGATGTGAAAGTATTGCGGGGAAGCGCGTCATTGACCGGGCTGTCGCTTGCAATCATGGCGCGTCGGCAGACTATGCCGGCCGCGCGCGAGCCAATCCACAGATTGTCGGCCGAGTCGACATAGAGTGTGCGGATATAGTCGTTGTAGGGCGTGAAGCGCTGGGAATGTTTCTGGATGGTTCCGTTTTTCCACGAATAAAGACCCTGCCCGAAGGTGCCTATCCAGATGGAGCCGTCCGCGGTTTGTGCGAAGGCGCATGCAAAAACATCATCCAAGCCGATGCGCTCAAACACTCCGTCGCGATGCCGTATGACACCGTGCTCGGTTCCAATCCAAAGAAAGCCGTCCTTGTCCTCAAAGAGTCCCTGGACGGATGGCGTGATGAAGGCGGGTGTGTTTGATGCGCGAAAAGTGGTGGATTTGATGCCGTCGAAACGAACAAGGCCGATGCTTGTCGCGAACCAGAGATAACCATCGCGCGTTTGGATGGAGCGGAGCACGTTCGCGCCCTCCATGGACGCGGCCGCGTTCATGGACGCTATGGCATACTGTGGCAGGGCGGACGTCCCGTCCCGGTGCGAGTCGCCGGTCCTGGCCTCGGATGCGTCAGCGAATGCCGGGGCGGCTGCAAGTGCCAACAATGCGAGTGCGCCCGTCACCCAGAGAAAGCCCCTCACAATGCGTGACTGTGCATTGCGAAAGAGATATAAGGTGCGATAAAACGGAGGCAGCATGGCGGGATGTAGAATGCGGAACGTCCGAGTGTTGGAACAAGGTAAATAAAGACAAATTATTGATGCGAGACTGTAATGTTCATGCAAATAGGCTAAAAAGACTAATTGGTGGAATTGAAGCGATTCAGTGAACTTTGCTTGATGGGAACGTAACCCTCGTCATCAAATCCAAAACCCTCTGCCTCGCCCTTTGTTTTTCAGAAAATATTTTCGTGAAATTTTGACTGCCCAAACACTGAACCTCACCTGCAATATGAATAACATTCCCCGTAACCCACGGTCTGGATTCTTCCCCAAAGGCCTCATATTATCCGCCCTCATTGCCATTTGCCTGTTCCCTGCCGCGCTCTTTGCTCAGCAGCCCACGGGATCAATAAAGGGGCATGTTGTAAATGATGTGACCAAACAGGTGCTCAACGCAGCCACAGTCACCATCAATGATACAAGACAGTCCGTGCTGACCGATTCACAAGGCCTGTATGTGCTGCCAAATTTAAAGTCCGGCATCTATACCATAACGGTTGAGTATCCCGGCATGGATAATGTAACCCGAACCGTGAGCGTGTCCGACAAGGAGGTGCTTCTCGATATCATGATGAGCAGCGAGATATATGTGCTGGACAAATTTACAGTTGGCGGTGAACGCGAGGGCAATGCCGCTGCAATCGCAGCGCAACGCAGCGCGGACAATCTACAGCTGGTTTTGACCGCGGACGCCTTTGGAAATATCACCAAGGGAAACATCGGCAATATGCTCCGGCGTATTCCGGGTATCACCGGGACAACCGATGAGGTTGATACTGAAAGCATACAATTGCGCGGCATGTCGGCCAATTTTACCAGTTTGGATATTGATGGTGTGCGCAGCACATCGGGGGGTGAGGGCCGGACTCAAAGCACGGCCGACATTCCCGCCGACATGATCGAGACGGTGACAGTGGTAAAATCGCCCACGCCTGACATGCCGTCCGACTCGCTCGCGGGACGCATTATGATGACCACGAAGAGTGCTTATGATCGGCAGGGAAGGCAGATCAATATTCGCGCGGCAAATTCCTATAACTTCACCTACGGGCGGGATGTCGGTGCGAAACGGCACAGCTCGTTATCCCCCGCATTTTCGCTTAGCTACTCAGATGTGTTTTCCGTGGGCAAAGGCAGAAATAACCTTGGCATTTATGCTCGCGCGAGCTGGGAGCGGGTGCTTGCCGTTCGCGGAACAACCTCATGGGATACCAGCAGCACCTCGGGAACAAGAACTGATGAGGCTGACGGAAGCACTTACAAGGTGCGCCAGCAAAGATTTCAAAACGCCAGCACTGCCTTGCATGGAAATGATCGCAGCGGCGCGTCCATAAAGGTTGATTACAAACTCAATCCGAAGGTTTCCCTAGGCGGATCAATTTCTTACAGCAACGCCAGTAATGACATGTATCGCGTGCGAAATATTTTGAGCAGCGGGGGAAGCGTGGACCATACGCTTTCACACGCGGATATGAACACTTGGTTGATCAATCCCGATAATGGCGAAAAAATTGTCTACGGTGACTATGCGGTCGTGGAGGGCGCGAATTATTCGGTTGAACAATCGTTCCGGGATCAAACCACGGAGCGCTATTCCGCCCAACTTTACGGCACTTATCGGGATGATAGCTCCGGAATAAAAATCGACACCAGGCTGTCTGTCCAGCGATCCGAGCGCGAGTCGCGAGAGAGAAAGGTGACGATCCGGTCGAATAAAAAAATCAACTATGCCATGGATAGGCGTGCGGAAGGAGGCAATGACCGATGGCCGGCCATACGCGTGCTCAAGGACTTTTACTCGGGCAATACGGAGGGCGTGGTTGCCGGAGCTGAATACGATTTCATAGACGCAAATCCGTTTGCTGATGATTTCAGCGAAGTTTACGCAAGTAATGCCGAGGTGTCGGAATATTATTTGTATGAAGATCCCGTGACCGGGGAAAAATCCATAAAGTCCAGAGTGATCGCCAGCTATGAGGCTTCTTCAAATAATCTGGAATGGCAGCGCAAGTATACGCAAAATGATCGGGTTGATGCGAAAGTCGATCTGACGAAAAAAATCTCATGGAAATGGCCGATCGAGTTCAAAACTGGGGCGGCTTTCAGTTATGAAACCAATGAAACATGGCGGCATGACCTGCGCGGGAAAATATTGCTGGAGCCCTTTAATAGTGACCTGAGCAGTCTGCTGGACACGAGTTGGGATTTTGGCGGCGGCCTGGGCAATTATCCCGCGGGAAGTGTTTTTGACTTTGGAAAAATTGATCAGGCACTGGGCGTTTCCTTTAAGGGGTGGGCCGAGGATCCTATTGATAGATGGAATTATAATTCGGATACGTTTTTTGTTGATAAGAAATCAACACGTGAAAATACGCTGAAAAACAGCGGAAGATATGTGGTGGAGCGCATCTATGCCGCATATATGTCCGGGAAAGTTGAAATCGGCAAATTGACGGTTCTCGGCGGCGCTCGTTTTGAGCGCACGGAAAACACGCGCACTCAGCCCGTGGTAAATAACAGTCTCAGCAGCGTGGATCCAAATGATTACGGTTTTGATTTTGATCGCGATCTGATCGCCGGCACACTGGCGCAATATAACGGCACCGGTGGGGGAAGGGGGACGTATAACAGGGTTAATCCGAGCATTCACCTTGTTTACAGGTTCAATAAAAACACCAAGCTGGCCTTGGAATACGGACGAACCCTCGGTCGTCCCAATTGGGGAAACCTGATGGGAAGCGTCGAATACAGCAATAGTTCGCGCAAGGTCAAAGTGCCAAACATGGATCTCAAACCGCGCACCTCCGAAAATTGGGATTTGTCCTTTGAATATTATTTTGGACGCCAGAAAACCAGCGCCATAACACTGGCGGTGTTTCAAAAGGACCTTAAAAATTATGAGGTGGACGCTGACATCATGATATCGCCTTACGAAGCGCTGGCGCTTGGAGCAAATCCGGAGGCGGGCGATTTTGAGGGAAGCGATGATTATCCGGATTATAATTGGATACCCTGGACGCTGGAAACAAAACTGAATGGTGGTTCGGGGCGTGTTCGCGGGTTCGAGGCAAGCTACACGCAGGCCTTCCCATTTCTCCCTGGCGCTTTGTCCGGCCTTAGCGTTGACGCGAGCTTTACCTGTCTTACCGCCGAGGGCACCTTTACTTTCAAGCCGGGCGAATATAAAACACAAAAAATACAAGGGTTTATTCCGCGCTCGGCGGCGGCCGGTGTTAATTGGAACTATCACCGTTTCCAAATGAGACTGGCTTGGAGCTGGAACGATACCTATCAGGAAAATACTCCCGATAAATTCGAGGACACCAAATTCCGTTACGGGCGATGGGTTCTTGATTTCACCGGCAAGATAAAGCTTACAAGGAATGTGACATTCTTTGTGGATCTGTCGAATCTCTCGTCAAATCACGGAGCAAAATACAAGCCTGTTTCATCAGGGCGTCTCATGCGTGTGGAAACAAACGCGCTGGATTTCCTGGGCACAGCCGGAATCCAGGCAACCTTCTGATAACCCCATGCCTATTAATACAATGAACACATCGTTAATATTTTTGACCAAAACCAGCTTTGTTTCCGATAAAATGAAGGCCCTTGGCTCCGCGTGCTTGATGGCGCTTATGATGGCTGTTCCGGTTCTGCATGCGTCTGTTGTGGTTCCGGCTGGCGCCGACGATCTTAAAAAAATTATCTTGGAGGATAATCCAAATGAAACCGAATTCATACTGGCCGGCGATCCATCGCCACTAGGCGGAAGCATGGCCTTTGGGGACCGGTTTTTGCTGTTAAGAAGTGACGTATATGGAACTGATCGCACAATTCAAGGTGCGAGCGGCCCCATGATAACGGCGGTAAGTGGCGGCACACTTGCGTTTGGGGACATAAAAATTGTTGGGGCAGCGCTGTCCACCACGAAGCAGGGATCGGCAATTCATTATAGTGGAAAGGGACTGTCCACTTGGGTGTTGCATGGCAATCTGACTCTAAGCGGCCATAGAATCAGCGCTGCTGAGGCGGGGGCAATCTATACTCCGGATGGCTCCGATTTGAATATTACAGGCACAGGCACGCTATTATTGCAGAGCAATGTAAATAGCGGCGGCAAAGGATCGGCGGCTTACTTGACTGGCGGCCTTGTGACAGAGTCCGACATATTTCTTGTTGTTGACGGAAACTCGGCGACGGGCAATGGCGGCGCCCTGCGCACAAACAAAAAGATATCGACAATAACTGAATACAAGGATTACGGCCTCGTCGTAGGCGGAAGCTCCATGTTTATTAACAATAATTCGGGTGACGCAAACTCGGATAGTAATGATGGCGGCGGACTGCGGGTTACCGATGGTAGCGCATGGTTCAAGGGGTATGCCTATGTCGCAAATAACACGGCCCATGCCAAGGGGGCCGGCATGACCACGCCAAAGGGGAGCATGACATTTGAGGATGGCGCCACCTTTATTGGCAATGTGGCTTATAGCGCATCAGGGAAGACGGCGCAGGGTGGCGGCATACTGGCCAGCACAGCGGCCAATTTTACCGGCAAGGTTAGATTTGAGGGTAATGCCGCGATAAGCGACAGCATGGAAGGCGTCAGCTCGGGCGGAAAAGGAGAGGGCGGTGCTATTTACGCGAGGACGGTGTCAGTGAACGGAGAGGCCGTCTTTAAGGATAATATCGCTGAAACTTCCGGCGGAGCTATTTTTGTCTCTGCCAACACCGGCAACATAACGCTTAAAGCAAGCAGCGGGGATATTATCTTCGAGGGGAACAAGGCGGGTGGTGTGAATAATGCCATCCACATGGCTGATGGATCAAAGACGACACTTTCTTTTGAGGCCAACTCGGGAAATCGAATCGCGTTTTATGATCCAATAAGCGGGGTTTCCGGGAAAGTGAGCAAAATGGAGGTCAATAAAAATGGAGGCGCGGGCATCGTGCTTTTTGACCAGTATGCAAGCGACTTGGAAATTAACACCACTGTATATAACGGCATTTTTCAATTGAGCAATGGTGCCGTGTATGGAAGCACTGTCGCGGGCTCGTTTAGTCTGGGGGCCAGCGGCACCCTGGCGGCGTTCAAATCGTCGGCAAGCGCGGCTACCGGCAACGGCACCATCAACGCAGCGGATATCACTCTTGGCGCTGGTTCGACGCTGCTTGTTGGAGACAACGGTTTGCTTGCCATAAATGCAACCACCCGCGATTTCAGCAATAATATCAGATTGGCGGGGTGGGGCACAATCAACGCCGGTGGCGCATTGGCGGCAAACGAGATTATTGCGGGCGATTTCAACTCGATATCGGGGCAGACCCTGGCGCTGACTGATAGTCTTACGTTGAATAGCGCCACGATTAAGATGGATCTTATAAAAGGTGATCTTGTCGATCCCTCGCAGAGCATAAACGACAAGCTGATTATGAATGGAGCCGCCACTTTGACCTTCTCGGGCGCGCCCACCATCGATTTTCATAATCTTGTGCAGGGCAAATATACAATCATCTCCGCGGGCGGTGGAATCAGCGGCTGGGCTGCGCCCACAACATTGCAAGATGGCGCAAGTTTGTCTGGCCGTATTCAGGTCACCTATGATGCCTCCGCAAACGGGGGCAAAGATATCGTGGCGAACATTCAAACCACTAACGAGAGTTATACGTGGAACCCTGCAGTGACAAGCTGGGACACTGTGGTCTCGGGCGTGGGGAGCTCCGACGATCGTTTTGTCGGGGGCGATGTGATAACTTTTGCCGATTCAGGAGTCATTGGAATTACATCCGGTGTGACGGTGGGGCAGCTCAATGCCAATGTGTTGGCGGGGGAGCTTAGGTTCACCGGCGAGGCCATTGTTGCGGATAAGGATAAATCAACGGTTCTTGGCGCCACAGGCGCCTTGCATAAGAGCGGTGCCGGCTCCATCCGGTTTGATAATGAGTCCAATGAATTCACCGGCGGTATTATTCTCTCGGATGGAATAATTGCCTTTTCCAAGGCATCCCAAGTTGGGACCACGCTGGATAAAATCGTGTTCGACACAAACAATAACGACGCCAGAATCCTAGCCTTGGATAGTATGGAAATCGGAACAGGCGAAACACTTGTTGTGGGAGCCGGAAAAAGCGCCGGTTTCGCGGCGGCAACGGATAAAACCTTCACTTTGGCCGGTAATATCAATGGCACGGCCACATCCGTTTTGAACATTAACCGGGCTGGCGGCGATGAGCACGGAACCGTTGTGCTTTCGGGAAATGCGTCCACTTACCAGGGCGTCACAAACATCAATGGCGGTCATCTGAAACTGGCAAACACCGGTCAGTTGGGCGGCTCAATCAATGTATCAAATGGAGCCGCGCTTTCCGGGGGCGGGCTTGTCACCGGAATGGTGAACATGGTTGCAGGTTCCATTATTCAGCCGGGCGATTACAACGATGACTCCGCCTCCATATTGTCGTTCACAAACGGCTTCTCTTTTGCAGCGGGCTCAATATACAGAATTGATCTTATTGAAGGCGCGGACACCCCCCTGCTGAGCACCAATGACTCGATAATCTCCGGTGGCGCCATTGATTTTGGGGGAACCATCACCCTGGATCTCAATAATACAAAGCGGGGTGTTTATACCATAATGACAGCGCAGGGCGGTTTTACAGGTGCGACCGATTTTGATGCCTACAAGCCGATAATTACAGTGGGTGGCATAGCTTATTCCAGCCCCCGGGTGGGAATGGACTATACTATTATTGGCAACGATCTTGTCATGACAATCGACGTGAAAAACACGGCCCTCCACTGGACCGGCGCCGCGGGCAACACATGGGGGGAGGTTTCCAACGACTTGAGCTGGGAGGACAACACGGATTCGGGAAATCTTCACAGGGCTGATAAATTTGTCGGATATGACCGGGTGATCTTCGCTGACAGTCCGGCCGAAGCCCGTTCCATACTCATTACGGGCGGCACGGTGAATGTGGCCGACATGACTGTTGATGACCCGGGCGACTACACCTTCGAGGGGGGCAGTATTGTGGCACAAGGCAACTATAGCCTGGAACTGCTGCCGCCTCCCGGCAACACACTGACCAAAAACGGGGAGGGCACGCTGACTTTTCAAAATGATTATAATTATTTTGAGAACGGAGTCATAATAAACCAGGGAAAAGTGGCCGGCACCGTTTCCAATCTCGGAATGAATAATTTTTATATTGGTTCAAACGGATCATTGCACCTTAACGAAAGCGGGACTGTGGCCGCTGTGGTTTCCAGCACATTCACTGGCGCGGGATCCCTGGCAAAAGAGGGCTCCGGGATGGTTCGGTTTACGGGTGATGTGGCGGTCGGAAAATTCTATGTCACACAAGGCTCGATTGACCTGTCGCAAGCCGGTCAGGTCACTGCGACGAGTTTGTTTTCGCTAGCGGCCGGCACCGTGCTTTCCGGCCCCGCCACGATAACCACTGACAGATTCTCGCACGCCGGGTTGGTTGATATGCGCTCGGATACCTTTGGGACATTAAAAATTATCGGTAATTACACAGGTGAAACGGATTCACTCGGCACGAGCCCCCTGGGTTCCTTCTATCTATACACCAAGCTTACTGATGGCACCGGAACCATCGAGACTGACAAAATTCTAATCACTGGCGACGCCTCGGGCAAGGCCTTGGTTCGCGTTGCCAACAAGGGAGGGCAGGGCGGCTACACAGGCAAGCACGAGGGCGAGCAGCGCCCGATAGAGCTTATCTCAATAGATGGACACAGCACGGTCGAATTCAAGTTGCAGGGACGGCTTGTCAAAGGAGCCTATGAGTATCAATTGGCTCATAGCGATGACAACAGGTCTTGGTATTTGATCGCTCCCGAGCCCTCGCCCGAGGTGGACGCGGCATCCATTGTTCCCGCCATGGGAAGAAGCATGGCTTTTGCCGGCCTTGCCAACATGCAGGAGCGACTGGGCGAATTTCGCATTGATCCAGTGAAAAGGAACAGCGTTTGGGTCAGCGTGGCGCAGAATGCTGATAAATTTGATACGGGCACGCTGCAGGACCTTAAGGTAACCTCAAAACTAATACAGTTTGGCGCCTTGCGCAGTTTCACCAACCTTGGCGGCAGTGATGCGAGCCTGTCCGTTGGCTTGCTCGCTGACGTGACGGAGGGGGATTCTGATTTGATCCATGACAAAAGCAGCATAACTGGAAATCAAAAGGCATTTGGTGTTTTCGCCACCTATCAAAACAGCGGCTGGTATGCCGATGCTGTCGTGAAATACGGAATGAGTAAATATACAATACGCACATTCGACTCGCGCGTTGAATCGGAGACATCAAATTACACTTTTTCGGCTGAATTGGGTCGTAGTATTCGAATCAAGCGTTTTGGCAATTTTGAACCGCAAGCTCAGTTCATATATAACAAGCAAAATATCGACGACATGAAGGATGCCTTCGCGAGGCGCTACAGCTTTGAGGCCGCGGATTCGGCGCAAGCGCGCGTTGGCGTTCGCTGGCATAATCTTTTTGACATGGGGAAATTCGGCAAACTCATTCCCTGGGTCAGGGCTGCCGGCACATATGAGATGCTCGGAAAGTATGACTTTGTGGTTTCGGGCGATAAATTCAGCAATGACTTGAGCGGTGGCGCCGTGTTGTTGGACGCTGGCCTGACTCTGGAATTCTCCGCCGATGCCAGCCTGTTTCTTTCGGGAGCATGGGCAAGCGGCGCCGGCGTTGATAAACAACGCATGTCCATTGGCATGAGAATTTCCTTCTAGGGCGGGGACCCTCTTCGTGAAGCCGGCATCTTAACGGATCCGGCTTCGCGGAGGAGGCCGCTGGGTAAATAATAAATTTCATCATGTCTGAACGGGGAAAGCACATATCCAAAATGATGGCGCGCATCTTGATTTTGGGGACATTGCTCTCCGCGGGGCGAACGCTTGCTGGAGGCGATTCGGTGAATGTCTCCCCTGTTCCTGTTTTGAGTGTGGACCAAAACAAGCAGCATTACACAAAACTCTTTCAGCCGCCGGAGGCCAACGCTGCCTCTCTTTCACCTGACGGGCATTTAATCGCATACGCCAAAAGAGAACAGGGGCGGTTGTATGTTTATGTCGTCAACGCAGACAAGCCCGAGCAGGCAGTCGTGAAAAAGGAGATTCTTATTGATCAGGATGCCACTGATGGAATGGATGACGCTCGGGAATACACGCCTGCCGAGATGCTTTGGATGGGATGGGTGACTCCCAGTCGACTAGTAATGGAAGTAAATCGAAAATTTTTGGCGCTTGGCGACGGTGACGGGCAATGGGGCAGCCTTACAGGCATGATAATCGCTATGGATTCGAATGGAG
The DNA here is from genome assembly GCF_003096195.1 of Ereboglobus luteus. NCBI lineage: Bacteria > Pseudomonadati > Verrucomicrobiota > Opitutia > Opitutales > Opitutaceae > Ereboglobus > Ereboglobus luteus. The sequence continues at coordinate 3,936,756 of NZ_CP023004.1, read as the reverse complement.
ACAATGCCATCAGTTTGGCTACTCCCCGCGATTTGCAAAAAATAGGATTTGAAGGCGTCGCAGAAAGGGGTGTGCGTGCCCGGACGGGCAAGGCAAGCGCCAGGGCCGAATCGGCGAGCGGCGCGGATTTGGTGTATAATAGCGATGATGCATCGGCGCCATTATCCGCCGAGGATGAGACCGTTGTTCCCACAGGGGACGCCCGCTTTTGGCGTTCCCCCAGCGTGATTGGGTTTTGCCCGGATGATGCCGAGTCCATTTTGGTGCGGGCGAATGCCCAGGGAAAATCCAACTATTATGGTGTTTACAAAATTAACGCGCTGACGGGGAAACGCACCTTGGTTTCCGAGCAGGAACCCGCGCCGCTGTGCAGAGTTTTGTCCGATCGCCTCGGCAATGCCCGCATTTACATGCCTCGCACGACGGATGCCACTTTCCCCCATCGATATTTGTATGCCAAGACCAAGGGGTTCATGCGCTGGCAGAACCTTGATAATATGCCAAAAACAGATGCCTCAGTTGGCGGTTTTTCTGTTTCACCTGATAACTATTTCGGAACTCGTTCAATTCCGCTGGGATTTGATTACAATTCTACTATTCTATATTATGCCTCCAATATAGGTCGGGATGCATATGGCATTTATGCCTTGAATGTGGAGTCTGGGGAACCGGTCAAATTTGCCGTTGAAAATGCCAAGTTTGACATGATTACCCCTGATGTGGGCGGGTTTCCCGGAGGTCGCGAGGGCTCATCCGTGCTGGTTTTCGATCGCCACACTCTGGAGTTTTCCGGAATACACTTCACGGATGCAAAGCGCACGACACGTTGGGTTAACCCGGTGCTGCAGTCCGTGCAGGCCTCATTGGAGGCTGCGCTGCCCGGTCGCATTGTAACCGTGCTTGAATGGAACTCGGAAGGAAGCAAGTATTTGGTCAAGGCGAGCGCGCCCTCTGACCCGGGGGCTTATTATATATACAATCGTATAACCAAGGAATTGAATGAATTCGTTCAAAAATCACCCTGGCTAAACAATGAACTTTTACATGAGGCCATAGATTTTGGCTTCCCGACTGCTGACAAATCTCATGTCACCGGAATTATAACGATACCATCCCAAATCCGATCAAAAAAAATCCCTGTTGTCGTTGTGTGTCCTGATTATCCTTGGGATCGCGTGCAATTGGATTTTAGCCCTGAGACACAGGCGATCGCCACGATGGGATTCGCCGTGATCGAAGTTAACAGCCGCAGTGCCTGGGGATACGGCATTAAGCGCCGGGAGTCGGCCTCCGTGGGTGAGCGCAGCGAGTTGCAGGCCTTGGATATTCTCACAGCTCTTGACAAACTGGCGCAATACTTACCCCTTGATCTACAGCATGTCGCGGTGATGGGACATAACTATGGTGGTTATACGGCGATGCGGGTCCTCCAATTGCATCAGGACCGTTTTCGCTGCGCCATCGCTGTGAATGCGCCGCTTGATCCCAATCAATGGTTGAATGATATTATGCTGAATTCCGGCGATGCGGCGCCGTTGTTAACCAGAAAAGGCTTGGATACGGATGCTGAACTAAGGGCGGCCCCATTGATGAAAGCCGCCTCTAACATAAAAAAACCGGTGTGTGTTTTTAATTACAGGGGACGTGTCGAGGCGGAGGACTCCTTGGCCATGCGCATGTATGCCGCGGGTGAACGATTTGTTGAATCAGTGCGAATCAATGGAGTCTCGGGGGCCGCCTTCCACAGTCTGGAAAATGATTATATGCGCGGATTGCCACTGGCTAAAGCCGGTGTGTGCGGCGAAATCGAAGGTTTTCTTAACGCAACCATGTATAACTTTAATGTAAATATGGGGCCGATAAAAATGATTGATTCGAATTCCAATGCGGATCGTGCGTCCGCTCACTAACATTATTATATAATAAAATATACTCATGTCTTATATAAATACAATTCGTTGTTTGCTGGTCACACTTGCCGCAGCCTGCATCACCGCAAGTGGACTCTCGGCCGCGCCAAATGCCCTGGCCCCCGGGGCTCAGAGGGATCCCTGGTTGGGACGGGACGAAATACTCGCTCGCATAAAAGCCCCCGAGTTTCCAAAACGTGATTTTGTTATCACTGACCACGGCGCGCTTGCGGGTGGTGAAACCGACGCTCGCCCTGCGATTGTCGCCGCGTTTGAGGCTTGTGTGAAGGCTGGAGGCGGGCGTGTCGTCATTCCCTCCGGCGTGTTTCTTTGCAACGGTCCGATCCATCTGAGGAGCGGCGTAAATCTGCACGTCTCCGGGGGCGCCACGCTGCTATTCGGAACCAATCCGAAGGATTACATGCCGGTCGTGCTTACGCGATGGGAGGGCACTATGTTATATAATTATTCGCCGCTCATTTACGCTTATAAGCAAACCAATATTGCAATTACCGGGAAGGGCACGATCAACGGGAATGGCAAGGAGGGCATGTATAATTTTGTGAAGCTCCGCCGTCCCGACGGCAAGGGTTCCATGCACGAGCGCGACCGCCAGGCGCTCTGGCGCATGGGCGCGGCGCAAACTCCTGTCACCGAGCGCGTCTTCGGCGACGGACATTATTTGCGGCCCGGCGGCATTGAGCCTGTGGAGTGCGAAGGCGTGCTCATCGAGGGAGTGACCGTCACCAACATGCCATTCTGGTGCGTGCATCCCGTTTATTGCACCAACCTCACTGTTCGCGGTATTCGCATCGAATCGACCACCGGCAACAACGACGGCGTCGATCCCGATTCGTGTCGCGACGTGCTCATCGAGGACTGCTATTTCAAGACGGGCGACGACTCCATCGCCATCAAGTCCGGGCGCGACCAGGACGGCTGGCGCGTTGCCCGCCCGTGCGAAAACATCGTCATCCGCCGCTGCATCGCCGCGGGTAAACTCTACGGTTTCGCCATTGGCAGCGAAATGTCCGGCGGCGTGCGCAACGTCTTCATCGAGGACTGCAAGGTGCTCGACGGCAAACGCGCCGCAATTTACACAAAGTCCAATCCCGACCGCGGCGGCACCGTGGAAAACGTGTATGTGCGCCGCATCGAAGTCGGCCACGTTAACGAGGCCGCCGTGCGTTTTGAAACCAACTACCACGGCTGGCGAGGCGAGAACCATCCTCCTCAATTCCGCAATTTTGTCGTCGAGGATGTGACCTGCACGAAATCCAACAACTACGGTGTCTATTTCGACGGACAGCCGGGCACGCCCGTGCGTGATGTCGTCCTGCGCCGCATCACCGTCGGCGAGGCCAAAAAACCGCTCTGGATACACCACATCGACAACGTGCGCTTCGAGGACGTGCGCATCAACGGCGAACTCATGCCTGCATCGCCGCCGCTCACTCCGGCTGATGAAAGGAAACTGTCAATCCGGGACTAAACTTGTTTGCGTTTATTATTAAGTTATCATGTCCGCTCGACGCACTTTTCGCCGCCTCTGCGCATTATTCATTATACATTTTTCATTATTCATTAGCGGCGGCATCGCCGCCGCGCACTTCACACCGCCAAATTACCCGGTGCCGACGTTTCCCGATCGCACCTTCAATCTTCGCGATTTCGGGGCCAAGGGCGACGGCAAGGCAAACGACACCGCCGCCTTCAATAAGGCCTTTATCGCATGCAGCAAGGCCGGGGGCGGAACCGTGTATGTGCCGCCGGGAAACTACCTCGCCGCCTCCGTTCGCATCCAAAACAACGTCCGGCTCCAGCTCGACAAGGACGCCACCATCACCGGCGGCCCGGCGGGCGCGTTCCTCCCGCCCGAGCCGAACCCCCACCGCAAATACCAGGACTTCGGACACAGTCATTTTCAAAACGCGCTCATGTGGGGAGAAAACGTCGAGAACTTTGCCGTTCTCGGCGGAACGATCGACGGAGGCACAATCATAAACGGCGACCCCAAGGAACCCGGCATCGGCGACAAAATCTTCGCCATCCGCGTCGGCAAAAACCTCCACTTCGAAGGCACCACCTTCACCAAGGGCGGCCATTTTGTGTATCTTCTCAACGACTGCGAAAATATCACAATCGCGAACACCGTCATCAAGCGTTCCCGCGACGCCATCGACCTCATGGGGTGCCGCAATGTTCAAATATACGACAATCATTTCACCGGCTGCGGCGACGACACCGTGGGCATCAAAAGCGACTACGCCCTCGGGCGCCGCATAAAGACGGAAAACATATATGTTTGGAATTGTTATTTCGAAACCGGCTGCAACGGCATCCAGTTCGGCTCCGAGACCGCGGGCGATTTTTATAATATAAACGTGTGGGGCATCACAATCGGCAGGGCGGGAAAGGCCGCGCTCGGCATCACCTGCAACGACAGCGCGATCATCGACGGCGTGCGCATGAACAATATTAAAATCAAGGGCGCGACAACCCCCGTATATATGTTGATCTCGGACCGCTTGCGCACGGGCGAGAAAGGCGTGAAACCCGGCGTCATTCGCAACGTGGTTATATCAAACGTGACGGCCGAACAAGCCCGCGCGAACCGCCGCAATATCATCGTGCCCGCGACGATATCCGGCCTCCCGGATTATCCGTTGGAAAACATCACGCTTGAAAATATTAAAATCACAATGCCCGGCAGCGGCACCGCCGAGGATGACGCGATCAAAAATCCCGTATATCCGAAAGATTATTCGCCGCGCAGTCTCGGCAAGCGACCCGCCGCCGGGATTTTCATCCGCCATGTCCGCGGCCTGACCCTGCGCAACGTGAAACTCGCCTACGAAAATCCCGACAAATGCCCGCCCCTGGTCGCATTCGATGTCCACAACCTGACCCTCGACGGATTCGACACGCAAAAAACCGAGGCTCCCCATCTCCTGCGCCTAGAGGCGATTAAAAACCTCGAAATCCGCAACTCCCGCGGCCTCCCCGACGGTAAAACCGCCGAAATTAAAAACAAAACAATGTAGACCCTTTGTAGCGCGAACCGCCAAGTCTGCTTTGCCGATGCTAAGACCCCGGCAGACTTGGCAGTCCGCGCTACAAAAAAATTACAACCAGCAATTATGAAAATCCACACCATGCTCCGCGCCCCCTGCGCATTATTCATTATACATTTTTCATTATTCATTAGCGGCGGCATCGCCGCCGCGCATGTCGTTTCCCTGCTCAGCCCGCGCGCCAACACCCGCTCCGATCAGCGGCCAATCAACATTGGTTTTTATGATGCCGGCGCGAACAAAACATTCGTCACTTGGATGGGCGCGAACAGCACCGCCGTCGTCAAGGAGCTCGATCACGCCACGGGCATGTGGAGCGCGGACAAGGTCGCCGGCACGTCGAGCTTTGTCGACAAGCACAACTATCCCGGCATGTTGCGCGGCCCCGACGGACGCATACATATTTTCTACGGCTGCCACAATTCGCCCCTCCGCCACACCGTCTCGCCGAAACCGCTCAGCATCGAGGGCGAATGGGATGACCGCGTGATCGAGGTTTCACACGGCGCTTCGTATCCCGCGCCGGTCATTACAAGCGAGGGCGTGTTTTATGTGTTCTTCCGCGACACCCGCCGGACCAACGGTTATTCCGACGACCGTCCTTATCAAATGGTGAAGTCCGCCGATGGCGGGAAAACGTGGACGCGCCACATGATCGCCGACCCGTTTGGCCGTGCGACCGACAACATGTGCGAAGTGTATAACGGCAAGGTCACCTACCAGCCCGCCTCCGCCGACGGCAAACAGCCCGCCCGCATTCATATCGCATGGACAATCGCCGGCGAAAAGCTCGGGCGCCACGCCCACGCCACTTACGGGCGCAATGTGTATTACGCATGGCTCAACCCCGCCAACGACCATTTGTATAATATCGAGGGCCGCGATCTCGGCACGCACATCGACAACAAGGAGATGGACGAGCATTGCCTCGTGCTCGACACCGGAATCCCCGAAAAGGGCCACCGCGCCGGCCTGATGGTTTCCGCGCATTATCGCGACAACGGCGCGCCGCTTATTGTGTTCGACAGTTATCACCACAACGGCCTCTCCTCGGCGACATGGGACGCCGCGAAGCGCGAATGGCGCTTCACCCGCATCGCCGGTCACATTGATCCGCGCGAGACGGAGAAAACCGGCCCCGACTCCTTTCGCGTTTATCGTCCGGAGGGAAGGGCGGTGCGGATTTACGAAACGACGGATGGCGGCGCGCAGTGGCGGGAGGCAGGCGTGATTGCCATTCCCGAAAATCTTGGCGAAGTCGATTTTGTTGACAACGCGCGCGGCGGCCAGTCCGGCAAGACCACACCGCGCAAGGTGAGGTCCGCGATAGACCGCATCCACGTGATCGACAACGCGCACCCCGACGCCAAGTTCCTCCTCACGCAATCCGGCGACGGAACGATCCGCGAGGCGAAGCGCAATGTGTATATTGTCCGGCAGTCGCGGTGACTCCCGCGACATAGTCCAATAAGCCTAGTTAAAGTTTTTCCATTCGCGCCCCATGTTCTTCTAACGTGGGAGGCATCTTCATGACACCCGTTACCCTTAATGACGCGCCCCCGGCGCGCTTTCCTCGTTTTTTTATGAAAACCAGCCATTGCCGCCTTCCTCTTTTAACCGCGCTGATGTTTACGCTTTCAGCTCTTCAGCCTTTCAGCCCTTCAGCCTTTTCCCAAACACCCGGTCTTTCCGGTAAAAACGAGGCGTCGATTCGCGCGGTTCTGAAACTCGTCTCGGAGCGCCAGATGCGCCCGCTTGCGGACGGCGATTACACCCGGGTGTCCACGCTCGACGCGCTCAACGCCGCCAATTCGCCCGAGGGCATCGCGTGGAGTTACCCGTGGGGCGTCACGCTCTACGGCGTCATCCGCGCGAGCGATTTTCTCGAAGACAAGGCCTCGCTCGATTTTGTCATCAAGCACAACCAGATCGTCGCTCGCGATTATGCGTTTCTCGCCGCCGCGGGCGACAGGATCGGCGCGGATTCCGACGGCTGGAAAAAATTTCTCCAAAACCGCAATCTCGTGAAAATCGGCGGGCTCATGCGTCTCGGGCATCTCGATTCCTGCGGGGCGATGGGCGTGCAGATGCTTGAGGCGATGCTGCGGCATCCCGGGAGCGTCACGCCGGAGCAAAAGGCGGTCGTCGAACGTGTCGCCGATTGGGTTGTGAACAAACAGGCCCGGCTCCCTGACGGCGCTTTCTGGCGTCCCCGTTCCACCGATGGCGACAGGCGTTTCAACGTCGCGCCGCAGTGGCCCGAGGGCACCGTCTGGATTGACGATCTTTACATGGGAGGCGCGTTTCTCGTCCGCTGGGCGCAATACACCGGCGACTACAAGCACCTCTCCGACGCCGCCCGCCAAGTCATCAGCATGGCCGCGCGCACGCAGGATGCCGACGGTGTCTGGTTCCACGCTTACAGCGAGCCGTTGAAACATCGCTCGCCCGTGAAATGGGGGCGCGCCAACGGCTGGGCGATGGTTTCCGCGGTCGAGGTGCTCTCGGCTATGCCGGACGACCATCCGTTGCGCCCGCAGATGCTCGACATTCTCCGCCGCCACATCGAGGGCATCAAGGCGCTTCAGGCACCCACCGGCATGTGGCGTCAGGTGCTCGACGATCCCTCGCTCTGGGAGGAAACCTCCTGCACCGCCATGTTTGCCTACTGCATCGCGCGCGCGGCGAATCGCGGCTGGATTCCGTGGCAAAACATCGACCATGCCCGCAAGGCCTTTGCCGCCATCTGCGCCGGCTACATCACGCCCGACGGCCGGGTCAACGGCACCTGCCGCGGCACCAACATCGGGCAGGACGCCGCCTACTACGCAAACCGCCCGCGCCCCGACGACGAGCTTCACGGTCGCGGCGTGGTTCTCCTTGCCGGCGCCGAGGTGCTCGCGTCCTACGACTGTCCGAATCCCCCCGCGACGCTTCCCGGCGGCGGACTCGCGCAACACGACTTCCTCTACACCGGCGAATACGACACGCGCAAACCCGACCAGACCCTGTTCCTCGTCCGCGGCGGCAAGGTTGTATTCACTTACCGGATACCGATTCGCGACGCCAACAACAACCTGAGCGAGTTTTCCGACATGCACATGCTCCCCAACGGCGACATCGTTTTCGCCTACAAGACCGGCTGGCGCAAAATCGACAGGCACGGCAACACCCTCCACGACTACCAATGCGGCAAGGGCCCCGACGGCTGGAACGAGTGCCACACCGCGCAGCCCCTCGGTGACGACCATGTTTTCTTCATGGAAAACGGATCGCCCGAAGCGAAGGCGCGCATCTTCAACCTCAAGACCGGCGCGATCGAAATGGAGCACGCGGTGCCCACTCGCAAACCCGTCGACCAACGCTCCGTCCACGGCCAGTTTCGCAACTGCCGCGTGACCGCCGCAGGCACCTACCTCATCGCGCACATGAACCTCGGCAAGGTCATCGAGTATGACAAAAACTGGAACCCCGTCTGGGAGTGCGACGCGCCCTCCGTCTGGCACGCCGTGCGCCTGCGCAACGGCAACACGCTCGTCAGCGGCAACCAGCACGGCACCGTGCGCGAAGTCGCCCCCTCGGGCAAAACCGTGTGGGAGCTGCGCGACGGCGACCTGCCCGGCATTCGCATAAACAGCGTGCACCAGGCCCGCCGCCTCGCCAACGGAAACACCGTCATCACAAACTGGACGGCCCGCGTGAAAAAATCCGAGTGGAACAAAATCGTCCAGCTCATCGAAGTCACCCCCGACAAAAAAGTTGTCTGGGCGATCAACGAATGGACCGATCCCGACCTCGGCCCCGCGTCCTGCGTGCAAATCCTCGATGACTCCGGCGCGGGCGAATTCTGCAACCTCGAAAAACTCCCCGACGGATTCATCGAGTCCCTGACACGCCCCTCGCAGTCCGGCAACGCCCCATCCTGCGGCGCCTCCGCAAAATGCGATCCCGCGCAAGCGCGCGCCGAAATTGTCACCATCATGCGCAAAGTCGCCGACTGGCAGCTGGCGAACCCTCACCGCCCGCCCTCGACCAAACCGCACCGCTCCACGCTCAGCCCCGCGGGCTGGGTGCAGGCCGCCGGCTACACCGGCATCGTCGCGCTCGCGCAGCTCACAAACGACGAGCACTATTACGAAGTCCTGCGTGGCATCGCGGAGCGCAACGAATGGAAACCCTTCACGCGCATCTACGACGCCGACGACCACTGCGTCTCGCAAACCTACATCGACCTTTGGCAAAAATACCGCGACCCGAAAATGCTCGCGCCGACCATCGAGCGCTTCGACTACATCCTCGCGAATCCCCTCGACATCAGCATGCGGTTCGACTCCGTCTCCAATCCCCGCCACCGCGATCGCTGGTCGTGGTGCGACTCGCTCTACATGGCGCCGCCCGCGTGGATCAAGCTCTACATGGCGACCGGCAACAAAGCCTATCGCGACTTCGCCGTGACCAACTGGTGGCTCACCTCCGGGCACCTCTACGACAACGACGAGCACCTCTATTTCCGCGACGACCGCTTCATCGGCCCCGACGCCCCGCGCGAGGCAAACGGCAAAAAAATCTTCTGGAGCCGAGGCAACGGCTGGGTGATGGGCGGCCTTGTCCGCGTGCTGCAAACCCTGCCCGCCGACGATTCCGCGCGCCCCCGTTTTGAGCAACAGTTCAAGGAGATGGCCGCCGCCGTGCTCGCATGCCAGCAACCCGACGGCCTGTGGCGCGCCAGCATGCTTGATCCCGCCAGCTATCCGCTCAAGGAAACCAGCGGCTCCGGCTTTTTCTGCCACGCCTTTGCCTGGGGCATGAACAACGGCCTGCTTGACCGCGCCACCTATGAGAAACCGACGCTCAAATGCTGGCGGGCCATGGTCGATTGTGTCACGCCCGCGGGCAAGCTCACGCACGTGCAGCCGGTCGGCTACGACCCGAAAAACTTCCCCGACGATTCCACCGAAGCCTACGGCTCAGGCGCGTTCCTCCTCGCCGGAAGCGAAATCCACAAACTGCTCGGCAAAAAATAACCCGCCCGAAAACGCGGCAAACAACGGTGGTCATTCGGCATCGTGGCGCGGACTACCAAGTCTGCCGGTTTGAAAAAGCGAAACATAAACAGATCTGGGACAGAAGAGCCTTTTCGACTTAAATTATCGCGAGACAATGCCCTTTGGTAGGGCGAACCGTCCCGGTGAGCCGCATCGTTCCCAGCTCACAAAGACGGTTCAGACTACCTCACAAGACGGCAAATTATCCTTGCATATTCTCCATGTCATGGCGAATTATCCATGATAAATGCGATAAATCGCAGGTTATACCATGATGCTCGCTCGCAAACTCGAAAAAAATATCCGCTCGGCGTTGAGTCGTTTTCCCGTGGTCACACTGGTTGGCGCACGACAGTCGGGAAAGACAACTCTGGCGGACAAAATAGCCGGCGACCTCGCGTTGAGAGTGCACTTTTACGATTTGGAAGATCCGCGCCATGCGCTTGCGATGGAGGATCCGTTGAGTGCGCTGGGGGCGTTCGAGGACAAGCTCGTCATCATCGACGAAGCCCAGCGAATGCCCTCGTTGTTTCCCGTGTTGCGCGTGCTCGTGGACGCGAACCGGCGGCCCGGGCGTTTTCTTCTGCTCGGCTCCGCATCACCCGATTTGAGACGGCAGTCGGCGGAAAGCCTTGCCGGACGCGTCCAAACGCTTGTGTTGCGCCCGCTCACGCTCGACGAAGTCGGCGGACAGGCGCGACTCGACACACTCTGGGCGCGCGGGGGATTTCCCGAGGCTTTTCTGTCCGCCGATGACGACACGAGCATGGAATGGCGCAACGCCTACCTGCGCGATTTGGTGGAGCGCGATTTGAGCCTGCTCGGATTCGACCTGCCTCCGGAACGCATGCGACGTTTCATGCTGCTTCTCGCGCACCTGCACGGGCAACTCTGGAACGCGTCGAGTCTAGCGCGCACGCTGGGCATCGGCACGAACACCGCCTCGCGTTATCTTGATGCGATGAGTCAGACGCTGCTGGTGCGCCGGTTGGAGCCCTATTATCGAAACCTCGGCAAACGACTGACCAAGTCGCCCAAAATTTATCTGGCCGACTCCGGCCTTGCGCATGCGCTGCTCGGCATTCCGGACAAGACGGCCCTGCTTGGGCATCCGTCCCTGGGCGCGTCGTGGGAGGGCTTTGTGTTGCAGCATCTCGACGCCAGCCTGCCCGCCGGCTGGGATGTCGCGTTTTGGCGCACGGCCGCCGGCGCGGAGATAGATTTTCTCCTGTTGAAAAATGGCCAGCCGGAGGTGGCGATAGAAGCCAAGGCGAACGCAACACATCCCAAGCCCGCGCGCGGCTTTCACCAAGGTTGCGATGATTTGAAAATAAACCGCCGCTGGCTTGTTTCCCCCGGCAACGAAACCCTAGCCTTGCCGCAAGGCGTCGAGGTTCTGCCTCTGGCGGAATGCCTGGCACGCGTGCGGGAATTGTGAAGGCAGCGACGCGCTCCCGCGTGCAAAAAAATGCACGCGCCCGCCGGGCATTCTGAAAAACGCCCTGCAGTCAACCGCGCTCCCGCTTCCGCCGTAGTCCAATAGGTCTATTAAAAGCTTTTCCATTCGGGCATCACCTTCTCCTAAGGTTGAAAACATGCCCACAAAATCCGTTGCCCTCAATGACGCGACTTCGGCGCGCCCCCTTCAATCCCCCATCACCCGCCGCGACTGGCTCACCCGCGCCGCTGCTCCCGCGCTCGCCGCTGGCCTCGCATACCCGCTTGTCGCCGGCGCCGGCACGACAGCAACAGGGACCGTCGGCGCCCCGCCGGCATCCGACATCCGCGCTCCGCATTTCTTCGACATTCGCGCCTATGGCGCCATCGGCGACGGCGTCACACTCAACACCGCCGCGATCCAAGCCGCCATCGACGCCGCGCACGAAGCCAACGGCGGCGTTGTCCTTGTCCCGTCGGGCACCTTTCTCTCCGGCACGCTCGAGCTAAAAAGCAACGTCACGCTGCACCTCGCCACGCAGGGCAAAATTCTCGGCAGCACGCGCGCGGAGGATTACCACGCCGGACGCGCCATCCCGCGCGGCAATGGCAACATCGTCTTCATCTCCGCCGCCGACGCCGAAAACATCACCATCGAGGGCAACGGCACGATCGACGGCAACGGACGCGCCTTCTACACCGGCCGCGGCGACAACACCGGCCCCGGCCAGAACTCCGCCGACGGCTATTATCAGCGCCCGCACCTGCTCATCTTTTCGCGCTGCAAAAACCTCCGCATTCGCGACGCATTCCTCACCGCCGCCGCCTATCACGGCGTGCGCATTCTCAACTGCGAGCGCGTTTATCTCGACAACGTCCGCGTCCACAACCGCGTCAACAAAAACAACGACGGCTTCCACATCGTCAGCTCGCGCTACGTGCACATCAACGGCTGCGACGTCACCTGCCAGGACGACGCCTGCGCGCTCTTCGGCAGCAACAAATACGTGACCGTCGCCAACTCCACCTTCTCCACGCGCTGGTCGATTTTCCGCTTCGGCGGCGGCGAGGCCGAGAACATCACCATCAGCAACTGCGTCATCTACGAAACCTACGGCTGCGCCATCAAGATGAGCTGCCGCGCCAACTCGCGCTTTGAAAACATTTCGTTCTCGAATATCATCATGCGCGACGTCACCGGCCCCATCTCCATCGGGCTCGATTCCGTGCGCCGCCGCCAGCGCCCCGGCGACGCGCAACGCCCGCTCATACCCGGCAAGGTGCGCAACATTTCCTTCTCGCACATCCGCGGCACCGTCGTCGCGCACGGCCGCCAGTTCGCCGACATGCACTGGGAGCAGGGCTACCGTCCCGGCGAGGACCGCACTTGCATCACGCTCAACGGCGTCGGCAACGACTTCCTCGAAAACATTTCGCTAAACGACGTGCACTTCACCTTCGAGGGCGGCGGCACCGAGGCGGAGTCGCGTTTGCGCGACGTGCCGCAAATCGCCGGCGAGTATTTCGAAATCGGCGACCGCCCCGCGCACGGCGTTTACGCGCGCAACGTCCGCGGACTCACGCTCGACAACATCCGCATTGAAACCGTGAAGCCCGACCTGCGCCCCGCAGTCGTGCTCGACAACGTTTCCGACGCCGCGCTCCTCAACATCGCCGCGCAAGGCAATGTCAACGCGCCCTCTACATTGCGCTGTATCCAGACAACGGATACGCTCATCTCCGCCCCGAGGCTGTTGACGCCCGCCGCCGTTTACCTCGCCGTCGAGGGCGAGCGCAGCGCCGCCATCACGCTCGAGGGCGGCGACCTCCGCAAAGCCGCGAAGAAAATCACCCACGATCGCGGGGCCACGCCGTCCGCCACCGCCTGAGCACACCCGGAATAAATCCCCTTATTTCAGATCCCTCCCGCAAAGCCATTGGCAAAGCGGCATCACGTTTACTTTTTCGGGCATCTCGAAATCCGCCGGCGGCATGACTTCGCAAAGCAACCAGGTAGTCGCGTCGCGTGTTTCCTCCTTCGCCTCGAGCAACGCCTTGACCTCGCGTGCCCACGTTTGCCGCGAGGAAACATCGGACGCCACCTGTATCAAATGCCGGCTGCCGTCAAAGGCCGTCGCGATAAAATCAACCTCCAGCCCGCCGGATGTCCTGACATAAGCAAGGTCGCGAGTTTTTCGCGCCAGTTCGCACGCGACCACGTTTTCCAACAGCCGTCCTCGGTCAATGCCGGCCGACGGGCTGAATGCGGCCGCCAGGCTGTGGTCGGCAAGATACAATTTTCGCGGATTCACCTGACGGCGGCGCTCGGAGCGCGAAAAAATGGAGATTGGCGCTACCAAAAACGCATCCTCGAAATAATCGAGAAACGCCAGCAGCGTTTCCTTCGACACCGCGATGCCGCGGGAGGCGAAGTCGGCGGCAATTTTGCTCACGCTGAATTCCTTCGCCGGGTTGCGCAAAAGCTGCCGCACGAATGCGCGCAACGCCACCAGATTGCCGACAGCGTGCCGCTCGGCGACATCGCGAAACAGCACACTGTCCACATAACCTTGCAGCAAATTGACCCTGTCCTGCTCCGATGAAACATGAAGCGCCTCCGGAAACCCGCCGATGCGCAAATAATCGTCCAGTGTTTTTTGAAGCAGCGAGCGCGCGCGCGCCGCCGGCACCGCGTCCTGCGCGGGAACGGCTACTCCCCGCGCCGTGGCAAACTCCCGGAAGCTGAACGGCGTGATCACCGTTTCCATCGCCCGCCCGCGCATGCTCGTGGCGACTTCGCGGCTCAACATCTTGGCGGACGAGCCGCTCAGGCACACACGAACTTTCTCCGAGTCCATCAGACGCCGGACAAAGCGCTCCCACCCCGGGACGATCTGGATCTCGTCAAAACAAAACAGCACCTCCGCCTTGCGGCGAAATTCCGGAAATCTCTGGTAATACGCCTCCACGATTTGCGAAAGCCGCGCCGCCGTCATGCCCTCAAGTCGTTCGTCCTCAAAGTTGAAATACACGAGCCGTTCGCGGTCCGCTCCCCGGGCCAGCGCGTCCTGGAGGCATTGGAACAAATAAAACGTCTTGCCCGCGCGCCGCATTCCGGTGATTGCGTGCGCCTTTCCTGGCACGCCGGGCAAAACCTGCTCGCGCCGCATTCCCGGGGGAAACTCCATCTCGACCGCGTCCGCAAGTTTCTCGCGCACCACTGCTGATAATTGGTCCTCCATGAAGACTGAATATTTTAAAAATTGGTCTTTCTGCAAGACCAATTTTAATGCAAACGGCGCCGAAAATCCCGTGAGTCGACACCGGAGATTCCCCGCCTCGCTAGCGAACAGTGGCTGGCGTCTCCGCCCCTCTTGTGGTCCAAAAGGACTAAACCTTTCCGTTCACTTCGCCTTCAAAAAGACGGAAAAATCGAGCTGTCTTATTTTCACCCATGCGCAAACTCCTCCTCATACCCTTTCTTTCGCTCCTCGCCATTCACGCCTCACTTCTTTCCGCTCGCGGCGAAATCGTCGATTCCATTGCCTCGCTCCGAGCCGCCATCGACCGCGCCAAACCCGGCGATACGATCACGCTGAAAAACGGTTCCTACGATGTGGACGAATCCATCGACATCACACGCTCCGGTGCGAAAGACCGTCCCGTCACCATCGCCGCCGAAACCGTCGGCGGCGTCGAGCTGCGCGGCAGACAGGGCATCTCGATAAAAGAAGACGCGTCGCACATCGTCATCTCCGGGTTCAAGTTTTTCAACGCCGCGGGCAAAACCAAAATCGGCGTCGGCGCGCACCACATACGCATAACGCGCTGCGTGTTCGAGTGCCCCGGCGGCGGCCCTTACCTCGGCGTCAATGGCGACGATTGCGAAATCGACCACAACGAATTTCGCAACAAAAGCCGCAAGGGAAACATGATCTCAGTCGCCGGCGAAAACGGGCAAGTCGCGCGCCGCGCATGGATTCACCACAACTACTTTCACGACTTTCAAAAATCCCCCGTCTCCGGCGAAACCAACGGACTCGAGACAATCCGCTACGGCCTCAGCCACCTGAGCATGTCCACCGGCGGCGGTGTCATTGAGCACAACCTCTTCGTCCGCTGCGTCGGGGAAAACGAACTCATCTCCAACAAGTCCTGCGGCAACATCTACCGGCACAACACATTTCTCGACAGTCCCGGCGCGCAACTCACGCTCCGCCACGGCAACGACTGCGTCGCCGAGAAAAACTATTTCCGCAACACCGCCGGGCTGCGCATCTTTGGCGACCGCAACAAAGTCATCGGAAACTATCTCGAGCGCAACAGCAACGGCATCAACCTTGGCAACGGTGGCGGCGAGGTTGCCGACGGCGCGAAACTCACCTCGCACGACCGTCCCGACTACAACGAAATTCGCCAAAACATCCTCGTCGAAAACAAATCCCAATACGTGATGCACCGCCGCTCAAACGGCCTCGGCGCGACGCACATCACCTTTGCGGAAAACGTAATCATCGGCGGCGATGTCGCCGCCAAGCTCGACGGCCCCTACACCAATCCGACATGGGGCCAAAACACCGTCTGGAAAACCAAGTCCATCGGCGACCTTCCCAAAGACGCCGTCAAACAATCCGACCCCGGCGCGCTCACGCCCGGCGACGCCGGCATCCGCGTGCTCACACCCGCCGATGTCGGTCCCACGGCCCCGTAGGGGCACGCCTTGCGCGCGCCCTCGTTTGCGAAAACCATTTTATCACACCCATGAAACTTCCCCGTCTCCCCGGCCTTCTGTCCGTCGGCCTCTGTCTTCTTGTCACCGCCGGCGCCGCCACGCATCGCGTCGCCAATCCCGCCGAGCTCGCCTCCGCGCTCTCCGCCGCCGCGCCCGGCGACACCATCATCCTTGCCGATGGCGAATGGCGCGACACCTCGCTCGACCTCGCGCGCGGCGGCACGAGTGACGCGCCGCTCCGCGTCCGCGCGCAAACCCCCGGCGGCGTCACGCTCACCGGCAAATCGCACCTCGCCTTTTCCGCGCCCCACATCGAGGTTTCCGGCCTGCGTTTCCTGCGCGCCACGCCTCCGCCCAAAAGAAACATTGTCGATTTTGCCTCGCACGACTGCCGCCTCACCGACAGCGCCATTGTCGATTGCAATCCCGAAATTCCCGGCGCCGGCTACTATTGGATTTATTTCAAGGGCGACCGCAACCGCGCCGACCACCTCCTTGTCAGCGGCAAAAACCACCACCAGCCCGTCGTCGGAAACAACCTCGGCGGCTCGCGCCACAACACCGTTGATCATTGCCATTTCAAGGACATCGCGCGCGTGCCGAAAAACGGCCGCGAAATCTTCCGCATATGGGGTTACGGCGGCAACGAGGAGCTCGGTCCCGATGGCGCGTTTTTCACCATCGAGAGCAACCTCTTCGAGCAGGCGCACGGCGAGGCGATGGAAATCATCTCGCTCAAGTCGAACCGCAACACCGTTCGCAACAACACCATTCGCGGCACCAGCGGCGGCATCACCAACCGCTCCGGCAACTACAATGTGATCGAGGGCAATTTCATCTTCGGCGACGGCGTGAGGGACGCCTACGGCATGCGCATCACCGGACGGCACCACCGCATTGTGCAAAACTACATCGAGGGCTGCGCCACCGGCATCGGCCTCATGAGCGGCGAGCTCTTTCTTGAGGCGCTCACTGAAAAGTTCGAGCCGATCCTCCGCGACAAAACCGTGCACGGCCGCGTGCCGCGCTACAACCAGCCCCGCTACACCGTCGTCGCCTACAACACCCTCGTTGACAACGCCGGCTTCGACATCGCCGTCGGTCGCGACTACAAATCCGGCTGGCCGAAAGCCCAGCGCGTGCTCCTGCCCGAGTCGTGCCAGATCGTCGGCAACCTCATCCGCAAAACCGGCGCGGGCGCGAAGTCCCCCGCCATCGTCATCACCGCGCCAGACCGCGCCCCGCCGCTCGACACGCTTGCCTTCGCCCCCTGCCACTACGAGGGTAACCTGGTCGACGGCGGCGAGGCTGTATCCACAAACCAAATACAAGCGGGCGTCGAACCCGGCGCGCGCATTGAATGGCGGCGCGGCGCCGACGACGTGCTCCGTCCCGTGCTTCCCGAACTCGCCGCCAACGCGCCCGGAGCCCGCTCGCTCTTCATCGGCACGGAGGGCGCGTTCCGCGTCCTCACGCCCGCCGACGTCGGCCCGTCGTGGAAATAATTTCCCCCGGGAGCGCGGGCGTCCCGCCCGCAACATCTAGTGCGTATTCAGTTTGCGAATACAAAATGCGGACAGGATGTCCGCGCTCCCGGGCACAATCCCTCCTTTTTCATGAAAATCTTCCGTCCGCGCCGCGTTCTCGGCGCATTCTTCATTATCCATTTTTCATTCTTCATTAGCGTCGCGCCCGGCGCCGTCTCCGAATGGGTGCGCCCAGATCCCGAGTCCGCCACCGGCGCGCTCATCTATAAAACCACGCCCGACGGCGACCGCATTATGGATTTTTCGTTTGCGGGTTACATGGGCGGAGGCGTCGCGTTGCCCGGCGACGCCGATATTCCTGTTCGCCAAACCGTCGCCCCGCTTGGAAACGGCGCAGACGACACCGGCGCCATCCAGGCCGCCATCGACGCTGTCTCCACGCTCCCGCCCGATTCGCGCGGCTTTCGCGGCGCGGTGTTGCTCGCCCCCGGCGTTTTCACCTGCGCGCACACCATCAACCTCCATACCTCCGGCGTCGTCTTGCGCGGCGGTGACGCGCCCTCCGGCGACGGCAATTCCCACGCCACAATCATTCGCATGACGGGCGGCAAACACATCGCCATTGTTGTCGGACCGGGCGTCCGCACGCGTCTCGGGCGCAACACCGCGCCCGAACCCGCGCAGTCCTTCGCCCCGCCGCCCGCAACCGCCGCGCGCGGCCCCGTCACCGCCATTGCCGACGCCCGCGTGCCTTCCGGCGCGACCGCCTTCACGCTCGTTTCAACGAAAGGCCTTTCTGTTGGCGACACCATTGAGATCAAGCGCCCGACAACCGCCGCATGGCTCGCGCTCATGAAGATGGACACGCTCCGGCGCAACGGACGCCCCCAAACATGGATCGGCACCAAACGCGCCGGCATCCACCGCCGCGTCATCACCGCCATCGACGGCAAGCGTGTCACAATCGACATCCCGCTTTCCGATTCCTACGACGCGCGCCACCTCGGCCGCCGCTCCGTCGAAGTCGCGCGTGTCACGCCCGCTCCGGCCGCCGCGCAAATCGGCGTCGAGCGTTTGCACATCCAATGCCCGCCCCTCGAAATTGCCTACGGGCAGGCGCCCTACGCCGCCCTCCGCATCGAAGGCGAGGACTGCTGGGCGCGCGACATTCGTTGCGAGGAAACGATGAACACCGTTGTTGTCCGCGGCCGACGCGTCACGCTCCGCGACGTTGTCGTCACGCACACTTACCCGAACCTCGGCGCCTCCAAGCCCGCCGACTTCAGCATCGAGGGCACGCAAATCCTCATCGATCGCTGTCGCGCCAGCGGAGCCAACAATTACCACGTCTGGACGACGAGCCTCAATCCCGGCCCCAATGTCGTTCTCAACAGCACCTTCACCGGACGCGGCTCGCGCATCCAGCCGCACATGCGCTGGACGACGGGCCTGCTTCTCGACAACTGCCGCGTGCCCGACGGAGGCATTGATTTTCCCGATCGCGGCGTCGCCGGCTCCGGCCACGGCTGGAGCGCTGGCTGGTCGGTTGCGTGGAACTGCCTCGCCGCCACCTACGTCATCCAAAATCCGCCCGGTGCGGCCAACTGGGCGATAGGTTGCATCGGCGCGCGCACGCGCACGGCGCGTTACTTTGACACCGCCCCGATATTGCCCGAGGGGCATTTCGATTCGCATGGCGCGCACGTCGCGCCGCGCAGCCTCTACCTCGCGCAACTCGCCGCGCGCCTTGGTCCGCAAGCACTCGCCAACATCGGCTACTCCGCGAACGACACCGAAAACACGGCAGCGCTTACCGACACGCGCATGGCCGCGCAACTCGCCGCGATGCCTGCCGAGCCCCCCGCGACAATCGACCCTGAGCTTGGCCTCGACCTCGCGCATCTGCGCCCCGTTAACACCAGCGCCGTGCGCGGGACGACGCGCGCCCACGGCGGCGAAAAAGCCCTCGATGGAAACTCGCAAACCTATTGGGCGACTGGCGACAACCCATCTCGCGCGCTCGCGCTCGAAGTGGACACCGAGGGCCCGCTCCTCATAAATGCCCTCACACTCTCCGAACCCGCCGCGCTGCAAAATGTGCGCGCCTACAAAATCGAGGCGCAAGTGGACAGCGCCTGGCAGCTCATCGCCGAAGGCACGACAATCGGCGAGCGCCACGTTCACCGTTTCCCGCCCGTCACCGCCTGGAAAGTGCGCCTGACGATTTTGAAAACAGCGAACGACTCGTTTCCCGCCATCAGCACATTGAGCCTGCATCACACAAAAACCTCTTCCCTGTGATATGCGCAAATGCGCTTTCGACGGGCACAGTCCCCAAGCAAGGTGTTATTGCAACTGATGACAAAACGCAAAGGAGCACTCTTTTGGAGTGCAGTGGCAAAGCGAAGCGACGACACCGCTTTGTGCGATTTGCGTCCAGTGAAAATCTTATATTGCTCAAAGCGGTGTCGCCTGACGCTGACGCTACCTCTGCCACCGCACTCCAAAGAAATATTGCCCACCTAGACATCGTCTTGAGCCAGTCCGCCTCGATTTCGAATCGGTGGGAAAGTCCCACTTGACACTTTGGCGGGGCGGGCAGACCATGCGGCATCATGACAGCCGTCCTTAAAGATTCTCATTTCGAGCGTGTCGTCGATTACATCAAACCCGACAGCAAGAAGCGGCTCACCTTGGGCTCCGTGATCGAGCAGCCGGATTCGGCGGGTTACGCGGTGTATCGGAACGATGCCGGACAAATCGTTTTGGATCCGGTTGCCGTTATTCCCGCTTCCGAACTATGGTTGTTTCAAAACAAGAAAGCCCTTGAGGCCGTCCGGGTGGGGCTAAGGCAATCCGCCGGGGGAAAAACCGTCTCGCGCGGTTCGTTCGCCAAAAAATACGGCGGCGTGAAATAAGCGTTCCATGCATCGCAAAATCCTCCTCACCGAGCGCGCCGATGCGGAGCTGACCGCGCTGGAGAACAATCCTCATCATGCGGGCTTGTTCAAGCAGGTGATCAAGACGATTACGATGCTGGAAACGAATCTCAATCATCCGGGCCTCAACACGCACAAATTCGGTTCTTTGCGGGGATTGAACGGCGAGGATGTGTTTGAGGCCTACGCGCAGAACAAAACGCCCGGCGCCTATCGTGTGTTTTGGCACTATGGACCCGATGAAACAGTGGATAAAAAACGCGTTCCTGTTATTACGATCATCGCGATTACTTCACATCCCTGATATTGAGATCCATGGAAAATCGAATGCCCTGTTTTGTTTTCCATGGATGCTAAGGTGATCGAATAAGCGCGTGTAGGGGAAAAAGGCCTACTTGAATGCCTTGTGCCGCGGGCAAATATGAACAGATTGTCTGCCGGGCTTTTTGCACCGCATTTTTATGAAAACCAACCTTCGCCTCATCCCGTCTCTGGCCGCTCTGTTTTTCCTGTCCGCTTTTCAACCTTTCAACGTCGAGGGACTTTCGCAAAAAGTTCCGTCCGACGTGCGCGATCTGCCTCAACGTGAAACCTCGTCGCACCGCGCCGTCGCAACTCCGAAAAACGGCCATCGCTACATCTATGTCCCCGCCGCGTCCGCATCTCCGGGGAAAGGTGAAACGATCACTCTCGGCGGCGTCCCTTATCCCTCGATTGTCAGGCTTCTCGCCACGGGCGAGTCGCTTGATTTCGCCTACGACAACGCCACGCGCACCATCACGATCACTCTTCCACCCGCGCTTCGCGGCGTGTCGGGCGAGGATGTCGTCCATGTGCAAATCCCCTCCGTGCCCGGGCCGACTCCCGAGGCGCCCAGGGACGAAAAACTTTGGACGCCCGACGACAAACCCAACTCGCCCGTCGGCGTCGCGCGCGGCATTTTTCCAGGGCGCGTCACTTGGGCGCGCGACATCGCCGCCACGCCTTGGGACGGCGTCACCGGCACGTGGTGGGCAGAGGGATCCGGAATCAATCAGACCGCCGTTGACAACATGGTCGCGCGCTCCCTCCGCTCCCTCACCGGCGAATCCACCGATGCCGGCGCGTGGGTCGCGCTTTTCAAATACTACAACCGCACTCACGACCGCGGCGACCGTGCCTACACGCGCGGCGAAAAAATTGCAGTCAAGGTGAACATCAACAACTCCTACGCCGGCCACAAGGACGCCGACAACCAGATCGACGCCTCCGTGCAAACCATCCACGCGGTGCTGCACCAGCTCGTCAAAAACGCCGGTATCGCCGAAAGCGACATCACCGTTTACGAGGCCACGCGCGTCATACCCGATCGCATTTTTCAAAAATGCCACGCGTCGTTTCCCGGCGTTGTTTTTGCCGACTCAAAAGGCTCGCCCGAAAACGGGCGCGTCCGCGTTCAATACACAAAGAACGCCATGGGCTACTCCATCGCCGACTCAAAGGTGGGACGGGAATTGCCCGACTTTATCGTCGCCGCGACCTACATCATCAACATCGGCCTCGTCAAGGGGCACCCGACGACCGGCGTCACGCTCACGGCGAAAAACCACTACGGCACCGTGCGCGTGCGCGACCACTCCGTCTTCGTCAATTCGCACGCGCACCCGATGGCGACGTATCATCCCTTCGTCGATATGATCGGCTCAAAGCAGCTCGGCGAAAAGACACTCATCTTCATGCTCGACGGCCTCTACGGACTGCGCGACGTGAACGACGCCGTCGGTGAAAACGCCCGCTGGCACAATCTCTTCAACGGCGAATGGTTCGCGAGCATCTTCATGTCGCAGGACCCGGTGGCGATCGACTCGGTCGGTCTCGATTTTCTGCGCAACGAGTTCCCGCTCGGGCGCGGCAAAAAGGCCGGCAAAAACGAATCCATGGCCAATGCCGACAACTACATGCACGAGTCGGCCCAGGCCGGCAATCCGCCCTCAAAAACCAATTACGCCCCCGATGGCGTTCCGCTGAAAAGCCTCGGCGTGCACGAACACTGGGACAACGCGAAGGACAGGCGATACACCCGCAATCTCGATCCGCAAAACGGCAAGGGCATCGAGCTTCATGCGGTGCGGCTGAAATAAAGCATGTGGCGATTTATTCTGTCGCGAGGAAATGTCTTTTGGTAGGGCGAACCGTCCCGGTGAGCCGGAAAGTTGCGGCTCACCGGGACGGTTCGCCCTACCTCAAATTATATCACGCAGTCTGCGCTACATTCAGGCGACGGGTGTGACGCCTTTTTTGAGGATGATGTTGCCGTATTTGGCGGTCTCGCCGGTCATGAGCACGGCGTAGGCGGAGCGGGTGCGCTCGTAGAATGCGAAGCGATCGATGCGCGTGATCGCGGGCGCGGTGGGCGCGTGTTTTTTGATCGGCACGAGGTATGCTGCCTCGACCGCGGGGTCGAGTGTGTCGCCGGTCGTGGCGGCCATCATCACGAGCGGGTCGGGCACGTAGGCGTCGATTTCGAAGAGCGGCAGGATGGCGTCGAGGAGCGCGGGGATGCGCAGGCCGTCGGCGCGGAGCACGCGGCTGTTGAACGACTCGCCGGGAAAGTGCGCGTCGGCGAGGACGATTTCGTCGCCGTGGCCCATGCGGGCGAGCGTGGCGAGAAGTTCGGGGCTGATGAGCGGTGAGATGCCTTTGAGCATGGCGGTGTTTGTTTTTTGGGAGATTTATTTTTTTCGATTGCAACGCGCAAGGGCGAACAGGGCGAGGGCGGTGAGATGCCAGAGTGAGGGCGCTCCACCACCACCACCACCGCCGGTTTCGTTGCCGGATGGCGGATTGGTGCCGGTTGTTGTTCCCGTTGTCGTGGTGGAAACGAGGGCGAGTGTCGTCACCGTGGCGGCGTCGTCGGGCGCGATGCGGCGAATTGCCGCGTTGCCGGTGTCGGCGATGTAGAGGGCGCCGTCGTCGGCGAGCGCGATGGAGGAGGGCGAGTCGAACCATGCGTTGGTGCCGGAGCCGTCTGTGAAGCCGGGATGGTTCCCGGCAAGCGTGAGCATGGTGCGTTCGAGGGTCGTGGTGTTTGTGGTGACGACGCGGATGCGCGCGTTGCCTGTGTCGGCGATGTAAACATTGCCCTCGGTGTCAACGGCGAGCGCGGAGGGCGCGTTGAGTTTGGCGGCGAGCGTCGCGTCGCCGTCGGTCGTGCCGGAGGCGCGCATTTGCCCGGCAAAGGTGGTGACGCTGCCGGCGGCGAGGTCGATGAGGCGGATGACGTGGTTGTTGGTGTCGGCCACGTAAACGTAGTCGCCGCTCACGTCCA
Organism: Ereboglobus luteus; assembly: GCF_003096195.1. Taxonomy (NCBI): domain Bacteria; kingdom Pseudomonadati; phylum Verrucomicrobiota; class Opitutia; order Opitutales; family Opitutaceae; genus Ereboglobus; species Ereboglobus luteus. The sequence goes on along the minus strand of NZ_CP023004.1, from coordinate 3,912,825 downwards.
CGGCGACTCCGGCGGGGGCGTTGAACTTGGCCTGGAGGAGCGGGCCGTTGTCGGTGCCGGAGGTGGCGGAACCGGCGACGATGCTGACTTCGCCGGAGGGGGAGATTTTTTTGACGAGGTGGTTGCCGGTGTCGGCTATGTAGGCGGGGCCGCTTGCGGTGTCGGTGGCGGCAATGCCCGCGGGGGAGGCGAGTGTCGCGTCGGGGCCGGCGCCGATGGTGGTGACCGTGCCGCCGACCGTGGTGATAGCGCGGAGTTGGTGGTTGCCCGTGTCGGCGACGAGGAGATCGCCGCCGGCGGTGAGCGCGAGGCCGCGGGGTTTGTTGAAACGGGCGTCGGCGCCGGTGGCGTTTGCGGCGCCGGAGACGCGGGGTTGTCCGGCGATGGTGGCGAGGGTGCCGTTTGTCACGACGCTGACTGTGTGGAGCGTGGTGTCGGAGATGTGGAGTTTGAGATTTGCCGCGCCGGGGGCGACGGCGATGCCGGCTGGGGAAGGGAGGAGGTTTGGGCGCACATCGAGCGTGACGGTGGCGCTGTCGGCGGAGCCGAGCGCGTTGGTGGCGGCGCAGTGGAATTGCCAGCCGTTTTTGCCGTAGGGATCGAGGATGGTGAGCGCGGCCGTGTTCGTGCCTTCGTAACCGGGGCCGGTCACCGGCTGCCATGCCGCGGCGGCGGTGGCGCGGTGGAACCATTGGAAGTTGGGGCGGGACTGCCGGTCGCGCTTGCGACGATGGCAACGGGACGGGTTTCGATGGCGACTTGTGTTGCCACGGGGTTGCGCGTGATGCCGGGGAGCGTGCCGATGGTGAGCGTTTGCGGGGCGGTGATCGGGTTGCCGTCGATCGTGAGGATGACGGCGCCGGTGGTCGCGGTTTCGGGCACGGTGACGGTGATGATGGAGCCGTTGTTTGAAAGGATCGTCGCGGGGACGCCGCCGATGGTGACTGTCGCCCCGGCGAGGTTTGCGCCGGTGATGGTGATGGTGTCGCCGGTTTGCGCGGCGTCGGGGGAGATGCCGGTGATGCTGGGTTCAGTCGCGGCGGCTTCGAGCACGGTGATGGTGAACTGGTCCGTGGCCTTGTTGCCGGCGCTGTCTGTTGCGTGGACTTGCACGGTGGTTTCCCCGACGGGGAAGAGGCTGCCGGAGGCGGGCGCGCAGGTGACGGAGACGGGGCCGTCGATGGCGTCAACGGCGGTGCAGGTGAAGGTGACGCGGGCGCCGCCGGCGTCGGTGGCATCGACGGTCATGTCGTCGGGGACGGTGATGACGGGCGGGACAAGATCGGCGACGAGGCGGAAGAGGTCGGCGGAAAGCTGGTATTTTTTGGAGGCGTTCGAGGTGGATGTTGAGTCGACGGAGGTGACGCGCACGGTGTGGTTGCCGGCGGCGAGGCGGACGATGCCGAAGTCGTTTTCAATGTAGCCGGTGGTGCCGGTGGCGGTCGCGCACAGGTCCCAGCGTTCGCCTTGCGCGACACCGTCGATGTCGAGCCGAAGCACACCGCGGTCAGCATGGCTTTTGGCGCGCATGATGAAATTATAGGTGCCGGCGGGGACGTCGGGGAGGGTGAACTGCATGCCGGAGTTGAGGGCGGCGTTGTCGAGCGTCACGTGCCTGCCATCGCTGGCGGCGGATTCGCTTTTGACGTTGATCTCGCCGGCGCCGATGAGCACGCGGTCGAGCGCCTTGGCTTCGTAGAGGATGCCCTGGTGGATGGGCGTGCCGTCGGCGTTGATTTTGTTAACGGTCACGTTTTTGTGCTCAATGTAGGCGTCGGCGAGGCGGGATTCGTTGGCGGAGACGGCGCGATACAGGCCCCACTTCGGACGGTAGTCGGTGGCGTCGGGACGGTAGAGGTGTATGTTTTTCGCACCTTGGAATTCGTCGCCATTGACCGACACGAGCAGCGAGCCGGTGGCGGCGCCGTCGTTGGTCGAGGTGGTGACGCGAATGGTGATGGTTTGCCAGGTGTTCGCCGTCCACGGGAAGCTGCGGATGGCGGTGAAGCCGCTGTTGGTGCCGGAGCAAACGCGCACGGCGGCGGTGGTGGAGTTGGTGATGCTCATCACGACGAGCGGCGCGCCGCTGTCGCCGTCGGTGGATTTGATTTGGAAGAAATGAAAGAATTTTCCGGTGACGGTGAGCCCGGCGTTGCTGCGCCAGGTGGTGGAATACTCGAAGGTCTCGCCGGTTTTTTGATGCGCCCCGAGTCCCTTCACCTCGGCGCGCTGGCGGTCCTTGTTTGTGGTGGAGCGGTCGCCGTCCCACCAAGGATTCGCGGCGTCGTTTCCCCGATAGCGCAATTCCATGCGCACGACGCCGCCGGGCTGGTCGGTCATGTTGACGTAGGTGTCGCCGTTGGTGAAGGTCTGGGTGTTTGGGTGCCAGATGGCGGTGGGTTCCTCGCGTCCCTCGAAGCTGGCGATGCCGTTGGCGGTGGCGGCGCGGGCGGTTTGCGGGGTGATGAGTGCGATGGCGCAGAGAGCCAAGGCGGCGGGGATGATTTGGGGCGTTTTCATTATTGAGGGAATGGGTTGAGTGGCGTTGTCGCGTCAGAGTTTGCGCACGGTGATGTCCTTGTGCTCAACCCAGTCGTCGCCGATGTTCATGTTCGCGCGGACGCCGCGGTAGAGGCCCCACTTGGGGCGGTATGTGGTCGCGTCGGGACGGTAGAGCGGGATGTTGGTCTTGCCCTCGTATTTGTCGCCGTTCACGGAAATGAGGAGTTCGCCGTCGGCTTTTTTGTCGTTGTTGCCGGTGGAGGTTTTTATGCGGATGCTCACGGTCTGCCATGCGCCGGGTTTCCACGGAAACTCGCGCGCGATGGTGAAGCCGCCTTTTTTGCCGGAGACGTAACGCACGGCGGCGGTGCGGTTGTTGGGCATCACGGTGAGGACGATGAGCGGCGCGCCCTTGTCGCCGTCGGTGGCCTTGAGCTGGTAAACGTGGCAGAATCTGCCGCCGCAACGGAAGGTGTCGTTGGTGCGCCAGGTCATGGTGTATTCGTAGGTCTCGCCGCTTATTTGCCGGGGGCCGAGTCCCTTGATTTCGGCGCGCTGGCGGTCCTTGCTGCCGGTGCCGCGATCGCCGTCCCACCATTCGTCCTTGCGAAAACGCAGGGCGAAACGGAACACGCCGGGGCCGACTTCGGTGATGGCGTCGGGCCTGTCTGTTTCAAATTTGTTCTTGGCGACGATATAACGCTGCGAGGGTTTTTCGGTGCCTTCGAAATCCCTCAGCTTTTTCGCGATGGTGACCTGTTCGGATGGTTTTTTTGCGAGGGTTTGCGGCGCGACTGCGAGGCCGATGCAGGCGGCGAGGGCGGCGGCAAAAATGCGCGCGGTGTTTTGGGCGGAGCGGTGCTTCATGGGTTTTGAGGGGAGGCGTCGGGTTTGCTTTTCGAAGGCGGGAACCTTGTGTTTTGAGGCGGGGCAATTTTCCGCCGTCATGCGCAAAAGGTGCATTCCGTTCCGCCGCGGCGGCAATGTCCGTCACTAGGCCAATTGACCTATTTCGTTTTGTTTCCAAAGGGGCTTTGTTTGCGCAGAAATCCGGGCATTCCTGTTACCCATGAAATCCTCGCGCTTGTTTTCGTTCACCATGCCTCGCGTTCTCGGCCTGCTTGCGCTCGGCGCCTTCGCCATCGCGCCCTTGCACGCGAAGCCCAAAAGCCCCAACGCCGGCTGGACGCAATACACCTACGCCAAGGGTTTCAAGTTGCAGAACTGGACGACGAAGGCGCGCGACGAGGTTTTCACCGACTCCGGCAAGGGCGCTTACACCTGCGTCCTTACTAAGGGTGACTGGGAGCCGGGACGAAAAGGGCGCGTGGAAATGCGCTGGCCCGACTGGCCCGACCAGACGCGCGAAAACATGATTTGCGCCGACGTGATGTGGGAGGCGGGCACGCAGGGCACCTGCATCATGCAGATAAAAACCAACACCGGCACGGGCGGCGGCGGGCACGAGTCGATTTATCTCAATGTTAAAAACAACGGCAACCTCTACCACGGCGTTAGCAAGCGCGTGATCGTGGAAAACACGGCCGCCTCGCCCACGTTCGGCACATGGATGAACATAAAGGCCGCCTACAATCCCGTCACCGGCCAGGCGCGCGTGTGGATAAACGACGAGCTCCGATTCGAGCACATGTATGCGCCGGGCACGGGCGCGAAATGGTATTTCAAAAACGGCGCCTACTGGGCCTCGGCAACGTCAAAAGTGCATTTCAAAAACATCACCTTTTGGGTGAACGAAACGGACAAGAAAAAGAAGAAGTAATCCCGAAATATAATTCCGATGAAACTCATGCAGCAATCCACGTCTCTCCTATCCGCGCTGTTCGCGCTCGCCGTAGTCTTTGTTTCCGCCGCATCCGTGTCCGCGCAACCCGCGCAGCCGTTTCCCTCGCAGGGAATCGTCAAGCGCGCGGGCGGGTTTCAGATGGACGGCTACTGGGTCTGGGACGGCTCCGTGATCAAGGGCGAGGACGGCCTCTATCACATGTTCGCCTCGCGCTGGCCGAGGAACATCACGTTTCATCCGGGCTGGATGCTCAAGTCCGAGGTCGTGCACGCCACGTCGGAGACAATCGAGGGTCCCTACACGTTTCGCGATGTCGTGCTGCCCGCGCGCGGCGCCGAATACTGGGACGGACGCGCCACGCACAATCCCACCATCCGCAAACACGGCGACACCTACCTGCTTTTCTACATGGGCAGCACGCATCCGCTCGAGGATCCCGCGCCCGGTGTCCGGCTCACGTTGCAGGAGCCGCGCTGCATCGTCGCGCGCGCCAACAAACGCATCGGCCTCGCCACGGCGAAATCTCCCTACGGTCCGTGGACGCGCCTCGATCATCCCATCCTCGATTGCAAGCCCGGCACGTTTTACAGCCTGCTCACTTCGAACCCCGCGCCGGTCGTGCATGAGGACGGCTCGGTGCTCATGATTTTCAAATCGCGCCGTTTCGAGGGCACGCTCGCCGATCCGAAACAAAGCCACATGATGCTCGGCCTCGCGCGCGCCAAGCACTACGCCGGCCCCTACGAGGTCGTCGGCGACAAGCCACTTTTCGGACGCGAGCATTTCGGCGAGGTGGAGGACCCGTTTGTGTGGCAGTCGCCGCGCGGCGGCTACGAGCTCATCGCGAAGGACATGAGCGGCAAACTCTGCGGGGAAAAACACGCCGCCATCCACGCCACCTCGCCGGACGGCGAAAACTGGACTCTTTCCACCCCTGCGAAATCCTACACCAAGGTGCTCCGCTGGGACGACGGCTCGACACAGCGCATGGGCCACCTCGAGCGCCCGTTTGTGTATTTGGAAAACGGATACCCGCGCTATCTTTTCTGCGCCACCGCCGACGGCCCCGGCGGTTTCAACAACGCAAGCAAAACCTGGGTTGTCGCCATGCCGCTGGAAACCGTAACAAAGTAGCACAGACATTCCTGTCTGTGCCGAACCCCGAAACCTCCCGGACACAGACAAGAATGTCTGTGCCACCTTTTTCAAACCACTTCACTTTTTTATGACCACACTTCGACTCCTTAAAACCGCCGCCTGCGCGCTTTTTCTTTCGGCTCTTCAGCCTTTCAGCCCTTCAGCCTTTTCCTCCGCTCCTCCACCCAAGATCACTCCGACGTGGACCGAGGTTGCTCCCGGCGTCTGGAAGGCGGTCATCGGCACCCCCGACGATTACACGCTGCTCGGCGCGGCCGGAAATTTCGCGCCGCTCAAGGACGCGCTCGCTGCCATGCCCGCCGCGAAGTTCCCGCTTCACCGGGATGAAATCATCGGCCGCCTTGTGAACGGCAAAACCACGCTGCGTTTTCCGCTCGGCAACCGCGAGGACATCTACGGCCTCGGCGTCGAGTTCTCCTCCGTGCACCGCAACGGGCAAATCTTCCAGCTCCACGTCGACCATTATTCGCAAAAGCAAAACATCTCCGGCCGCACCCACGCGCCCGTGCCGTTTTATATTTCCGACAAGGGTTACGGCGTCTTCATCAACGCCGCGCGTTACCTGAACGTGAACGTCGGCGTGAGCGTGCGCCTCGATTCGAAAAACAAACCCGAGCCCGTTGACCGCAATCCCGTCGTGCCGGAAAAAACGAAATGGTCGTCCATGCCGCGCTCCGACTCGATCGAGTTTCTCGTGCCCGCCGCCGGCGCCGAGGTGTATGTTTTCGCCGGCCCGACGCCGATGGACGCCGTGCGCCGTTACAATCTCTTTTGCGGCGGCGGCGCGCTCCCGCCAAAATGGGGCCTCGGCTTCATGAGCCGCATGCCCGCCAAGACAACCGCCGATGAGGCGCTCGCCGAGGTGCGGAGGTTCCGCGAAAAAGGCTTCCCGCTCGACATGCTCGGCCTCGAACCCGGCTGGCACAGCGCCTCGTATCCCTGCACCTTCGAGTGGAACAAGGACCGATTCCCCGAACCCGAAAAATTCCTCGCCGAACTCGAAAAACTCAACGCCAGCGCCAACCTCTGGTTCAACCCCTACGTCTCGCCGCGCTCCACCGAACTCCACGGCAAGCTGCTCCCCTACGCCGCCGACCACCTCGTGTGGAACGGCATCGTGCCCGACTACACGATGCCCGAGGCGCGCAAGATATTTTCCGACCACATAACCAAAAACGTCATCCGCTCGCACCCCGCCGGGCTCGGCGGATTCAAGATCGACGAGGTTGACGGCTACGACCGCTACCTCTGGGCCGACGTCACCATTTTCCCCTCCGGCAGGGACGCCGAGCAACTCCGCCAGACCTACGGCCTGCTCATGCAGAAAATGGTTTACGACATTTACCGCGGCCTCAACCGCCGCACCTTCGGCCAGGTGCGCGGCTCCAACGGCGGCGCGTCGCCCCTCGGCTTCGGCATCTACAACGACAACTACAATTACAACGACTACATCACCGCCGTCGGCAACGCCTCCTTCGCCGGCGTGCTCTGGTCGCCCGAAGTTCGCGGCAGCAAGGGCCTCGACCAGCTCCGCCGCATCCAGGCCGTCTGCTGGTCGCCGCTCGCGCTGCTCAACGGCTGGAACTCCACCGCGAAACTCTGGGACTCGGAGCAATACGCCGCCGACGTGCGCGACGCCATCGTGCTGCGCATGCGCCTGCTCCCGTATTGGTATGCCAGTTTCGCGCAATACCGCTACGAGGGCACGCCGGTCATCCGCCCCATGCAACTGCTCGGCGGCATGAAACTCGCCGTGACCACCGAGACCGGCAAACTCGACGACACCGAAAACCCCTACGAACTCGGCAAGGTCAGTGAAGTGCGCGACCAATACATGGTCGGCGACAACATCCTCGTCGCCCCCATTTCCGCGTCGGTGAAAGAGCGCAAGGTGATTCTCCCTCCCGGCAAATGGTATGACTTCTACACGGGCAAATATGTTGGCGCGAACGAGACGATCACGGTCACGCCGCCGCCCTCGCAAATCCCGCTCTTTGTGCGCGACGGCGGCATCGTCCCCATGGTGCCCGAGCGCCACTGGGCACCCGGCCCGGACGAAATGCTCCCGCTCGAAGTCCGCCACTACGGCGCCGCGCCCGGCAGCTACGCGGTCTATGATGACGACGGCGTGACCTTCGACCACGAGCGCGGCGATTTCAGCTGGACCACGCTCGAAGTGAAGCGCGATGCGAAAGGCAAGCTCACCGGCCGCGTCATCCCCGACAAGTCTGGAAACAAATGGCGCTACTCGACGGTGACATGGGTTTTCATGACGAAGTAGAAATCTAGCAAAACACGCTTGCGCGGAGCGGCGGCGTCCCGCCGCCGACAACTCCACATTGCGCAACCGTCTTCGGTATTCACTTTGCGTTTCAAACCCCCAACGAGGTTTCACAATTTAGATGACATGAAGCCGACAAGTTGGGGAATTGTGCCCCGCCTGTCGGCTTCATGTCATCTGACGAGTGGGGCGCCTTTGGTGCCATCAAACAAGTTCGCCCAAAAACGCCCCAATAGTCCAAAAGGCCCAATCAGCGTCGTTCACAAAATTCCCCGCATCCAAATCATTGCAGCATCAAACCCTGTTCGTTAACCCTGTTTCATCACACACAATGCGTCCACTCCCCGCACTCGCCCTTTGCATTTTTCTCATGGCCGGCCCTGGCCGCGCGCACGCCGCGGCAACACCGAACATCGCGTCCGTCACCGGCGACACGATCACGCTGATCACCGGCACCACGTATTCATTCACGGTTGATTCACAGCGGGATGAGGGCCTCGTCTCCACCGCCGCCACCGTGGCGCAACTCGCCAAACAACTCGCACCATCCGGCAAAATCACCATCACGCGCGCCGGCAAAAAACTCGACGATGCCGACACGCCCGCCGCCGGCGACACGCTTGTCATCGCCGGAAAACCAAAACGCACCCTCGCCATCAAGACCACCGAGGCCGCGCTTGCCGGCTCGCTCACGCTCCACCGCGAATCAATCACCGCCGGGGCCGCGCCCTCCGAAATCACGCTCGACTTCACCGCCGGCCAGCGCACGCCAAACGCCACCGTCGCCTTTGAAATTCCCGCCGGCATCAATGTCACCATGGACAACACCTTCGTGAACGTCATCGGACGCGGCGAAGTTCCGCTCAGCGGACTCGCCACGCAATCCATTGGGCGCACCGGCACGAATTATTCCTACAAGCAAGTCGGGCGCGTTTCCATCAAGGGCGACCCGTCCACCGGCCAGGCGGTTCTCTTCACCGGTATCGACCTGCGCCCGCTCAACACGCCCGACATCCGCCTGCGCATCACCGGCGTCCAGCTCGCGAAAACGGGCGATTATATTTTCAAGGCCGTTTACAAAACCACCGCGCCGAAATCCCTCTCCAGCCCGATGGACGCGCCTTCGTCGGTCGCAAAACTCACCGCGACCAATTCCATTTCCGATTTCGCCCGCGAACCGCTCCGCCAGTTCACCTACACCGAAAACGCCGACACCCACACGAGCGCGACCTTCACGTGGGCGCCCGTGCGTTCCTCCGGCAGCGAAGCCGCCATTCAAATTTCGACCGACAACGCCCGCACGTGGAAAACACTGCGCTCCGTCAATCTCGCCGACGGCTCCGTATCCGTTAAGGGAATCGAGCCGGGCAAACTTTGCGCGTTCAGGCTCGCGGTTTCCGGCGGCTCAGCGGCCGGAAATTCAAACGTGGAATGGTATTACTCGGGCAAGCGGGACATCAAATCTTTCGGCGTCAATGGCAACGGCGAAACCGACGAAACCAACGCCATCAACGCCGCCATCGCGGAAACCCACCGCCTCGGCGGCGGCACGCTCCGCTTCACCAAAGGCGACTACAACGTCCGCACGCTGCACCTCCTCAGCAACGTCTGGCTCTACCTCGACGCCGGCGCGACCATCCAGTGCATCGGCGATTGCGACGAACCCGAACCCACCTGGTTCAGCGACCGCGACTACCGCAGCGGCCTCAATCCCACCGACCCCAAGCCCTACCGCGAACCCGAAAATTGGCTCACGAAACAGGACGTCGGCCACACCTTTTTCCGTAACGCCATGTTTTTTGCCGAGCGGCAGGACAACATAAAAATCGTCGGCACCGGACGCATCACGGGCAACGGCAAGATCGCCACATCCGACAGGGTCATGAACAGTCCCGCCGGCAAGCGCGCCGACAAAATGTTCACGCTCAAACTCTGCACCAACATCGAAATCGGCGGCCACTCCAATGGAAAAGACCTCTGGTATGACAGGGAAAAGGACGTGCCCTATTACATCGAATACGACGACGCCGGCGCGCGCCATCACAACTTCGACGTGTCCAACATGCTCCACATCGACCGCGGCGGCCACTTCGTCGTCCTCGCCACCGGCTCCGACGACCTGCACATGCACGACACCTATTTTGCAAAACACCACTCCGGCAACGCGCGCGACATCTACGACTTCATGGCTTGCGGCAATGTCACCGTCACCAACATCTACTCAAAAGTCAGTTCCGACGACATCGTGAAACCCGGCTCCGATTGCTCGCTCGGCTTCACGCGCCCCGTCCGCAATTACAAGGTTCGCAACATCGTCGGCGACACCAACTGCAACCTCTTTCAAATCGGCTCCGAAACCGCCGACGACATCCAGGACCTCTGCGTGGACAACATCTACGTGCTTGCCGCGAACAAGGCCGGCTTCTCCATCTCGACCAACGACGGCGCGCACATCAAAAACGTCCACCTCAACTGCGGGCACACCGGCACGCTACACTCGCGCAGCAAAATGCTCCGCACGCGTGCCCCGTTCTTCATCTCCATCTCGAACCGCGGCCGCGTGCTCGGCGCCGATGTGGAGCGTTACAAATTCGATGAAAATGGCTCCGTGCGCGACGAACTCCTCGTCACCAACTCCGACATCGGCCGGGTCGAGAACATCATCATCAACGCGATCGACTGCGAGGAAGTTTACGGCGGCAGCTCCTACGGCAACAAACCCCGCTGGCGCGCCTACGACGGCAAGCTGAACCGCGCCACGCCGATCATCGCCGGCTTCAAAATTCCCGACAACAAAGACGTGCACGGCGGCCTGAAGTTCAAGCTGCCCAACGGCCTTCACACCGGCTACATCACCAACGTGCAGTTCACCGACGTCACCGTGCTCGTGAAAGGCGGCAACCCCGAAAGCGACAGGGACGCGAACCCTCCGGAAATCGGCGTCGGCCGCTACAACGTCGGCGATTTGAAGACGCAGCCCGCGTATGGTTTCTGGGCGCGCCACGTGAAGGATTTTCTCCTCAAGGATTGCGCGGTGAATTACGAAACCCCCGACGCCCGCCACGCCGTTGTGCTCGACGACGTGATCGGCGCGCGCATCGAAAACCTTAAAGCCCCGACGCCCGAAAACGGCGCCCTCCTCGTCAAAAAAATCAAGTCTCAGGACGTGATCATAAAATAAGGCGCCCCCCAGTAAAACTGTATTCGCGAGGGTGGGCGGGCGCGCCGGGCGCGCCGAAGAGTCAAATTACCTATCCTCGCGCAAACAGTCACCCGCTCTCCTCACCCTCAATATAACATGACCCAACCCGCCCCCTCCGATCCTTCGTCCACCGCCCGCCAGCCCGTGATCCCCCAGGCATGCTGCTCACGTTCGTCCTCGTCACCTCGCTGTTCGCGCTGTGGGGTTTTGCGAACGACATCACCAACCCGATGGTGGCGGCGTTCAAAAACATCCTGCTCATTTCGAATTTTCAAAGTGCTTGGGTGCAGGCCGCGTTTTACGGCGGCTATTGCGTCATGGCTATTCCGGCGGCGCTGTTCATTCGTTGGTTCGGTTACAAAAAAGGCATCATCACCGGACTGGCTTTGTATTCGATGGGATGCTTCATGTTCGTGCCGGCGGGAAACGCGATGGCGTTCGGTGCGTTTCTCGCGGCTTATTTTACCATGACGTGCGGGTTGGCGTTTCTTGAGACGACGGCCAACCCCTACATCCTCTCGCTCGGCTCCGAGGAGACCGCGACGCGGCGCTTGAATTTCTCGCAGGCGTTCAACCCCATCGGCTCGCTCACGGGCATGCTGGTGGCGCGCAATCTCATCCTCGCAAAACTCGACCAGACTCCGGAGGCCGCGCGCCGCGTGCTCGCGGAAACCGATCCGGCGGCGTTCGCTGCGATGCAGAAAAACGACCTCGGCGTGATCGTCGGCCCCTACCTGATGCTGGGCGTCGTCGTGCTTTTTATGTTTGTTGTCTTCCTGGTCGCAAGGCTGCCCGAGGGCGTTTCGCACGAACCCTCCGGCAAAAACGGCGAGGCGAGATCGACGGCGCTGGGCGCGACCGTGAAACGGCTTTTCACCAACCCGTGCTACCTGCTCGGCGTGGTGGCGCAGGCGTTCTACGTCGGCGTGCAGATCATGGTGTGGACCTTCATCATCCAATACGCCGAGAACGAACTCGGCATGCGCAAGGACGTCGCGCAGGGCTACAACATGGTCGCGATGGGGATTTTTGTGACGAGTCGCTTCGTCTGCACGTATCTGCTAAAATACATCCGTCCCGCGCAACTGCTGCTGCTGCTCGCGAGCTGCGGCGGCGCCTTCACGTGCGGCACGATTTTCATCAAGGGCATGACGGGGCTGTATTGCCTCGTGGCGGTCTCGGCGTGCATGTCGCTCATGTTCCCGACGATCTACGGCATCGCGCTCAAGGGACTCGGCGACGACGCGAAGCTCGCGTCGGCCGGCTTGATTGTCGCGATCGGCGGCGGCTGCGTGATGCCGCCGTTGCAAGGCCTGATCATCGACAAGGGCCACTGGTTCGGCGAGGCGCTCTCCTCGACGCGCGTGTCGTTTGTCCTTCCGCTGCTCTGCTTCGCGGTGATCGCCGCCTACGCGCTCTTCGTCAAAAAACACAGGACGCAATAAAAATCCCAATCAACCCCCCGCCACACATTTCACATGAAAGCACACACCCTTCACCTCCTCCGCCTCGTCATCCTTCCATTATTCATTTTTCATTTTCCATTATTCATTAGCGCGCAGCGCGCCACCCCCGGCCCCACCAAGACAAAATACAACTGGGTTCCCGAAGCGTCCAACCAGCCTGTTGGTGCCGCGCGAGGCATCTTTCCCGGGCGCGTCGTCTGGGCGCACGATCCCGGCGCGGCGAAGTGGAGCGGCGATTGGAAAAACGCAAAAGACCCCTGGTGGTCCGACGAAGCCACCAGCCAGCCCCGCACCGACGCCATGGTCTCCAGCACGCTCCGCTCGCTCACCGGCGCGCAAACCGACACCGCCGCGTGGACGGCCATTTTTGAGTATTATAACAAAACCATTGCCCCGCTCATGGGCGTCAAGCGCCCCGCCCGCGGCTACCAGCCCGGCGAAATCGTTGCCGTCAAGGTCAACCTGAACTCCACCAGCGGCAAGAACGACCGCCGCGATTCCATGCGCAACAACAACACCTCCGACGTCACCCCGCAAATCATCCTCGCCACCGTCCGCCAGCTCGTGCACCACGCCGGCGTCGCGGAAAAAGACATCCTCATTTACGACGCCAAGCGCGTCGTTTTCACCCAGCTCCTGCAAAAAGTCTGGGATGAATTTCCCGACGTCCGCTTCCTCCAGGAGCGCACCGTCACCGACGACCAGCGCCATTCCTCCCATCGCGGCCGCCCGCGCATCGAGCGCCCAGACTGGACAACCGCGCTCACTTATTCCAACGGCACCGAAAACGGCCGCAACAACCCGCAGGACATTCCCCGCCAAGTCCTCGACGCCACCTATATCATCAACCTCGCCATCCTCAAAAATCACTCCTATCCCTACAGCAACATGGAGGGCCGCGACGAGGGCCAGACCGGCGTCACGCTCACCGGCAAAAACCACTACGGCTCCATCCAAGGCCCCTCCGCGCTCCACAAGGCGATCAACACAAACCAAGAGGGCGGCAAAAAAGTGTATTCCCCCATGGTCGATCTCGCCGCGTCGCCCAACCTCGGCGCGAAAACCATCCTCTACATGCTCGACGGCATGTATTCCGCCCGCAAGCACACCTCATACCCGATCCACTTCCCCAACGCCCCTTTCAACAATAGCAACTATCCCTACAAAAACCCCTCCTGGCCCTCCTGCATCCTCGCCTCGCTCGACGGCGTGGCGCTCGATTCCGTCGGCCTCGACATCCTTTACTCGCAAACAAAGGACAACGCCGACCGCGACAACCTCAACCGCCCCTGGCTCATTGTCCGCGAAAACGCCGACGACTACCTCCATGAAATGGCCCTCGCCAACAATCCCCCTCGCGCACCAAATACCGCCAGTCTAGGCAAACCGTCCCCAGCCTCGGCGTTCACGAACACTGGAACGACGACTATCACCGCCAATACAGCCGCAACCTCGACCCGCAAAACGGCAAGGGCATCGAATTGATATACATTCGCACCGACCTCACTCCCGCGGAAAACGCCGCGCTCAAGCTCCCCCGTCGTCGCACCTCGCAAGGAGTCGCCAACGCCCTCCTCCCTCAATACACCGTCGAGCAAGCCCCGCCCAACTGGGCCGTCGCCGCCGCCGAGTCCGTCATGGCCCGCTACCCCGATTACCGCGAAGCCTACTGGAAACCTTGGAACTACGTCACCGGATACATGCTCAACGGTTTCGAAATGTTGTATAAAAAGACCGGCGATAAAAAATACTACGATTATATTAAAAAATACATGGACAACTTTGTGGATGCCGGTGGCAATTTCACCGCCGTCAACCCGTCCCGCAAAAACGCGCCCGACCGTCCCCGCGACAACCTCGATAATATAATGACCGGCTCGATGCTCGTCGCCATGTATGAACACACAAAGGACGAGCGCTATAAAAAAGCCGCCGAGGTTTTCCGCCGCGCCTTCGACGACTATCCCCGCAACCCCGACGGCGGCTTCTGGCACGGACGCGGCACCACCGGCCAGATGTGGATCGACGGCATCTTCATGGGCCAGATGTTCCTCACCCGCTACGGCGCCGTGATCGGCGACACGCAATACTGCTTCGACGAGGCAGCGAAACAAATCCTCATTTATACAAAACACGAAAAAGGAAACACCGGCCTCTATTATCACGGCTGGACGGCGAATCCGGAGCTCCGCGAATGGGCCGACAAAAAAACCGGCCTCTCCACCGACGTATGGGCCGAGGGACACGGCTGGTATGCGCTCATCATAAGCGAAACCTTAAAACTCATGCCCGCCGACCACGCCAAGCGCCCGGAACTCATCGCCCTTCACGCCAAAGTCGCCGAGGGCCTGAAAAACTTCCAGGACGAAAAGACCGGCGGTTGGTGGAACATCGTCGATAAAGGCGGCCGCCCCGGCAACTTCATCGACCCATCCGGCACCGCCATGTTTATATACATGCTCAAGCGCGGCATTGAAATGAACCTCCTCGATTCGGCCGTATACACACCCGTCGTCGAGCGCGGTTACGCCGCGCTCCTCTCCATGACGCGCATCAACGAGCACGGACTCGTCGACGTTTGGGGCGGTTGCGACGGCGTGAGCATCCAGAAAAACTACGACGCCTACGCCTCCCGCAAGCGCATGGTCAACGCCAAGGAAACCTACGCCGGTTTCCTCTGGGCCGCCGTCGTCATGGAGGATTATAATAAATAATATATTATTAATAAGCACAAGTTGCGCGAATATACACAAATATCAAAGACCTGAATTGTGGTAACTCGCGCGATTCATTTTCAAAACACACATCCATTTATGAAATCCACATTCCGCAACCTCTGCGCATTCTTCATTATACATTCTTCATTCTTCATTAGTGGCGCCACCGGCGCCACGTCCTCGTGGGTGTTTCCCGGTCCCGACGGACGCCTCGTTTATGAAACCACGCCCGCGGGCGACCGCATCATGGACTTCTCGCACGCCGGCTACAAGGGCGGCGGAGTCGCGCTCCCCGTCGTGCCCGTCAAGCTCACCGTCCAGCCTCTCGCCGATAAAAACGCCGACGCCACCGCGCACATCCAGGCCGCCATTGACAAAGTCTCCGCGCGCCCGCCCGACGCCAACGGCTTCCGCGGGGCCGTGCTTCTCGCCCCCGGCGATTACACCTGCACCGAGCCGCTTCGCGTCAACGCCAGCGGCGTCGTGCTTCGCGGCAGCGGCGCCACCGGTCCGAACGCCAGCACAATCAAGATGGCCGGCCCCAAGCACAACGCGCTCTACGTCGGCGGCGATCGCTACACAATCCCCGGCAACAGCACCGACGAAACCGCCATCACCGACCGCTACGTCCCGGCGGGCTCAAAAACGTTCACCGTTGCAAACGCGAAAAATTATTCCGTCGGCGACACCATTGTCATCCGCAGAACCGTGACCGCCGAATGGATAGAATTGCTCGAAATGCACACCCTCTTCCGCAACGGAAAACCGCAAATTTGGATGAAGCCCGGCAGCAAATTTTCTGCCCTGCGCTCCATAGCCGCCATCGACAAAAACACCATCACGCTCGACATCCCGCTGCCCGATTACATCGACGTGAAAAACCTCCCCGCCAACGGCGCCACCATTGCCAAGATCGGCCAACCCGTCGCCGTCTCGCTCTGCGGCATTGAAAATCTCCGCATCCAGTCGCCCGAGCAACCCGTGAATCACTCGAAAAAACTCTACTCCGCCATCCGCATGAAAGCCGAGGACAGCTGGATGCGTGACGTGCGCATTGAGGAAACGATGGACAGTGTCAGCGTGAACGGCCGCCGCATCACGCTTGAGCGAGTCGATGTCATTCGCAAGGCGCGCCACGAAGGCTCCTCCAAGCCCGCCGAGTTCGCGCCCAACGGCGGACAGATCCTCCTCTCGCGCTGCTCGGTCGAGGGCGACAACGTGTGGTTCGTCGCCACGGGCAGCCGTCACGTCGGCCCCATCGTGATTCTCGAATGCACATTCAATGGCAAAAGCCGCCTCGAGGGCCACATGGGCTGGACGACCGGCATGCTTGTTGACAACTGCAAGCTCCCCGACGGAGGCATTGATTTCAAAAACCGCGGCACCGCCGGCTCCGGGCACGGCTGGGGCCTCGGCTGGTCGGTCGCATGGAATTGCGTCGCGAAAACCCACACCATCCAGCAACCCGCGAGCGCCTTCAACTGGGCCATCGGCTGCACCTGGCTGGACAAGGACGCCGCACGGCGCGAAATCAAGAATCCCGGCACCTTCGATTCCAACGACAAACCCGTCACCCCGCGCAGCCTCTATCTGACGCAACTCCGCGAGCGCCTCGGCCCCGAAGCCCTCCGCGCCATCGGCTACTCGGAGTAACACCCAAACTTTAATCACATGAACAAACGCTCCGTTTCCGCCGCTCTCCTGCTGTTGTTTTTGGCTTTTCATATTTCGCTCTTCAGCGCGCCCGCCCGGCAAATCTCGATCGGCACTGGCAACACCGAGCTTGTTCTCCTCGCCGGAAAAGACGGGCGTCTTTATCAACTCCACTACGGCGCCGCTTCCCCCGCGGGCAAACCCCGGCAATCCGCCTCCCGCGATGACGAGGCATACCCCCAATACGGCAACGGCTTCCTGCACGAACCCGCACTCCGGGTCACCCACGCCGACGGCAACACCTCCACCGACCTGCGCTACGTTTCGCACACTGCCGCCGACGACCCCGCGCGCGCCGGCGTCACGCACACTCGCATCGAACTCGCCGATCCCGCCTATCCCGGTTTTCGCGTCGCGCTCAACTATCGCGCCTACGCCGCCGAAAACATCATCGAGCAATGGGCCGAGATCACCAACAACGAACCCGGCGCGATCACCCTGTCGCGTTACGCCTCCGCCGCGCTCGTCGCAAAATCAACCGCCTACCACCTCACGCAAATCCACGGCGCCTACATGCGCGAGGCAAGCCTGGCCGAGGAGCGGCTCGCCCCCGGTATCAAAATTTTGGATACAAAACTCGGCGTGCGCGCGCACCAGTTTCGCGCGCCCAACTTCATCCTCTCGCTCGACGGCCCCGCGCGCGAGGAAACCGGCCGCGTCATCGGCGGCGCGCTCGCATGGTCGGGTAACTTCCAGTTCGCGTTTGAAATCGACAACGCCAACCGCCTCCGCGCCCTCTGCGGCATCAACCCCTTCGCCTCCGAATACATCCTCGCCCCCGGCGACACCTTCGCCACGCCCGCCTTGCTCCACACCTTTTCCACCGAGGGCAGGGGCGGCATGTCGCGCAACTTTCACCGCTGGGCGCGCGCTCACGGCATCCGCGACGGCGCCAAGCCGCGCCCCGTGCTCCTCAACAACTGGGAGGCCACCCATTGCGATTTCGACGAAAACAAGCTCATCTCCCTCTTCGAGGGCGCGCGCGAAGTCGGCGCCGATTTGTTCCTCCTCGACGACGGCTGGTTCGGCAACAAATACCCCCGCGACAACGACCGCGCCGGACTCGGCGACTGGGAAGTCTGCCGCAAAAAACTCCCCAACGGACTCACGCACCTCGCCGACGCCGCCATCGCCAGGGGCGTCGCCTTCGGCATCTGGCTCGAGCCCGAAATGGTCAATCCCGCCAGCGAACTTTTTGAAAAACACCCCGACTGGGTCATCACCCAACCCAAGCGCGAGCTCACCTACGGACGCAACCAGCTCAT
Organism: Ereboglobus luteus; assembly: GCF_003096195.1. Taxonomy (NCBI): domain Bacteria; kingdom Pseudomonadati; phylum Verrucomicrobiota; class Opitutia; order Opitutales; family Opitutaceae; genus Ereboglobus; species Ereboglobus luteus. Next base: position 3,894,717 of record NZ_CP023004.1, on the reverse strand, counting down.
CCTCGATCTCACCCGCCCCGAAGTGCGGGCATTCGAACGCTCCATCATCGACAACACCCTCGCGCCCAACCCCGGCATCACTTACGTGAAATGGGACTGCAATCGCTACGTCACCCAGCCCGGCTCCTCCCATCTCCCCGCCGGCCGGCAATCGCACCTGCTCATCGACTACCAGCATCATCTCTACGACCTCATGCGCCACATGGCGGAAAAATATCCCGGCGTCATGGCCATGCTCTGCTCCGGCGGCTCCGGACGCGTCGATTACGGCGCCATGCGCCACTTCCACTCCTTCTGGCCGTCGGACAACACCGACCCGCACCAGCGCGTCTTCATCCAGTGGGGCTTCAGTCAGTTTTTCCCGTCAAACACCCTCTCAGCGCACGTCACCAATATGGGCAAAAAACCGCTCAAGTTTGCCATCGACGTCGCCCTCTCCGGCGCCTTCGGAATCGACCGCGACATCTCGCGCTGGACTCCCGCCGAACGCGCCCAGGTCGCCGCCGCCTCGAAACTCTACCGCGAGCACATCCGCCCCATCACCGCCGACGGCGATCTTTACCGTCTCGCCTCGCCCTACGACCAGCCCCGCGCCGTGCTCGAATACGTTTCGCAAGACCGCGCCGCCGCGCTCGTCTTCATCTACAATCTCGGCGAGGTCGCCTATCCCGCGATCAAGCCGCTCGGACTCGATCCCGCCAAAACCTACCGCGTCCGCGAAATCAACCTCGCGCCCGGCGCCACCTCCCGCCTGAAACCCTACGCCGCCGACGGCGCGACCCTGATGCGCGACGGCTTCGCCGCCCCCCTCCGCCGCTCCCTCGAAAGCGCGATAATAGAAATCACCGCGGAATAATTTTTTAACCAAATGACAAACATGAACCGACGCTCCTTTCTCAAAACATCCGCGCTCGCCGCCGCCACAACCGCATTCTCCGGGATGCTCCCGACGACAAATGCCGCGCCCGAAAAAACGCGCCGCCCGGCCGCCTCGAACAAACGCGACCTCGTGATGCGAATGCTCGACGCGAACGTTTCGCACTCCTACATCCCGGCAGGATTCTTCATGCACTTTCCGCGAAACCAGCGCTCCGGCGACGCCGCCATCCGCGCCCATGCCGACTACTTCCGCGCCACCGGCATGGATTTCGTTAAAATCCAGTTCGAGCAATCCTACCCCAAATGCCCCGACATCAAAAAGCCCTCCGACTGGCGCAACATTCCCGTCCTCGACGAATCCTTTTTTGAGCCCACGCTCCACGTCATCCGCGGCCTCATGAGCGAACTCAAATCCGAGGCGCTCATCCTCCCCACCATCTACGGCCCCTACCAAATGGCAAAGCAGGCCGTGCACTGGAAAACCCTCGTCGCGCACGCCAACGAAGACCCCGAGGCCGTCAAGCGCGGCATGGAAAACGTTTACCTCTCCGTCATGAAATTCGTGAACGCCGCCGTCCGCCTCGGCGTTGACGGCTTCTACACCTGCACGCAAGGCGGCGAATCCAACCGCCTTGCCGCGCGCCCCGTTTTTGAGAACGTCGTCAAAACCTACGACCTGCTCATGATGAAACAAGTCGCCGCCGCCACGCCCTTCAACATCCTCCACATCTGCGACCACGACGGCCCCTACGACACCGGCGACTTCGCCGCCCGCTTCGCCGACTATCCCGGCCACATCGTCAACATCCCCAACGAAGCCGACGGCAAACACCTCTCCCTCTCCCAAGCCGCCGCGCTGTTCCAACGCCCCGTCATGGGCGGCCTCGACCGCAAAGGCGTCCTCGCCACCGGCACGCCCGCCCAAATCCGCGCCACCGTCCGCGACCTCCTTCGCGACGCGCCCGACCGCGTCATCCTCGCCGCCGACTGCACCGTGGCCCCGACAACGCCAATCGAAAATCTCCGCGCCGCCATCGAAACCGCGCACACCTTTCGCTCATAAAAACACACACAGCGCTCCATGAAAAACCACCGCATCCTGCCCGCCGCCGCGCTCCTCCTTTCACTCTTCACCCTTCACCTTTCACCCTTCGCGGCTGCGGATGCAGCCGCGCCCGCGCCCGCGTCCGCGTCCCGATGGGCGATTGATCCGACCGACGGCGGCATCACCTGGACAATAAAAAAAGCGCCCAAGCCCGCGCCCGAAACCCTCGCGCCCAACGCCCCGCCGCCAGCCGAATACGCGCCGCACACCGACCGCATCGAAATGTCCGGCCTGCACATCTCGGCGCTGGTCACCTACGGCATCGACAACCGCGCCGCCCCCGTCCTCTCCCGCCAGCTCATCTGGCCCATGCTCCGCTTCGAGCCCAACAAAACGCGCGACCATCTCGACCTCACCTTCCCCGACTCCCCGCGCATCCTCATCAACGGCGCGGCCAACCTCCGCGAAACCGTCACCCGCGTTCACCACCGCGGCCTCATCACAATCGAAAGCCGTTTCGTCATCCGCAACACCCCCGGCGAAATCAAGCTCACGCGCACCCTTTTCCCATCGCCCGACAAGCCCGCCTACCTCGAACGCTACACCTTCGCCAACAACACCAAAACCGAAGTCACCGTCGAACTCGAGGACATGGTCAAAACCATCCGCCCCGCCGCCTCGCGCCGGCACATCTACGACACCGGCTACACCGCCACCTCGCGCGTCCTCAATCCCGCGCCCCGAAAACTCGCCCCCGGCGAAGCCGCCACATTCACCTACGCCATCATCGCGCAAAAGAATTCCGAGCACGCCGCGCGCCCCGTCGCCCAAACACTCGACTCCGACGCCGAGCTCGCCGCGCGCCGCGCCCGCGTCGCCTACTGGCTCGACAACCTCCAGCTCGAAACGCCCGACCCCGTTTTGAACACCACCTTCGCCTTCGCCAAAATCCGCGTCACCGAAAGCATCTTCGACACCGCCGGCGGACTCATGCAAGGCCCCGGCGGCGCGGCCTACTACGCCGCCATCTGGGCCAACGACCAGGCCGAATACGCAGGCCCCTTCACGCCCTTCCTCGGCGACCGCCTCGGCGACGCCTCCTCGCTCAACGCCTACCGCGTCTTCGCCAAATACATGAACCCCGGCTACCGCGCCATCCCCAGCTCCATCACCGCCGAGGGCAAAACCACCTGGCAGGGCGCCGGCGACCGCGGCGACATGGCCATGATCGCCTACGGCGCGGCCCGCTTCGCGCTCGCCTACGGTGACAAACAAATCGCCGCCGAACTCTGGCCCCTCATCGAATGGTGTCTCGAATACTGCCATCGCAAAATCGACGCCCGCGGTGTGGTCGCCTCCGATTCCGACGAACTCGAAAACCGATTCCCTGCCGGCAAGGCCAACCTCTGCACCTCGACCCTCTACTACGACGCGCTCCTCTCCGCCGCGTATCTTGGCAAGGACCTCGGCAAACCCGCCGCACAACTCGACACCTACCGCCGCCAGGCCGCCGCCCTTCGCACCGCCATCGAAACCCACTTCGGCGCCAAGGTCGAAGGTTACGACACCTACCGCTATTTTGACAAAACCGACTACGCCAACGCCGCCGCCGGAAAACCTGAAAACCGCCGCCTCGCGCGCCACGCCGCCTACTTCAACAAACCCGACATCCTCCGCGCCTGGATCTGCATGCCCCTGACCGTCGGCATCCCCGACCGCGCCCCCGGCACCATCGACGCGCTCTTCTCCCCGCGCCTCTGGACTGACGACGGCCTCGCCACCGAAGCCGGCCAGATAACATTCTGGGACCGCTCCACGCTCTACGCGCTCCGAGGTGTTTTTGCCGCCGGCGACACCAAGCGCGCGCTCGACTACCTGACCCTTTACAGCAACCGACGGCTCCTCGGCGAGCACGTCCCCTACGCGATCGAAGCCTGGCCCGAAGGCGACCAGCGCCACCTCTCCACCGAAAGCGGCCTCTATTGCCGCATCTACACTGAAGGCATCTTTGGCATTCGTCCCACGGGACTGCGCAGCTTCGCCTGCACCCCGCGCCTCCCGGCCGGATGGCGGCAAATGGCGCTCCGCAAAATCAAAGCCTTCGGCCAAACCTTCGACCTCTCGATCACGCGCGACGGCAAAAACCTAAAACTCACCGTCACCCGCGACGGCCGCCCCGCGATCACCCAAACTATCGCCCCCGGCCAAACGGCGGACATCACATTACCCTGACCCATGAGCATCGCGCCGCTCCTATCGTCACAGTGGCGCGCAATGGCGTGAATGAGGTGGCTTTGACTCATCCAAACGCTTCAATACATTGGCTGGCATGACTGCTATAGCAGTTCATTTGCTCTCACTGCAAAAACGCACCCATTGTTTTATCGCTACCTCGCATCGGGTGTGCCTGGGGCGGAGATGGGGACGGCGCGCGCGACGGGTTTGCCGAAGTCGGGGAAGCCGCCCGGCGTCCAATAAAAGCGTTGCGCAAAAATGAGGCGACTCCAGCCGTCCTTGCGCTCCTCCTTGACGTGGTAAACGAGCCAGTCCTGTTTGCCGTCGGGCGATTTCACGAAGGAGGCGTGGCCGATCCCAAAGGTCGAGGCTGTCGGCGAAAAGACAGGGTAGGGGTGCTTGCGCCAGGCGTCGCGCTCCAGCGGGTCGTCGCCGGTGAGCTCGAGTATTCCCATTTTATACGTGGGCTGCCAGGAGCCGCTCGCCGAATACACAATGAACACGCGGCCGTCGCGCTGGAGGATTTGCGGCGCCTCGTTGAGGGCGCGGGCTTGCATGGACTCGCCCACGCGCTCCCATTGGAAATCGTCGTTGGCGCAGAGGCGCGCGCGGTTGGCGGAGATTGTCCACGGGTTGCTCATCGGCGCGGCGTAGAGCCACGAAATGTCGCGTTCGTCCTCCCAGCCCGACCACACGAAGTAGCGCTTGCCTTCGTGCTCGAGAATCGTGCCGTCAACGGCCCAGCGGTTCAGCTCGCCGGTCTCGATGTGGTCGCCGGTGTAGAGTTCGGCCTTGAATGTGTATTCGCCTATCGGATCGTCGGCGGGGCCCTCAAGAACGATCATGCGGTGGCTGGCGTTGTTGCCTTCGGATGCGGCGACATAAATATACCAGCGTCCGTCGAGAAAGTGCAGCTCGGGCGACCAGATTTCCTTCGAGTGCGGGCCGGTCGCCGGGGCGCGCCAGACGATGTGGCGTTTGCCGAGCGAGGTGAGGTTGTCGGATCGCCAGATGGCGACGCCGCGATCCGTGTCGGTGAGCGTCCAGTAATAATGGTCTCCATGCCTGATCACCCACGGGTCGGCGCCGACGCCGATTGGGTTTGTAAAAGTGGCGGTGCGCGAGGCGCGCGGCGCGTTTTGCCGAGGGCAGCCGGTTGCGGACAGCAGGACAATCGCCAGTGCGAAAAACAGGGGTGCGAGGCGACGGGTGTTCATGGATGGGTGTGTTGCGTGCAGTTATTTCAAGGCGAGGGTGTTCTGCAATCCCTTTTGGATCGTGCGAACTTCCGCGCACCCAGCAGATGCGCATGGCGCCGTTTTCCTCTAAGGTTTTTTATAAAAAGTTTTCGGACGTGTTTCCACGCTTGCTCTTGCCGCAGTGAGCCCCAGAAAAGAGTGCAAAAAATCCCGAGACAATGCCTCCCCAAGATTCAGAGTCCGCCCGATGGTTTGAGGAAAACCTGCGACCTCACGAACCCATGCTCAGGGCATGGCTGAAAAGCCAGTTCGACAGCGGCTGCGATATCGACGACATCGTGCAGGAGTCGTTCGTGCGCGTGCTCGATGCGCGCCAGTCGCGCGAAGTGCGCTCGCCAAAGGCGTTCCTATTTGTCACCGCGCGCAACCTCGCGCTCATGCGCGCGCGCCATTGCGCCGTGGCCAAGGAAGATTCCTTAGCGGAATTCGATCACTCGGGCATCATAGACGAGAGCATTGATGTTCATCACGCGGTGGCCCGCTCCGAGGAACTGGAAATGCTCACCAAGGCAATCCAATCGCTTCCCGACCGATGCAGACAAATTTTAACACTTCGCAAAATCTACGGCATGTCCCAAAAGGAGACTGCCGCGGAGCTTGGCATCGCCGAGCACACGGTGGAAATCCAATCGGTGCTGGCGCTGAAAAAACTTAACGCATATTTTAGAAAACACACCGCGCCGCGGCGCGGTCTTTGACGAAGAACCCGACGAATGAACGAACAGGACAAAATAATTTCCGAGGCCTCCAGCTGGGCCGTCCGGGTCGAGGCAGGCCTGAGCGGCGCCGATCAGGATGCCTTTTTGGACTGGTTCACCGCCGATCCGCGCCACGCGGAGGAATACGACCGGCAGCGCGCAAACTGGTCGCGCCTCGACATCCTGGCCGACTGGCGCCCCGAGCACTCAACACGCCCGAATCGCGACCTGCTGGCCCCGCGCCGCGAAACGCTTTGGGGCTGGCTGCGGAAACACCGGCGCATGATCACGGGCGCCTCGCTCGGTCTCGCCGGAGCCGCCGCGTGCGCGGTGCTGCTGATGGTCGGAATATTTCAGCCCACGGCAACTCCGCCCCTCGCGACACCGGGCTCGGCGGTGTATGCGGCCAAGGATGCGATCTCCACAATCGAGCAAACCAAGCTCGACGATGGCACGATCGTCGAATTGAACCGCGGCGCGTCGATCACCGTCACCTACACGGCGACCGAGCGACATGTGAAACTCAATCACGGCGAGGTTAATTTTAACGTGGCGAAAGATCCTTCGCGCCCGTTCATCGTCAACATCGACGGCGTGAATGTGCGCGCGCTCGGCACGAGCTTCAACGTGCGCCGCGGCGGCGACGCTGTGGAGGTGCTCGTCACTTCCGGACTCGTGCGGGTTGACGCCAACGACGGCGAACCCGCCGCCCCGAGCGGCGGCCAACCCGCGACGCAGGAGGACTCGCTTGTAAAAGCCGGACAGCTCGCGGTCGTGTCGTTCGCCGCGCAATCGCCGAGCATGAGCGTGCGCACGGTCGAGTCGGACAAAATCGAAAACATGATCGCGTGGCATCCGCGCCTGATCGACATCGCCGAGCAGCCGCTCGCAAGCGTCGTCGCGGAGTTTAACCGCCGCAACGCGCCCATCCGGATCGTCATTGCCGACCCCGAGCTGGCGCAGGCCGAGATCAGCGCGACACTGAGATCCGACCAGGTTGAAAATTTCGTGCGCCTGCTTGAGGGCGATTCCCGGATGAAAGTCGAGCGCGACGGCAATCAAGTGACGCTCCACAAAAAACGCCGCGGCTGACAGCGCTTGGGGGAGGGTGGTTTCACCGTTTCGAGCGACAGCGACATTCTGCCAGCCGCCGCTATGTCCGTTCGGAAGCGTTCGACGTGGCGTGGCTTATTGCGGATTTTCCGCATGACGCAGGCCGTGCATGAGGCCGCGCAACTCGGCGAGGCCTCGCATTCTGCCGATGCATGAATAGCCGGGCGTGATGCCCGTTGGTTTCGAGAGATCGTCGAGCATCGTGTGGCCGTGGTCGGGGCGGAAGGCGATGGTGTCGTCGGGGCGGCCCTCGGCGCGGCGGCGGTCCTGTTCGTCGAGAAGCGCGCGCATGACGGCGGGCATGTTCACGGATCCACCGAGGTGATCGGCTTCGTAAAACGAGCCGTCCGACATGCGTTGCGTGCTGCGCAGGTGCGCGACGTGGATGCGCGGGCCGAAACGCCGGGCAATCTTGACAACGTCGTTCGCCGGAAGCGCGCTCAGGGAACCGCTGCAATAACACAGTCCGTTCGCAGGGCTGTTGACCATGGCCAAAATCGCCTCGATGTCGGATTCGGAGGTGACGATGCGCGGCAGGCCGAGCACGGGAAACGGAGGGTCGTCGGGATGGATTGCCATGCGCACGCCGACTTCCTCGGCCGTCGGAATCACTTCCTCGAGGAAGCGGGCGAGGTGCGCGCGGAGCATCGGCGCATCGAGGTGCGCGTGCCGCGCAAACATCGCGCGGATGTCCTCAACGGAGAGTCCCCATTTGCATCCGGGAAAAACATCGATGACGCCCTGGACAAAGTTGTCGCGCGCAGTCGCGTCGAGCGATTTCCACCACGCGTTGGCCGACCACACTTGATCGGGAGTGTAGTCTTTTTCGGCGTCCTTGCGTTCGAGCACGTTTATGTCGAACGCGGCCAGTTGCACGGGGTCGAAACGCAAGCACTCCGCGCCGTCGTGGAGGACGTAGCGCATGTCGGTGCGAATCCAGTCGAGCACGGGCATGAAGTTATAGACGACCGTGTGGATGCCCTCGGCGGCGAGATTCCGCAGTGTCTGGCGGTAGTTGTTGAAGAGGCGCTCCAGGTTTTCACCACGCCCCGTTTTTATGTCCTCGTGCACCGGCACGGATTCCACGACGCCCCAGCGCAGGCCGGCGGTTTCGATCATCCGCTTGCGCTCGTGGATCGGCTCGCGATGCCAGAGTTCGCCGTAGGGAATTTGGTGCAGCGAGGAAAAGACATTCGTCGCGCCCGTCTGGCGGATGTGCGCGAGCGACACCGAATCCTTCGGCCCATACCAGCGGAAGCTTTCTTCAAGATAATGCGGTTTGTTTGTTGTCATGGATGTGAACGGAAAATGAAAGGAAGAATACGTAAACGCTGCGGAAACTCGGCGCGGGTATCACGCAAAAAAGGAGTGGCGTTTGCAGCGGTCGGGTGCGGGCGAGGCGAGAGTCACTTTAGTTGTTTGAGTAACTTTTTGGCGAGGCCGTTGGCCTTGTTCGGCGGTTGAGAAACGCCGCTCCTTTTTTCACTGCAGCTTTTCGCGCAGGTCCTCGAATTGTTTTCGCGTCGCGTTGTTGCGGGACGACGCGATGCCGAGGTTGACGAGGCGCGCGGCCATTTTTTCGTCGCCGTTTTGGGCGAGCAGCTCGGCGGTTTGCAGCAGGATCTCCGCGTTGCGCGGGCAGCGCACCGTGCCTTCGAGTAGGACGTTGAGTTGTTCGGGCGTTGGGTTTTGAGCGCTGCGGCGCCAGGTGTCGGCGATGAGCAGATACACCTCGGGCATCGCGGGCGGTTGCGAGCGCGCGATCATGAGCGGATCAAGGATCGCGGCGGTTTGCGCGGCGTCGAACTTGAGGCCGTTGTTCGCTTTTGGCGCGGCGAGCGCGTCGGCGTGGCGGAGGCGGGCGAGTTCGAGATAGGCGCGCGGGCGCACCGCTTTTTCCCTCGCGGCGGCTTCGAGAAATTTGCGCGCGCGCTCCTTGCGGCCTTCGAGCGTTTCGAGCAGGCCGAGCGAGGCGAGCAGCGCGGCGTCGGCGTTTTTGCGAATGTAGGGCGCGATGAGCGTGTCGCGGGAGTCGCCCGCGTAGCCGGCGAGGCGCAATGTCTCGCCCTTGATGCGGCCGACCTCGGCATCGGTTGCGTCGCGCAGCGCGACGGGTTGCGGACGCGGGATCGGCGGCGAGCCGCGCTTGCTCTTGAGCGTGACAACCTGGTGGTTCGGCATGCTGACGTAGCGGCGCAAGAGTGTGGTCATTTGCGCGTAGCTTCTGCCAAAGCATTTTTTGAAATCAGCCTCGGTGACGGGGCGCGCACAGGCGAGGCGCGCGAACTCGACAAAGGCGCGCTGGTATTTTTTTTGCGCGCCGTAGAGGCACATGTGCACAAAGGCGAAACATTCCTGGTTCCAGTAGTGGTTGTTGTAATGTCGGGATTTGGGGTCGAAGAGGCCCTGGAGCGGAAATATCCACAGGGCGGGCTTCTTTTCCGGTGAGTCTGCCGGGGCCTCGCGCAGGGGCGCACTTCGAACGCCGACGGGCGTGTGGGGGGCAAAGCCGTCGTCGTAACGGGACTGGTGCAGCCAGTCGAAATTGGAATTTCCCGTGTAGGGGTTGAGGACATAGCCGACGTATTCCACGGATTTGTCCTGGGTGTCGTCAGCAGTAAAGATGCCTCGATTGAAGTCCTCCGTGAGGCGTGCGAACTCGACGGATTTTTTGTCAACATCGACGGTGGAGAAGAGTTGCGCGAGGCCGCTTTCGAGCCATGGGGGAATGGGGTTGCCGTTGGCGCGGCGCATGAGGAAGCGCGTGTATTGGCGGTAGAATTCCTTGTAGGGATCGACCAGCAGCGTGGTGCCTTCGATGTTGTCGAAAATTTCGTTGGCCGAGAAATCAATGACGATGGAGCCGCGCTCCTTGTCCTCGACGAAGATGCTCGTGGTGGTGATGTAGGTGCCGGGGTCGGGGTTGAGCGGGATGAAGGGCTTGAAGGAGTTGTTCGAGCAGAGGAGGATGAGCGTGGGGACGGTGGGTTTGGTGACGACGATGTCGGGCCAGATGAGGCTGACGCCGACGCGGAAGCGCTGGAATTCCTCGATGAAGCGCTTGGTGTTTTTTTCGCTGGCGTCGGAAAGGATTTCGTAACCGGGGAGCGCGGCGTAGCGCCACGATTCCTGAGGCGGGAGAACGCGCTCGGCGCTGACAGTGTAGGTGGGCAGCTCGACGACGTTGAGGTTGGCCGGCACGGGCGCGGGCTTGGGCGCGGCTTGCGCAAGTGCCGCGGCAAAAACGCAGAGAAAGACGGCGAGGTGTTTTTTCATAAAAGCGGGGATGAATGGGGATTCGTGCCTGTTTGGCGCCGTGGCGCTGAAATGTGGCGCGGACTGCCAAGTCCGTTTGTGCTTTCGTTTTAGGAAAGCAGACTTGGCAGTCCGCGTTACGATACTAAACGGACACGGGATCCCAGGCGTCCAGATTATTTCGAACTGGAGCCCGCCGGGCCGTAGACTTCGACTTCGCTTAAAAAGCAGTGGGCTCGCGGGTAGCCTTTTTTGCCGCTCTTGGGATGATTTTCGATGAAGGTGAAGCGCACGTAACGCGCTTCGGCGGGCTCGAAGGAATAAAGGTGGCGGTTTTCCCTGCCCAACTCGAAGTCGTGCGTTCCGACGGTTTTGAATTCCTCGCCGTCCTCGCTGATGGAGGCTTCGACGGTTTTGGTAAAACCGATCTTGGGCACGCCGGTGTGGATGTGTGCGATGCGTTGTATTTTGCCGAGGTCGATGGTGACGGTTTTCGGAAATGTCGCGCTTGCGTCGGTGGCGTATGTGCTGCCTTTCGACGAGCCCCAAATGCCGTCGGTCAGGCCACTGTCCCAGCCTCTCGTGTTGGGGGCGCTGGATTCGTGGGTTTTCCCGAGCGCGAGGTTGGATCCGATGCCGTCGGGCAGGTCGACTGAGCGCGTCGCGGCGGTTGCGGCGGGAGCGGAAGGGGCGGCGGTGGTGATGGTTGCTGAGGCGGTGGTGGCGGCGGGCGCGGTGATGCCCGCGAGCTTGAAATACGCGGCGGCGTAGCGGCGTCCGAGTTCGCGCAAGGCGCTGGCGTTGAAGTGGACGTTGTCGCCGCGGTGCGCGAGGTTTTCGCTGCTGACGCATATGCAGTTGCGCTCTTTTTCGGCGAAGTTGCGCAGGTCTTCGTTGAAGTCGTCAATGCTTGAGCCGGTCTTGTGTTTATAAAAGCGGCCGAGTTCGCCGATGATGAAGGGGATGTCGGGCGCCTTGAGGTCGGCGCGAAAATCGGCGATGAGCTGGCGCAGTCGCTGTTGGTAAACGGTGGAGCTTGTTTTTGCGCGGTCCCCCTCGCCCTGGTGCCAGAGGATGGCCTTGAGCTTGCCGTGCTTCATGGCGGCGCGGGCGCGGTCGATGGCGTTGTTGTAGTGTTCGCCGCCTTTTTTCCACCGGTTGACCGATGTGCCGCCGACGGCGCATGGGATGAGGCCGACATGGACGCCAGGTTGCGCCTCGGAGACAACGATGCCGAAGGTGCGCCCGAGGCCGACGCCCGCGATGGGTTTGTCGAAGTGCAGCGGGTCGATTGCGGGCACCCAGTTTTTGTCCTTGTCGAGCGTCCAGACGCGCGCGGGCGCGGTTTTGTCCTGCTCCGTGAGCGAGCCGCGGCCCGCCATGTTGGACTGGCCGATGAGGAGGAAGAGGTCGAGCGATGTGTCCGGGGGGAGTTCTGCGGCGTTTGCCTCCTGGGCAAATGTTGGCGTGATTGGCGCGAGTGCGAGCGCTGCGATGAGCGCGAGCAGGGTTGGTGTTTTCATGATGTTTGTGCGTGTGTGTGTGTGATTAATTTGAAGTGAGCAGTGATGCCGCGGGCGTGTTGGAGGGCGCCGGGATGGGACGGCCGCGGGGAACGGGCGCGCCAAAATCGGGGAGGCCGTCGTCGGTCCATGTGAATGGTTGCGCGCAGATGCCGCGGTGCCAGCCGTCTTCGCGGCTGAGCTTGGTGTGATATACGATCCAGTTTTCCCTGCCGTCGGCGGATTTGACAAAGGAGGCGTGTCCGACGCCGTAGGTTTTTTCCGTGGGCGCGAAGACGGGGTCGGGGTGTTTGCGCCATGCGCCGGGAGCGAGCGGGTCGTCGCCGGCGAGTTCGAGGAGGCCGAGTTTGTAGGTCGTTTTCCATGCCCCGCTGGCGGAGTAGATGATGAAGGTGCGCCCGTTGCGTTGAAGGATTTGCGGGGCCTCGTTGAGGCCGCGCTCGGATATGGATTCGCCGACGCGCTCCCAGATGTAATCGTCGTTGGCGCAGAGGCGCACGCGGTTGCCGGAGATCGTCCACGGGTTGCTCATCGGCGCTATGTAGAGCCATTGGATGTCGCGCTCGTCCGCCCAGCCCGACCAGATGAAGTAGCGTTTGCCCTTGTGCTCGAGGACGGTGCCGTCGATTGCCCAGCGGTTCGATGTTTTGGTGTCGATATTGTCGCCTGTGTAGAGTTCGTTTTTGAAAGTGTATTTGCTGAGCGGGTCCGAGGTTTCGGATTCGAGGACGATCATGCGGTGGGCGGCGTTGCGGCCGTCGGAGGCGGCGACGTAGACATACCAGCGGTCGTCGAGGAAGTGGAGTTCGGGCGCCCAGATTTCCTTCGAGTGGGGGCCGTGTTCGGGAGCGCGCCAGACCACATGCCGCGTGCCGAGTGTCGTGAGCGAGTCGGATTTGCAGATGGCGACGCCGGTGTCGTTTTCAGACCGGCACCAGTAGTAGGAACCTTCGTGCCGCACGACCCAAGGGTCGGCTCCCGTGGCGATGGGATTGGCAAAACTTTCCGGAGGGGACGCGGATGCGCGGACGCTTGCAAGGAGCAGCGCGCAGAGCGCGATTAACAGGGAAAATCGTTTGATGGCGGACATCGTCATTTATTGTTTGAGGGCGCCTTGACGGGGATGCCGGGCGGGACGGGAGTGCCGAAATCGGGGAAGCCGTCGGCGGTCCATGTGAAGGGTTGGATGTTGATGCTGCGGTCGCTGTGTCCGTCGGCGCGGCCGCGCTTGGCGTGGTAAACGTGCCAGTATTGCTTGCCGTCGGGCGAGGTGGTGAAGCAGCTGTGGCCGACGCCGAAGACTTGGTCGGTGGGCGCGAAAACGGGCTTGGGGTGCTTGCGCCATGAGGAGGGTTTGAGCGGATCGGCGCCGGTTAGCTCGAGGAGACCGAGTTTGTAGAAGCGCTGCCAGGATCCGCTGGCGGAGTAGATGAGGAATGTGCGGCCGCCGTGCTGGAGGACTTGCGGCGCTTCGTTGAGGCCGTTTTTTTTGCGGCTTTCGTTGACGAATTCCCAGAGGTAGGTGTCATTTTTGCAGATGCGAACGCGGTTTCCGGAGACGGTCCATGGATTGCTCATGGGCGCAATGTAGAGATATTGCTCGTCGCTTTTGCTGCTCCAGCCCGACCAGATAAAATAGCGTTTGTCCTTGTGCGTGAGCACCGTGCCGTCGATTGCCCAGTGGCTCTTTTTGTTTTTGGCGATGTTGTCGCCCGTGTAGAGCTCGCCCTTGAATGTATATTTGCTGAGGGGATCGTCGGTTTCGGATTCGAGGACGATCATGCGGTGGGTGGCGTTTTCACCGTTGTCGGCGGCGACGTAAATATACCAGCGGCCGTCGAGCAGATGGAGCTCGGGCGCCCAAATCTCGTGCGAGTGCGGGCCACTTTTTGGCGCTTTCCAGACAGTCTGGCGTTTGCCCACGGAGGTGAGCGTGTCGGATTTGGCGATGGCAACGCCCTTGGCGCTTTGCGAGAGGCACCAGTAATAATGGCCCTTGTGAAACACAACCCACGGGTCCGCGCCGACGGCGATCGGGTTTGTGAAAGTGCGTTGCGCGGAGGCGTGCGCGGCTGTGAGCAGCGCGATGCAAACTGCTATGAGGCAAAACGCTCTGCATGAAAACAACGTCATAACGAAAAGATGCGTTTGGGGTAGTTTTCCGTTATGACGTTTTTTGAAAAAACAAAAAAATATTTATCGCAGATTTTCCGCGTGGCGCAGGCCGTGCATGAGGCCGTGCAACTCGGCGAGGCCTCGCATTCTGCCGATGCATGAATAGCCAGGCGTGAAGCCCGTTGGTCCCGAGAGATTGTCGAGCATCGTGTGGCGCGGATAATACGATGGATTTTTTGGGAAAATTCTCAATTTTGCGCATTCACGATAAAAATGTAGAGGGTCTGGCGCGGTCACTCATCTATTATTATACCCACAGTGCAAAACCTCATATTGATCATTTTGCAAAACGCCTAGAATATTATAATTTCATGAAATCCCTCCGCATCCTCCTCGCAGTCCTGTTCTGCGCTCAAGCGGCTATCGCCGCTCCAGCCAAGCCACCGCCAAATCCACCTGCCACGTTTGAAAACGTCCCCTACGGCAAGGACAAGCGGCAAGTGCTGGACTTTTGGAAAGCACCCTCGTCTTCCGGTAAGCCGACACCAGTTGTTTTTTATATACACGGTGGAGGCTGGGTGCGCGGCAACAAAAAGCAGGTTCCCAATGTCAAAAAATATCTTAATGCGGGCATCTCCGTTGTCTCGATCCACTACCGCTTTACGCAGCAGGCACAACGCGCCGGCGTGAAGCCTCCCATCGAATGGCCTCTGAGCGACATCGCCCGCGCGCTGCAATTCGTGCGTTCGAAAGCCGACAAATGGAATATCGACAAACAACGCATCGCCGCCTCGGGCCACTCAGCCGGCGCATGCTCAAGTCTCTGGCTCGCCTTCCACGCCGACATGGCCGACCCGAAAAGCAGCGACGCGATAGCTCGCGAGTCCACGCGCCTCTGGTGCGCCGCCGTGGGCAGTGCCCAAACATCACTTGATCCGCAGCAGATGAAAAAATGGACGCCCAACAGCCGCTACGGTGGTCACGCTTTTGGCTTCATGGATCCGAACAACCTGAAAACACGCGACAATTATTTCGACGACTTTCTCTCCAACCGCGAAAAAATCCTGCCGTGGATAAAAGAGTATTCGCCCTATGAACTCGCGAGCTCCGACGCCCCGCCGATCTATCTCTATTACAAAACCCGTCCCTCGATGGGCAAACCCCAGAAAGACCCGACTCACACAGCAAACTTCGGGGTGAAATTACAGGAAAAACTCAATGCACTCCGCGTGCCATGCGAATTCGTCTATCCCGGCGCACCAAACGTGAAGCATGCCAGCATTGAAGAGTATTTAATCGAAACACTGAAAAAACCAATGTAAGCATCCTCCATACCGCGATGGGAAAAGCCGCTTTTCGCAACCGCCGACCAACGCGGGAGCGCGCCGTCTGCATCAGCACATTAAAGGTTAACCCGATTTTCGCCAAAAACACCTATTTCCAAAGGTCGCGCGCCTGCAAGCCGTTGATATGTTGAAACGGATTTTTTGAAAGTGCGTGTATGCGTTGCGCGATTCGCGCACCACGATAAACCGCCGCTCGCATGTCCATCCCTGCAACACGGCTCTGCGGCTCGAGTTTGCGAGCAACCACGCGGTGAGCGCGGGGAAAAACGAGTCGATTTATTTGAGGTAGGGTGAACCGTCCCGGTGAGCCGGAGATGTTGCGGCTCACCGGGACGGTGTCTTTGTTTTTGGCGATGTTGTCGCCCGTGTAGAGCTCGCCCTTGAATGTATATTTGCTGAGGGGATCGTCGGTTTCGGATTCGAGGACGATCATGCGATGGGTGGCGTTTTCACCGTTGTCGGCGGCGACGTAAATATACCAGCGGCCGTCGAGCAGATGGAGTTCGGGTGCCCAAATCCCGTGCGAGTGCGGGCCGCTTTTGGGCGCTTTCCAGACAGTCTGGCGTTTGCCCACGGAGGTGAGCGTGTCGGATTTGGCGATGGCAACGCCCTTGGCGCTTTGCGAGAGGCACCAGTAATAATGGCCCTTGTGAAACACGACCCACGGGTCCGCGCCGACGGCGATCGGGTTTGTGAAAGTGCGTTGCGCGGAGGCGTGCGCGGCTGTGAGCAGCGCGATGCAAACTGCTATGAGCGGAAAAATGCGCCGGGTGTTTGGCCTGATTGGCAGGGAAGGTGTGGAATGCGTTGTGTGCAAAAAATTATTTGTGAGCGAGGAGCGGAAGGGAAGGGCGTTTGCGGCAACATCGCTGAGATGCGTTTTCCGCGGGTTTTCTCTAAGGGGTGTTTCGGAAAAAATCGGCGGAATCGGCGGGCGCTCGTCGTGGAAATTTTGAAAACGCAATCATCCGCTCAAAAATAATCGTAAGTTTTTTAGAGGATTTTTCCAAACACCGCATCACAGTGCTACCTGCACCCTCAATTTCCACCCGTTTCCCCGGCCCTATTTTCGACATCACAAATCCGTTACCAAAATCTGCCACATTATGAAAAAGTCACCGCTTTCTCAAAAAACCGCCCTCGCATCCCGCCCGTGTTTCACGGCGTTTTTTTTGTTTGCCGCGATGCTTCTGGCACCGTCCGCCGCCGTGCTCACCGCGCAAGCCCAGAATCGTTACGACAATGACAACACCACCGTCATCCTTCGCGATTATCCGCAAATAACGGAGGATCTTGTGAGCGGCGGAATCGATGGTGAGGCCGCGATAGGCAACAAACTCCGCTTGGAGGGAAACGGAAACCTGTATGTTTCGGTCAAGGGCGATCCGACGATTGCCGGCAGCGGTTTTGAGAGCATGGAAATTGACGGGCCGAAGTGGCTGATCGGCGGCACCGTGACGTTGACCGGCACGGGCGCGGAGACGTTTCACGTGAAATCGGGCACGACCATCATCGGCGGGCCGCTGGCCGCCATGGGGTGGGTTATCGCCACCAACGGCGACGGCCCGAAGGCGACGATCGACGCCGGCGCGACGCTGGTTATCGGCCAGGATGGCTCCGGCTCCAATATCGCCGGAAACGGAAACCTACACACCGATGGCGTGGTTAACAACGGGTCCCTTATATTTTCCAGGCACAACCCGGTTTTTGCCGATACAATTTCGGGTTCGGGCAGCGTTACGCAGACTTATACGTCCCTGACATTGTCGGGCTCCAATTCATACAGCGGCGGCACCTTTATACAAAGCGGCTCGGTCATTGCCACAAACGCCCATGCGCTGGGCACGGGGAAGGTCGATTTTCTGACGGCCTACTGCACCCTGGCGATGAACCTGGCAACACCGGCGGATGTCGTGTTTAATAATGAACTCATCGGCAGCGGACGCTTTATTGTCAATATGGGCAGCGGCACAAATGTGCTCACCTTGGGCGCCGGAGTCGGCACCGGGTTTAATGGCGCTATGTATTTACAAAAGGGCACGCTTGATTTGAACAGTGGCGCTGGCGCCTACGCACTTGCGTATTCCGGTTTGCTTGTATCGGCGTCTTCATCGATTGTCGTTGGCTCCGGCACCAAATATATAGGCGTTCTTGCTTTGGGCGATGCCTTGGCCAGCGCCAAGGATGCCGGCACACTGGTATTTAATACTAATATTTCAAACCCGGCAGCTGTGACAGGTGACAGTGTGCTGGCGGTTTATCATTTTACCATGAACAATTATGCCACGTATGGGGTTAGTGGCACCATACGTTTGGCCGATACGGTGGGGTCTCCTCTCACTGCGCCAGTTTTGCCCGCGTCGAGTCTCTTTGAGCAGGACGATGCAAATATCATCGCGACTCTTGTTGACGCATACGGTGAGGTCAATGTGAACGCATCCAACTTCAAGCTGGTCGATGCGAACAATGCCGTGATCACAAACGCGCAGACGCGCGATATTATGCAAGGCACCGCTGGCACAGTCGCGAAAGCCACCTACGATTATCGCCTCACAACCGGCTCCGAAAACGACGGCCTTTATGTGAATTACGGACTAACCAAACTCGAAATACTTTCCGGCAAGACGCTTGATTTGCGAAACAGCGGAACCGGCGGCATTTCCCAAAATACGTTGAGCGCGCGACTCACCGGCGCGGGCGGTGTGGAAATCAATGCGGCCGGCGTCATGTGGCTCAACGGCGTGGGCAGCGATTACAAAGGCGCGACCACGGTCAATTCGGGCAAAGTCATTATCGGCGAGAACAATGGATTTGGCAGCACCGTCGGCACGCATATCAAATCGGGTGCCGCCGTGGACATGAACGGCAGGCAGTTGAACGTCGGACAAGTGCTGCTCCTTGATGAAGGCTCATCCCTCAACCTGAACGGGGGTTACCTGCGCATTGCAATGACTTCGACAACAAGCGTCGATTCGCGCATCGCGCCCAACTCCCTCTCGGGTGGCGGCACCTTCCGCATTGAAATCCCGACCGACGGCACGGCCAGTGTGATATTCGAGGGGGATAATCCGAATTTTGAAGGCACAATGAGCGTCGCAAACAGGAGCTCCGTTTCGCAAATCGTGCTTTCCACTGCCGACTCGCTGGGCGCGGGCACCATCAGCGCGGGCTACGGCGGCTCCTTTGTTTATCAAAATGTGTCGGGAACGATGCGCACGAATTCGATCAACAACAGCGGCACCGTCTTCTTCCAATCCTCCACCTTGTTTATGACCGGCATCCTGCAAGCGCACACCAGCATTGAAAACTCAGATGTCACGCTCGGGCCGTCCGCGCGGCTGACTGGCTCGGGGACAATCAGGGTGGATGGAAACTCGACGCTGCGAGTCGGTATCACCGGCACGCTTGTCTCTCATGTCACGGCCAGCAACCCGCTCGTTTTTGAGGGCGGCACGCTCGATTTTGTCCCGCCGACGCGGACCTACATGCCGCGCTTGAACATAAACAACCTCAGCGGATCGGGCACCATCAGGATTCATGCCAATCCCAACACCGGGGATAGCAACGTCATCGCGTTCAAGAAATCGACGGGCGACTTTGCGCTCGACATCAGGTTCACGGAGAAGGCCACCACGGACGATCAAGTCATGCCCATCTACTCGAAAACCAATGAATCGCTGGCGACCATCACCCTCCTCAACGGCCAGGTGGAATCCGGCGGCTATGTGTTCAACCTCGTGCAAGGCACCGGTGACAACATTCTCATGCCGGACACAAACATGTGGTATCTGGCCGCCGATCACGCGCGCGTCAGCCGCGCGGCCAAAACCATCGTCGCCACCGCCGCCGCCGTCGGGGCGGAATGGCATTACAGCCTCGACTCCGTGACGAAACGCATGGGCGACCTGCGCCAGGAGTTCAGCTCGGATTCAAAAGCACCAAGGGGCAACCTTTGGGCGCGCGCCGCGAACCAAAGCATCAGCACGAAGGAAAGCCTCTGCGGCGCGGCGTTCGACGAGGACATGTGGCTGCTCCATGCCGGCGCGGACAAGGCGTTTCGCTCCTCCTCGGCGGTGACATTTGTCGGCGTCTACGGCGGGGCGGGGCGCGCCGACCGCACCTTCACCAATCTCGGCGACGGCAGCACCGACACCGTGAGCGTCGGCTTATACGCGAGCCGGATCACCGATGGCGGCTGGTTCATCGACCTAGTTGGCAAGCAGGACATCAATCGCAACAAATTCAACGCCACCTCAAGCGACGGTTCGCATATCGGCGGCAACTACAAGAGCGAAGTCGCCTCGGCCTCGCTGGAAATCGGCAAACAAATATGGCTGGGCCAACGCAAAAACCGGGGATGGTGGCTGGAGCCCGGCGTGCAGGCCGCCTATGCGTCGCTGAAAGGCAAGGACTACACGACCGACAACGGAATGGACGTCTCCATCGACACCGCCACCGCGCAGCAATACCGCGCGCAACTGCGCTTCGGCTATCGCGACAAAGGCGCCAAGTTTCTCCCCTACGCAAAAATCGCGGCGGTTTACAACACCAGCACCGGCGGCGAAATCACGGCGGATGAGCGCGAGCTTCAGGCCGACTTTGATGGTATGCGCTACGAGGCCGGCGTCGGCGGCTCCTATATCATCGATAAGAAAAATCAGGTGTATTTGGAATATGAATACGCAAAGGCCGATTCCTATGAGCGGAAATGGTCGTTCAACGCCGGCTACCGCCATGCGTGGTAAGCAGCACATTTAAACAAAACAGCCGCAAGCACCCAAACCCACATGAACACGTTTACGCAAAAACTCACCGGCCTGCTTTTCCTCCTCGCGTTCTTTTTCACCGCGCTCCGCGCGCAGGACGCCGCCGAAACCGCGCCCGTTGCGCAACCTGCCGGCTCGGGTTCCATCGAAGGCCGCGTCTATTTCCCCGATCAGGACCGTTACCTGGAAAGTGTCCGCGTCTCCATCCAGGGCACCGACAGGGTCGCGCTTACCGACGACACCGGCAGTTTCTATTTTCCAAACGTTCCCGCAGGCTCCGTGCGAATAACCGCGTCATTCAGCGGCTTCGACCCGAGAAGCAGGACAGTGACCGTGGTCGACGGCGCGACTTCCACCGCCGATATCGATCTCACGGCGGAGGTTAAAATCACCGGCGCGGACGACGTGGTGAAGATGGAAAAATACGTCGTGGTGGCGTCCCGCGAGGAGCTTGGCTCCGCGATTGCCGACCAAGAGCAGCGCAATGCGATAAACATGAAAACCGTGGTTTCCACCGACGAGTTCGGCGTCAACCCCACCGGCAACATCGGCGATTTTTTGGTCAACCTCCCGGGCGTCGAGGTTGACATAGACGCCGGCGGCGAGTCGCGCTCCATTTCCCTTAGCGGCGCGAGCGCCGACTACGTGCCCGTGCAGCTGGGCGGCTTCGATTTTGCCAGCGCGGCATCCGAGGGCACCACGGGGCGGACTGTGCAGCTGCAGCAGTTCTCCATAAACAATATCAGCCGCATCGAAGTTACTTTCGCGCCCACTCCGGAACATCGCGGTGACGCGCTCGGCGGTTCTGTCAACATGCTGCCGCGCGGGGCGTTTGAGTCGAAGCGGGCGAGGTTTAAGTTCTCCACCTCGCTCATCATGTCCGACCGCGAATTCACCCTGGGCAGAACGGCGGGGCCGCTTTACGATCCCCAGAAAAAGACAAAACCCAGCTGGGAGTTTAACTATACGAATCCTGTGAGCAAAAAATTTGGGTTTACGGTGTCGGGCGCTTATAATTATTCATCAGTTATCACCGATCAAAACAGCTTCACATGGCGCGGCATCGGCAATTCATTCACAAACTCATATCCGGCGCCGGACGTGCCCAATCCTTATTCCGCGCCTTATATTTCGGAGTATAGCGCCACCGTTTCCTCGTATATCACGGAGCGCACATCGGCGTCTATTACGGCGGATTGGCGCCTGGGGCGGGCGGGTCGCCTTTCCTTCGGCCTTTCATACACGTATATGGACCAGGTTTATGGAAGCCGTAACCGCGAATTCCATTTCACAAACATCAATCTCGCCAAGACAAACATGGAGCATACGGAGGGCAATGGCTATATCCAGGCGCCCTCCACATCGCGCAAAAAAATAACCAAGAGATGGACGCCAACACTGGCCTACAGGCATATTGGCTCCGTGTGGAAAATCGAGGCCGGCGTGGGTTTCTCCCGAGAGGATTTGTCATACACCGACACTGACAATGGATATTTCCGCACGGTTTCCGTCGATCGCGGCGCGCTGAGTCTCGTCCTCGACAAGCCCTCGAATGCCAGGACCGCCAGCAATGTCGAGGCCTATGTGGTCAACACCGACACTCCTGTCGATTACCACCGCTTGGATGAATATGTCGTCAGCGTGGCGACAACCCGGCCCGCCGAGAACTACAATGAGAAACGCACCTACTACGCCAACGCCCGCAGGGATTTTAATGTCCTTGGCGTGCCCGTGATTCTAAAGGCGGGCGTGGATATCAGGCAGGAGATAATGGACCTGACAAGTTCTGGATATAAAAATTACCACTATTACGGCCCCGATGGCATTTATCTGTCCACCACTCCTAACAGCAATTCCACGCCCGCCGCCTCGGACAACGATGCCGCGGGGTTTGAGGAAAACGTCCATTATAAGCAATTTTCCAAGCTCATTGGCCTGGGCGATTTTCAGTTTCTCAACAATGCCCTGTTTTACAACCACTTCAAGGCGCACGAAGCGTATTTCCGCACCGATATTCCGGAGAGCCGCTATACCGGATCGCGCCATGCGGAGGAAACCATTTCATCGGGTTACCTCCGGGGGATGTTTCCTTCCTCAATAATAAACTCTACCTGGTCGGCGGCGTGCGTTTTGAGCAGACGCATGTGACCGGCAACGGGCCCCTTCGCAATGCCGAGAGCGGCGAATGGATGGAGCGCGCCACGAATAACAAGAAAAACTATGACAATTGGTTTCCCAGTGTGAACCTCCAATATAAGCTGTGGGAGGATCGCATTGTCGTCCGCGCCTCGTGGTTCAAGTCAATCGGACGGCCGAATTTTGGCATTTATAACGGCTCGCTTCGCCTGCCCGATCTCGGTTTGGACCCGCTAACCCACTATATTGAGTTGAGCAGCGGCAATGCGGATTTGAAACCGTGGACGGCGCACACGTGGCGCGGCGAAATAAACTACTATTTTGTGAAGGGCGGGCTGTTCCAGATAACCGCCTTTACCCGCGATTACACAAACCGCCATGTGGAAACCATAACTCCCGTCACCGACGAATTGCGCGCTTATTATGGCATCGGCGAGGAGTATAAGGATTATTTTATATCAACCAAGACAAACTCACCCCACAGGTTCACCTTGCGGGAGCTCTCGCTTTATTATCGCCAGTCGCTGACGTTCCTCCCTTCGTGGGCGCGCGGCTTCACCGTGTCCGCGGGCGTGACATGGCGCACGAAGTCGGGCACGGAGTCGGATACGGCTACGGGCTCTGCATACAGGCCCCGTTCTTACAAGACGTCACTCGCTTACAGTCGTGGTCGTCTCAGCGCCCGCGTGTCCTGGGTATTGCAGGGGCGCTACATATCGAGTGTGTATGAAAACAATGACAATGTTGAGCCCGGCACACGCCAGTATCGTCGCGAGCGTAGCTGGCTGAGTGCCGATGCTTCATTCAGAATTACAAGAAGACTTTCCATATTTGCCCAAGGCAGCAACCTGCTGGACAAGCCTGACAGTGAATCTGAAGTGGTCAGCCCAAGCACTCCGGGCGGCGCCCAGCTATCATCCACCAAATCCTCCGGAATACGCATCACCTTCGGACTTCAGGGAAGTTTTTAACAAATACAAACCACGCCTTTAATATAAACAATTAACACGCATAATCCCATGAAACTGTCGAGTCATCTCCAAAGCTCCACGCCACGCTGGTTTGCCTCCGTCGCCTGCCTGTTCGCGCTGATATGCGCATTTGTTTGCCTGCCCAAAAGCGCCTCGGCGGCCGAACGCACGTGGACTGGCCTTGGTGCCAATACGAGGATTCTCACGACGGCCAACTGGTCTGGAAACACAGCCCCTGGCGCCGGCGACACGATTCTATTTGCCGGGTCGGGCACGTTTTCGCAGAAAGGCGAGGACGAATACGTTGCGTTTGATTCCAATTCAACATCGCCCGGGGCAGTTCAAGTTCAAATGGCTTGCATACGATTAAGCTAACGGCCGGCCAAGTGACAGATGTTTTTTTCCTCGGTGACAGCACGTTTAGTCCAAACAGTCGTTACATGCGTTTTCATGGCGTTGGCTCGGGCACTATTGCCCATTTTATACTGGAGAATGGATCCGGCTCGTTTACCATTGATGGGGATCATACCGATGATATTGCTTTTCGCATCACTCTGAATGGAGCGGGTGGGTCATATCACGAATTTGTAAATAATAATCCCACAAACGGGAGCAAATTGGTTATTGGGTCGGATGTCTTCTTCAATAGAGGCGGCAGCGGATCGGCCCATGCGATATTTCGCGGTTCTGGCGATATTGATATGAACGGACGCTATACGATAGGAAGTTCGAACCTTTATAAAAGAGGAGCTGGCATCCTGACGCTGGGAGGCGATATTAAGGACAATACAACTGGTCTCAATGGCATGTCGTCACCGAGCGCGTTTGATGGCGCTGTAATTTTGGAGGAGGGGCAGTTGAACATAAATCACGCCGGCGCGCTTGGCGACGGGACTTTCAGAATTAGCGACGCCACAACTGTTGACAATACAAGCGGCACCGCAATCACCGTTAAATATAATCAAAAAACTGAACTCCATGGTGATTTTACCTTTTTCGGCACAAACGACCTAAATCTGGGCACAGGCCAGGTTGCATTGGCATCTCCGCAGCGCACCGTCACTGTGGCAGCCGGACGGCTTGAGTTTGGCGGCAGCATTAATGGCTCGGGCGTTGGCCTGATTCAGGATGGCGCGGGCACGCTGGTTTTGAGTGGCAATGCCGCAGCGCATACTGGCTTGGTGGTCGCGACCAATGGCGCGATCATGGCAAACGGCTCCATCCTCAAAAGCACCGGGACCGCGGGCAGCGGCGCGACCTTTGGCGGATCAGGCACCGTGGGCGTTGTGACTATTGCCAGTGGCGGAACCTTGCAACCCGGCGACTTGGCCCTTGTCAAGTCGGACCCCGCGGCGATGGACTCGGGCACATTCACCGGCACGATTGGCGCGGGTTATTCGACTTTGACCGTCGATAGATCGCTTGCCACCGCGCAGACGCTTGTGCAACTGGAGGACGGCGCTGTGATTAATTTTGCACTCGGCAAGGGGCGCACAAATACAAACGTTGCCGTTATCAATAGCTCGGGCGCGTCACTAAAGACCATCGGGTTTGATAATACTGTCATAAAGATCACCGATCTTGCCGAAGGTGCGGCCGCCACTGGTGAATATACATTGTTCACCGCCGATGGCACCTTTGAGGAAACTTTCGACGGACTGACGGTGGATCCTCTTACAAATGAGATCACCGCAGGTTTGTCGGTGGACATGCCTGCTGTATATGCGCAGCCAGATTTTGGCTACAGGCTTATGCGCGACGATCATGGTATTATTTTTAAGCTGTATGAATCCCCCACGATTTCGGGTTTCAGCAGCATGGTTGAGGTTGTGCAGGGTTGGGCTTACGTTGGGGCGCCCATCGTGTTTGGCGGCGAAATCGACACGATTGGTGTCACCGGTTTGCCCCCGGGACTGTCATACGATCCGGCAACCTTTGTTATATCGGGGACGCCCACTGTGGGCGCCGGCACCTATGCGGCTGTAATATCCGCAGTGAATCCGGCCGCCACCGTTACGGGGACGATAACCTTCGAAGTGAAGGATTCGGTTCCGAAGCCCGAGTTTACGATGGACCCGATTGCCGTGGGCTCCTCTACGGAGGAATTCAATTATGATATTACGGCGGAAAATCTTCCCCAAGAATTCTATTTAATCAGTGGCAATCCTGCGTGGATGAGTCTCGTGCAGGATCCCGTCACCAAAGTCTGGCGCTTGACCGGCACGCCCGACGGCACCGGAACATGGGAGGTCACGCTTCGGGTGGTGAATCCGAGCGGTGTCACGGAAACCACGATCACAGTCATTATCGACGACTCCACGGTGGCGCCTGTTATTACGAGCGCGACCAGCATGGTGTGGGTGCGCGGTTATCCGCTCGATTATCAGATCACCGCCGAGAACGCCCCCGCGTTCTATGGCGTCAGCGGCACGCTTCCCGCCGGTTTGACGCTCAATGCGCTCACGGGAGCAATTGCCGGCACGCCCTCGGCATCGGGCACAACGACAGTGACGATGCAGGCCATTAATGCGACCGGCACCGGCAGCAGTCCGTTGACCTTTGATATCATGGATTCGATGCCGGATCCCGTGATCACAAGTTCGTCCACGGTCAACGGTTTCTTGAACGAGGCGTTCAGTTATACAATAACCGCCACAAACTTTGTCACCTCGACCACGGTGACGAGCGTGCTGCCCTCTTGGTTGTCTTATGATGGGCTCACTGCCACGCTTTCCGGAACATGCACGGGTGATGGCACCACTTGGGCGATTTCCGGCTCGACGTATCCGGTTGTCGTCGAGGCTTCCAATATCGTCGGCACTGTCACCGGCACGATTAATATAGTTATAAAACAATACTATCCGATTCCCGTTATCACCAACTCGGGCTCCGCGACTTGCTACGCGGGCAGGGCGTATGCCGACCAGATTATGGTCGCGTCAACCGCGGGCATCGAAAGCTACTCGGCGACAAATCTGCCTTCCGGTTTGGCGGTGGATCCCGCGACCGGTGCGATTTCAGGCGCGCCTGCATCCACGGGCGATTACACAATTATCCTTGCCGCGACGACAAGCGGTGGCACGGGAACGGGCACGATCGGCTTGCGTGTCATCCCGGTTCCGCCCGGTCCGTTTATCGACAGTCCCACGACCGCCGGCGGCGCGACAGGGCAGCCGTTCACTTATCAAATCACCGCGGAAACGCCTGCCGCGAGTTACGGCGCGACGGGGCTTCCTCCCGGCCTTGCGCTTGATCCGGCCACCGGCCTCATCTCGGGGACGCCCTCCGCGGCGGGTTACTACATGGTGGAAATAAGCGCGACCGACTCGGCCGGCACCTTTGTCCAGGATGTCGCCATTGCGCTCGAACCGGCCGCCTCCACCATCGTGACCTATGCGGGTGCGTTGGAGACGCCGGGGCTCGTGGATGCGAACGGCACCGCGGCGCGTTTCGACCAGCCGCACACGGCGGCGTTTGGCATTTCCGGCACGATCTACGTGGCCGATTTTGCCAACAATACTGTCCGCACCATCGCGACAAACGGCGATGTGTCCAGCTACGTCTCCGCCGGCCAGCCTTCCGCGGTCGCCACAGATTCCCAAGGCAACGTCTATTTCGCCAGCCAGCAAACCGGCGCCATCATGAAGGTGTTGCCGCTCGATCAAACCGTGTGGCCGATCGCGACCGGATTGTCCAACCCCGGCGGTCTCGCGATAGACTCGTCGGACAATGTGTATTTCACCGAGGGCGGAGCGACCGCGAATGTGATCAAAAAAATCTCCGCGGCGGATGGCTCCATAACGATCCTCGCGGGCTCCGTCGGCGCGGGTGGCTTTGCCGAAGGTGTCGGTTCAGCCGCAAAGTTCAACGGCCCCAGCGGTCTCGCTTATGACCATGCCGCCAACACACTCTACGTGGCCGACACGTTGAACAGCCTGATTCGTAGCGTGGATCTCGCCACGGGCGCGGTTGGCACGGTCGCCGGCTCGGTTGGCGATATCCACTATTGGGACGGTGGCGACGGCGCGGCGCGCTTCGACAGCCCGCAAGGCCTTTCAATCGACGCCGCCGGTTTCCTCTATATTGCCGACACCGGCAACAACACGATTCGCGTGTGCGATCCCAAGGCCGGATTTGTTTCCACGCTCATTGGCGTGCCGCAACTCGCGGGCGCGGTCGATGGCGGCGGCGACACCGCGCTCTTGAGCGCCCCCGCCGGCATTGTTGTTGATGCCAATGGCACGGGTGACATCTATGTGATTGATTCCGGCAACAGCGCGATTCGCACGCTGGTCTCGCCGCCCTGCATCGTCTCGCCGCTCGTCAGCTCCACGGTCAGGGCCGGCAGATCGCTCACTCTGGCGGGCCGCGCTTGGGGTGCGCCCGCGCCGTCGTATCAATGGTATAAGGACGGCGTCGCCGTGAGCGGTAGCCGGGGCCAGGCGCACACGATTTCGATTGATTCCGCGCAGGCATCCGATGCCGGTGTGTATCAAGTCGTCGCCTTCAACGCATCGGGCACGGTCAACAGTTCCATGACGCTTGCCGTTGACACTTCCAATGGCTCCGGCGGCACCGTCGTCATAGATGGCGGCGGCGGTGGCGGCGGTGGTGGCGCGCCCAGCGTCTGGTTCCTTTTCGGGCTCGCCGCGCTCGCGCTAGGCCGTTGGATTTTTAACTTCGGACGCGCAAACAAGCACTGATGGCAACGCGATTGCGCGCAAACACCTTCCCCTGGATTTTGTATTTGTGATACGCAACGGCGCGACACTGCCGCGCCGTTGCCTCCCGATGCGTCATCCGGGTTCACTTTTTATATCAACTCAAAATACACAAATCATGAAAACACCGCGCACGCTCATACTTGTCGCCGCGCTCATGCTCGTGCCAATAACACTCGCATTTGCCCAAGACCAAAAAACGGACAAAGCCGGGCCGCTGCCGACGACGTTTTTTAAAAACCTCAACGCGGGCAAACAGCAGACGGTCGTTGTCTATGGCACTAGCCTGAGTGTCTCGGGCGCTTGGGTGACGGAGCTCGAAAAGTATTTTAAGAAAACCTATCGCGGAAAGGTCACGTTTGTCCGGGCCGCGCTCTCAGGCCGCACCTCCAGATGGGGGCTGGCCAACCTGGAGAAACGCGTGCTCTCGAAAAATCCCGACCTGGTGTTTATCGAATTTTCGGCAAACGACTCGGCCACAAAGCACAAAATCTCCATTAAAAAATCGGAGCAAAACCTCGACGCGATGGTGCGCGCGTTGCGCGAGCAGAATCCGCAAGTCGACATTGTTCTTCAAACCATGAATCCAGCCTGGGATTCAGACGCGCCCAAGGCGGGCGGAAAATCATACGGCAGCGACCGCCCTCAAATGGAAAAATATTATGCCGTGTATCGCGACTACGCGGCTCGCAATAATCTGCCGCTGGTCGATAATTTTCCGGTGTGGCGGGAGATCATGACGAAGGATATGAAGCGTTATAAAAAAATGGTTTCCGATGGCATCCATCCCGACCCTGACGCCAGCCGCGAAATCACATGGCCCGCAGTAAAGGCGTTGTTGGAGCGCGCGAGGACTGCGCAATGAAACGTGAGACAAACGAAGACGCTCTTTGGAGTGCGGCGGCAGAGCGAAGCGGCGACACCGCTTTGGGCGATTCCCGAATTTCATTTGCGTGCAAAAAGCGGCGTCGCCGGGCTGCGCCCTCTGCTTCCGCACTCCAAAGAATCGCCCGTTGTTTGGTGATCATAGGCATCGCGTTAGTCGCCAATTTCGCCCATGCCGAGGACGGCTACGAATTCTGGCTGCGCTACCGGCTCGAAGCGGACACCGCCCGCCGCAATGAATATATACAATATTGCGGCGGCGAGGTTGTGGCGCCGGAGTCGTTCAAGGCTGGCGCGGCATATCTGGAGCTCAAACGCGCGCTTCCGGCGATTCTCGGGAAGGCGTTTCAGGCAAACAACGCCAAGGCCGGATCCATTTACGTGGGCGGTCGCAATGCCCATCCCGCAATCGCATCGCTCGTCGGCGCCGGGGAACTTGCCGGGGTGGGGGAGGAGGGCTTCGTGTTGCGCACGGGCGCATGGGAGGGGCGTCCGGCGACAATCATTGCGGCAAACTCGACGCGCGGTATTTTATACGGAACCTTTGCGCTGTTGCGCACATTGCAACTCGGCGGTTCATTGCAGGGGCTGCATGTTGTTGACGCGCCCAAAATGCGCCATCGTTTCGCCAATCATTGGGACAACCCGGTCAGGGGCTCGATAGAGCGCGGTTATGGAGGGAAAAGCATATTCGATTGGAACGCATTGCCGAAAAAAGTGGATTCTCGATTGAACGACTGGGCGCGCATGCTCGCCTCGATGCGGCTCAACGCAGTCGTTGTTAACAACGTCAACACCGCCAAAAACGGGCTCGAAGGCTGGCGCCTGCTGACGCCGGAATTTCTACCCAAGCTCGCGGCGCTGGCCGGGGTGCTCCGTCCCTATGGCGTGAAATTATATATATCGGTTAATTTTTTCAGCCCCTCCATCGTGGGTTCGCTGGACACGGCGGATCCGGCGGACGCGCGCGTGCGCGCATGGTGGAAAAACAAGGCGGCGGAAATCTACAAGGTGATTCCGGATTTCGGGGGTTTCCTCGTCAAGGCCGACTCCGAGGGCGAGCCTGGCCCGCTCAAATACAAACGCACGCACGCCGAGGGCGCGAACATGCTGGCCGAGGCCCTCGCGCCGCACGGCGGTTATGTGTATTGGCGCGCATTTGTATATAACGCAAAAGGCGACCGCACCCCGCAGGCGTATAATCAATTCAAGCCTCTCGACGGCAAGTTTGCCAAAAATGTGTTTCTACAGGTCAAAAACGGCCCCGTCGATTTTCAGGTGCGCGAACCGATCTCGACCCTTTTCGGCGCGATGCCGCGCACCGATCTCGCTGTCGAATTCCAAATCACCCAGGAATACACGGGGCAGGACAGGCATGTGTGTTTCCTCGGGCAAATGTGGTCGGACGTGCTGCGCTTTCCGCTGAAGGGTGAGAAGAACGACGCGCGCATGTGGAACACGACCGATGCCATTGCGGGCGTGATGAATATTAACGACTCCCGAAACTGGACCGGGCACTTGCTCGCGCAGGCCAACACCTATGCTTTCGGTCGGCTCGCATGGAATCCGGAGACGTCGCCGGACGAGATCGCGTCGGACTGGGTGCGGTTGACCTTCGGACGCGATCCGGTGGTCGTGAAAACCATAGTGTCGATTTTGCGCGATTCCTGGCCGGCGTATGAAAATTACACAAGCCCGTTTGGAATCGGAATGCTGTGCGATCGCGGCAAGCACATCGACCCCGCCCCGGCCTCGCGCGGTTCCGTTCACAGGGCGGATGCCAAGGGCTTTGGAACCAATCGCACCGCGGCGAAAGGCTCGGGTTATGCCGGGCAGTTTTCCGAGCCCTGGCGCTCCCGGTATGAAAAACTCGGGACATGCCCGGAGGAGCTTTTGTTGTTTTTCCATCACGTGCCCTACACCCACAAACTCAAAAACGGCACGACGGTGATCCAGGCGTTTTATGACAGGCATAATGAAGGCGTGGCCACGGCGCGCGATTTCACGGAACGCTGGAAGGCACTCAACAAGCTCATAGACAAGGAGCGTTATGAGCACGTCCGGAAAAAGTTGTCCGAACAAGCCGGGCACGCTGAAAAATGGCGGCAGTCCATAAACGACTATTTTGAAAAACGCTCCGGCATTCCCGATGCCGGGGGCGGTTCGTGATGACCATGAATATTAAAGGCAGTTTTCACTCTGTTCTCCCCGCTTTTTTTATCGCCCTGTTTGTCGCATGCGCGGGACAGCTTGCGGCGCGGCAGACGGACAGTGCGCGCACCGACGGCATGCACTGGGTTGGCACTTGGGCCGCGTCGGCGCAAAAAGTCGAGGCCAAGCTGATGCCGCCTTCGCTGCCTGAATTGGGCAATGTTACGATCAGGCAAATCGTGCGTGTTTCCATTGGCGGAAAACAAATGCGAGTGCGGTTTTCGAACGCGTTTGCGAAAGCGGGAAACGATTTGCGCATCACAGCCGCGACAGTGGCGGTTTCAAATGGCTCGCATAAAATCAAGGCGAACACACTCAAGCCTCTCGCGTTTCAAGGGCGGTCTTCGGTGGCGATTCCCGCCGGCAAGTTGATGATTTCCGATCCGCTCGATTTCGACCTGGCGCCGGGGGCCGACCTCACGGTGACCATTCATGTTGAGAAGCACGTGAACGAAGTCACCGGTCATCGGTCGGCGCGCTGCAAAAGTTTTTTTCAGACGGGCGACGCCGTTGCCGCGCCCTCGCTCAAATCATCCGTGAACACTAACACATGGTTTTATCTTTCCGGCGTGGACGTGAGTGCGAATGAAAACGCCGCGGCGATTGTGTGCCTGGGCGACTCCATCACCGACGGACGCGGTTCCACTGAGGACGAAAATCGCCGCTGGCCCGATTTCCTCGCGCGCCGCCTGCTGGCCAATCCCGAGACCGCGCACATCGGCGTGCTCAACCAGGGCATCGGCGGAAACACCGTTTGTCGCGGCGGCAAGGGCGAGCCCGCGCTCAAGCGTTTCGAGCGCGACGTGCTTTTGCAAACCGGCGTTCGCTGGGTGATTGTGCTCGAGGGCATCAATGATCTCGGCGGCGGCAAAACGGACGCGGATGAAATCATCGCGGCATACAGGCGGTTCATCGCGCTCGCTCACAAGCGTGGCATGCGTGTTTTTGGCGGAACCATATTGCCATGCGGCGGCTCCTTCTACGCGAAAAAGCCGCAACTCGAAGCCAGGCGCCAGCGCATCAATGACTGGATACGGACGAGTGGCGAGTTCGACGCGGTGATTGATTTCGACGCCACCGTGCGCGATCCCAAAAATCCGGACCGCATGTTGAAGGCGGCGGATTGCGGCGACCATCTGCATCCCGGCGACAAAGGCTACCGCATGATGGCCGATTCAATTGATCTCTCTCTTTTCAAATAATACAAAACTGAGTGCCTGCCCCCTTTTCCAATACCATGAAAATCTTCCGCAACATCGCCATATTCCTCGCGCTCGCCACCGCGCTCAATGCCGCTGACATCCGCTCGCTTTACGACGTCCGCGACCACGGCGCCAAGGGCGACGGCGCCACGCTCGACACCGCCGCCATCCAGAAAACCATCGACACATGCACCGCCGAGGGCGGCGGCACCGTCTGGTTCCCCGCGGGCACCTATCTCGTCGGCACCGTCCACATCAAGGACAACGTCACTCTTCACCTCACCGCCGGCGCCACCATCCTCGGCAGCCCCAACGTCGAGGACTACACCGAAGTCGAAAAACTCTACCGGCAGGGCCTTATCAGCGGCACCAAAGGCAAGGCAACCTACCCGCAACGTCACCTCATCTACGCTCGCGACGCCAAAAACGTTGCCATCGAGGGAGCCGGTGCCATCG
Organism: Ereboglobus luteus; assembly: GCF_003096195.1. Taxonomy (NCBI): domain Bacteria; kingdom Pseudomonadati; phylum Verrucomicrobiota; class Opitutia; order Opitutales; family Opitutaceae; genus Ereboglobus; species Ereboglobus luteus. Next base: position 3,861,901 of record NZ_CP023004.1, on the reverse strand, counting down.
ACGGCAACGGCGACTCCTACTTCAGCGAGGACATGAAAAGCGTAAAACTTCGTCCGACACCCATGCTTGAATTCCTCAACTCCACCGGCGTTCGCCTCGAAAACATAACCATCCGCAACGCCCCCTGCTGGACCGTCCACGTGAAAAATTGCGAGGACGTGAAAATCCGCGGTTGCAGCATCGTCAACAATCTCCGCGTCATAAACTCCGACGGCATCGGCATCGACTCCTCGCGCAAAGTGATGATCTCCGACTGCCGCATCGAATCCGGCGACGACTGCATCGTCTTAAAAACGACAAAAATGGGCGACCGCACCCCGCCCGTCGAACACGTCACCGTCACCAACTGTGTGATGATCAGCTCCGCCTCTGCGCTCAAACTCGGCACCGAAAGCCACGGCGATTTCCGCCACGTTTACATGAGCAACTGCACCATCACCGACTCCCGCACCGGCATCGCGCTCTTCGTCAAGGACGGCGGCACCATGCAGAATATCCGCTTTTCCAACATCTCCATCACCACCAAGCGCAAATGGGACAAGGGCAACGAATGGCCCATCATCATGGACATCAACCGCCGCCAAAAAAGCTCCCGCCTCGGAGCCATCCGTGACGTGCTCTTTAGTGACATTACCATCTACACCCGAGGTCGCAGCATCATCACTGGACACCCTAATTCCCCCATCGAAAACCTCGTTTTCCGCAACATCTTTCTTTCCATGGTTGGCGACGAAGACCTCACCAAGGCTAAAAAAATCTCCGGCGGCGCTTCCGGTGTCGAGGTCGAGGTTGACTACGGAAAAATCCCCGCCTCGCTCATTCTTGCCAACGCCAAAGATCCCGTCGTCGACGGCTATAATGTCCGCTGGGGCAAGGGAAAATTCCAGCAACCCCGACACGTCATCTATGGCGACCGTCTTGAAAACGCCCGCATCAGCGGCATCTTTAATCCCGCCAGCTCTCCCTCGCTCGACGCGGTCATTCTCGAGCGCTCGAAACCCGCGGCGAAGTAATCCCCGTTTCTCTCGTCCGGAATGAAATATGCGCATGCGCGTTTGTTCGGAACAATGCTTCTTTTTATCAAACGCGCGGTAGAGGATATCCGGCCGTGCGGCATCTAAGAAATGAACGCTTCCACGCCTATTGCCGGCACGCCACGGGGACGTGCGCCCTTGTTGGCGGGCAAGCCATCGTTCACAGCAGAAATTTAACACGACACCCTATGATCAAGTCATCACTCAGAATTATATTTTTAACGCTGCTTCTCGGGCTTTCCGCGTCTTTTGTCCGCGCCCAAGTCACACTCGCGACTGCGATGAACGAAACCAACACGTTCGCCCTTCGCCACGACTCCGCGCAAACCGTCATCGTTTACGACTCAAAGGACGCCGGCGTCATCGAAACATCCGCGCGCCTTTTTTCCGACGACATCAAGCGCGTCACCAAAAAAACCGTCGCTGTCAGCACCAAGCCCGCTGCGAACTGCGTCGTCGTCGGCACTCTCGGTCAAAGCGCGCTCATCGACAAATGGGCCGCCGAGGGCAAGCTTGCCGACATCGATTCGATTCGCGGAAAATGGGAATGTTACACCATCCAGCTTATCCGCGATCCGCAACCCGGCGTCAAAACGGCGCTCGTGATTGCGGGCAGTGACCGGCGCGGCGCGGCCTACGGGCTCCTCTCGATTTCCGAACTCATCGGCGTGTCGCCGTGGTATTGGTGGGCCGATGTTCCCGTGGCGAAAAAATCCGAGATTGTTCTTCAGGTGACCAAGGTCGTGTCGAAACCGCCAACCGTGAAATACCGCGGCATTTTTATTAATGATGAGGATTGGGGGCTGACGAATTGGGCCAAAAACACCTTCGAGCCCGGCACGAAAATCGGTCCGAAAACCTACGATAAAGTGTGCGAGCTCATGTTGCGCATGAAGGCAAACTATCTTTGCCCCGCGATGCACGGTTCATCGGACCCTTTTAATAAATATCCGGAAAACAAGGAAATCGCCGACAGCTACGCCATTGTGATGGGTTCCACGCATTGCGAGCCGCTTCTGTTTAATAATGCCACCGAGTGGGACAAGAAGACCATGGGCGAGTGGAATTTCGCCCAAAATCGCGACATGATAAGCAAAGTGCTGCGCCAGCGGGTCAAGGAAAACGGTCGCTACGAAAATGTATATACGCTCGCGCTCAGAGGCGTCCACGACAAGGCAATGGCCGGCAGCAATAAAATGGTTGACCGCGTGCGCACGCTGGAAGCCGCCATCGCTGATCAGCGCGATATCCTCTCCGATGTCATCAAAAAACCTCTCACCGATATTCCGCAGGCATTCACTCCCTACAAGGAGGTGCTCGATGTGTATTCGCACGGGCTGAAAGTGCCCGACGAGGTCACGCTCATCTGGGCGGACGACAACTATGGTTACATGAAACGCCTCAGCGATCCCTATGAGCAAAAACGCTCCGGTCGCGCCGGCGTGTATTATCATGTCTCCTACCTCGGCAGGCCCCATGATTATCTCTGGATGGGCAGCAACTCGCCCGCGCTCATGTATGAGGAATTGCGCAAAGCCTACGACACGACCGCCGACCGCATCTGGCTCCTCAATGTCGGCGACATCAAATCCTGCGAGTTTCACATGCAATTCTTCATCGACATGGCGTGGGATATCAACGCCTTCAATTACACCAAGGTTGCCAGCTATCAGGCCAAATGGCTCTCCAGGATGTTTGGCGAAAAGAATTACCGCGACTATCTCGACGTCACCACAAACTTCTACCGCCTGGCCTTTTCCCGCAAACCCGAGCTCATGGGTTGGGGCTACGAATGGAATGTGGACCAGCGCGCCGAGCATCGCGAAAAAATCACCGACACCGAGTTTTCATTTGTTAACTACAAGGAGGCCGAGAAGCGCCTGGCCGATTATGACCGCATCGGAAAACTTGCCGACCGCCTCATGAGCGGACTTCCGAAAGATCAGCAGCCCGCGTTTTTCCAACTTGTCTATTATCCAGTGCGCGGCGCCGAGCTCATGAACCGCGTGCACCTCAACGCGCAGAAAAATCGCATGTATGCCCGCCAGGGCCGCGCCGCGACCAACGGCATCGCCGCTGACGTTGAGAAATACTACCGGAAACTCGAAGCCCTCACGGCCATCTACAACAATCAGCTCGACGGAAAATGGAATGGCATGATGCAGCTCAGGATGGGCGGCCCCACCGCCTACCACCAACTGCCCCCGATGGAAAACATTCAGCTTCCCGACACGCCCGATTTCGGAATACAGGCCGAGGGTGAGGACGTGCAAAGCGGCGTCCGCAGCTACAACGCGCTTCCATGCTTCAACCCCTATCTCCAGCGCGGTTATTATGTGGATATCTACAACAAAAGCACGCAGTCGCTTTCGTGGACGCTCACCACGTCCGCGCCGTGGATTGTGGTCACCAGAAACAACGGTGAAACCCTGACGGAAAACCGCGTCGTGGTGGGTGTTGATTGGAACAAGGTTCCCGACGGCGAAGAAAACCTCCTCGGCACAATTGAAATCACCGCCAATAATATTAAAAAACAAGTCCTCGTCTCCGCCTTCAATCCCGCCACGCCGAAGCGGGAGGAAGTCGGCGGCATATATATTGAGGACAATGGAATCGTGTCCATTCCCGCCGCCGGATTCGCCCGCAAGAAGGAGAACAACAAAATCAAAATGCGCATGATAAATAATCTCGGGTTTGAGGACAAATGCGTGCAATTCGGCAATCCCGTCCAGTCCAAGCACAGCCCGACAAATCTGAATTCCCCCTACGTCGAATACGACTTCTACACATTCCACGCCGGCCAGGTCGATGTATACACCTATATGCTTCCGACCTACCAACTCTTTAACGATCCCGATTTCGCGGGGCACGAAATCACAAATGCCGAGACGCGTTTTGGCATTCGCATCGATGGCGGCGCGATCATGGCGCCAACCACCTCGACCTCTGAATACACCAAGGCCTGGTATGACAACGTGGTCCGCAACTGCGCGATCGGCAAAAGCACGCTCTATATAGACAAGCCAGGCAAGCACACCCTGCGCGTGATTTGCGGCACTCCGGGGCTCGTGCTTCAAAAATTCGTGATCGATCTCGGCGGCATGAAACGCTCCTACATGGGCCCGCCTTCGACGCGTGTATCCGTGCGCAATTAACCTCTCATTTTATGAAAATACAAAAACTTCGCGCCATTGCCGGTGTTGCATTTGCCACGCTCATCACGGCAGCCGCATCGCCCGCCGCGCAACCAAGCGTCACCATGACATCATTTGGCACTCTTCGCGACGGCCGTGCCGCTCAACTCTACACACTCACCAACATCCAAGGATCCAAGGTCGCCATCACCAACTACGGCGGCATCGTGGTGCGCGTTATTGTTCCGGACCGCGAAGGCAATTTCGCCGACGTTGTCCTCGGCTACAACGATGTCTCCGACTACACAAAGGACTCGCCCTATTTTGGCGCGCTCATCGGCCGCTATGGCAACCGCATCGCGAAAGGCCGGTTCACTCTCGACGGACGGACATACAAACTTGCCACGAACAACGATCCCGGCGGTCTCCCGTGCTCGCTTCACGGCGGCAACGCCGGTTTCGACAAAGCGCTCTGGGATGCCACGCCCGTCGCTGAAAAAGACGCCACCGGCCTCCGCCTCCACTACGTGAGCAAGGACGGCGAGGAGGGTTATCCCGGCAACCTCGACGTGACCGTGACCTACTGGCTTACCGACAAAAACGAACTCCGCATCGAATACGCCGCCACGACCGACAAAGCCACGCCCGTCAACCTCACCAACCATTCCTACTTCAACCTTCGCGGCGAGGGAACCGGCAACATTCTGGGCCACGTCCTCACACTCAACGCCTCGACCTACACACCCGTTGACAAAGGCCTGATCCCGACTGGCGAAATCGCGCCCGTCGCCGGCACGCCCTTTGATTTCACCACGCCGCACGGCATTGGCGAACGCATCGGGCAAAAGCACGAACAACTTACCTTCGGCGGCGGTTACGACCACAACTGGATTCTCGACCGTGGCAACGCCGGGGCTCGCGTCCTCGTAAAAGCCGCCGAAGTTTTCGAGCCCGTCACCGGACGCGTGCTTGAGGTGCTCACCACCGAGCCCGCGATTCAGTTTTACTGCGGCAACTTTCTCGGGGGGGCAAACATCGGCAAAAGCCGTCGCCCCTACGAAAAACACAGCGGCTTCTGTCTTGAGACGCAGCACTCGCCCGACTCGCCGAACCAGCCCCGTTTTCCAAGCACAATCCTCCGCCCCGGAACCCGCTACGAAACCACGACAACGTTTCGCTTCTCCACGCGATGAAAATTTTCTCAACACAAACACTCTGCGCAATCGCCGCGATCCTGGTCACAGCCCTCGCCTCGTGCGCCAAGCCTGAAAAAAGCGTCACCTATAAAAACCCGCTCAACGTCGCCTTCGGCGATCCGTTTGTGCTAAAGGCCTCCGACGGCAAATACTACATGTATGGCACGTCCGAAAACGAAAAGGGCTTTCGCGCGTGCGTCTCCGACGACCTCGCAAACTGGACGGATATCGGCCGCGTTTACGAAGGCGCGCTGCCCGAATCGTGGACGCTGAAAAATTTCTGGGCTCCCGAGGTCTATGAAATCAACAAAAAATACTACATGCTATTCAGCGCCGACTGGAAGGAGAACCCGGCGAACGAACAGGAAAACTTTCGCATCGGTGTCGCCGTGTCCGACAGCCCGCGCGGACCGTTCAAGGACTTGATGAACCGCCCGATTTTCGATCCCGGCTATCCGATTATCGATGCCAACCTCTGGTTCGAAAACGGACGTGTGTTTTTATACTATTCGCGCTGCTGTTATAAAAATCCCGTCGCCAGCGAAGTCGCCGACTGGGCGAAACAACGCGGCTGGTTCAAGGAAATCGAGGAAAGCTGGATTTACGGCGTCGAGATCAAACCCGATTTTTCCGGCATCATCGGCGAGCCGAGACTCCTGTTGCGCCCGCCCGTAAAAATGGACGACACCCAGGCCGAATGGGAAAGCCGCTCCGTCACCTCGCGCGAAGTCAATCGCCGGTGGACCGAGGGATCGTTTATATTCAAGAAAAACGGCACTTATTACATGATGTATTCGGCCAATTATTACGGCGGACAAAACTACGCCGTCGGTTACGCCACATCGGACAACCCTCTCGGTCCGTTCAAAAAGGCCGAAAATAATCCCGTGCTCCAGAAAAACACCGACAATGGCGGCGACGTCACCGGCACCGGCCACAACATGGTTTTCACGCATGCCAACGGCACCCAGTATTGTGTTTATCACGGCCGCACCACAAAGACAGGCAACCGGCGTGTTGTTTTCATCGACCCCCTCGAAATCAAACCTAATGGCCAACTCATTGTGAACGGCCCGACCACAACACCCCAAATCATAAAGTGAAAACTTTTGTTACTTGGGCAGCGTCGGCACGAGATAAGTTTGGCAATAGGTTCCATATGAGGAACCTTCTGGAACCGTAGAGGCATCCTAACTCCCGCGAATATCGCCGACGATGCCTTTTGCGGATACTTGTGTGCCGTGCTTTCTGTGTTCGCGGGGAGACCGGTTCGAATGCTTGGCAAACCAGGTGGAAAAGTGGGAGGCCTGCTTGAATCCCAAATGGTAGCCCACTTCCTTGATCGAAAGGGTCGTTGTTTCGAGGAGGCGTATGCATTCGTCGAGTTTAATTTTGTCCCAATAGTTTCGGCTGGTCGTGCCAAAATGCGCGTAAAACAATCGATCGAGGTGCTTGCGACTAAGACCGGTTTCCTTGGCGATATACTCCCAGGGGAAAGGGCTGCTTTGCGGCGTCGCATGGATGCAGTTGAGCGCCAAGGTCAGCCGGTCGTCGTGTGTGCCATAATGACTGAATTCACGGCCAAATCGAATCATTGCCTCCGAAAACTCAATGAGGAAAAGCGTTAGCGCGTATTGGAAACGCATGAACAGGGGGTAGCTAACGGATTGAAGATACAGGTTCAGCCACACGCTGGGACAGTGACGTCTGGCTAGCCGCTGAAGGGACTGGGCGTTACGCTCGAGTTTGGGCGTGTCCATGGCGTTCCAAACCAAGCCCTGATTGCCCGTGAAGAGATTTTCCCCTGTTGGCCATTGGCAGCTAAAGTGAATCGAGAGAATACGAGAGTCGTGGGCGAACTTTTGCGTGGTGAGCGCGTGGGGCGAAAGCATCCATTGGCCGGCAGTGGCGGTTTGCATGCCAAGTTCACATGCCATTGTCACGCTGCCTTTGTGTATTAACCAAAGCCAGTAACCGTTTCTGTGATCGGCCGTTACCGTCTCCCCATGGCTTTGCTCAATGCCATCATAGATCCATAGCAACTCAGTTTTGAGGCTCGACCATCGGTGCATGCTCATCGGGGTATTCGAAATCTTCATGTCCCGTTTGCGTAAGGTTTTTGGCAATATTGGCAAGGGGAAATGCTGTTGCTTTGCCGTCACTATCGGTAGATTTCGACTATACAAAACCCATATAGTTCCCGCGCAACACCACCCCTTTCGAAACCTTTTCTCCTCACATGATCGGCTCCACCAATAATATTATAAATTTTATGAAAACAATCATGCGATTTCAGTCACAGCCCCGGACAAGTTTCCGATCAATACTATTTCAAAACAAATATAATATTCCCCAAAAACCAAGCTTCCTGGGGCGGCTTGGCGGGATGCTTGTGATAATAATGTGTTTCATAGCGGGCCCTTCTTTGACGGCGGATAGCATTACCATGGACTATTTTGGCATTTGCGACGGTCCGATGAACAGGGGCGACGACTATTTGAAGCAGTGTGATGAGATTATCGCCACCGGCATCAAATGGGTGCGAATGGGGCCGTCGTGGAATCGCATTGAAAAATCCAAGGGCGTATATGATCAGGATTACCTCGCCAGGTGCGACGCGGTTGTAAACCGCCTCACGGCGAACGGCGTTAACATACTGTGGATTCTCAGCTATACGGCGCCTTGGGCCTCGTCCAGCGCCACCAGGCCGACATTCCACAAGCCCGCCAACTGGGCGGATTGGGAAGATTTTGTCCAATTTGTCTGCACCAGATACAAGGGCAAAATCACCCATTGGGAAATATGGAACGAGCAGGATCATCCCTCCAAAACTTTCTGGGAGGATACTCCCGCGGATTATACGGTATTGCTTCAAAAAGCGTCCGCAAAAGCGAGGGCGGTCGATTCGGAAAACAAGATTTTAATCGGCGGATTCACCGGCGCCGGCGCCGCATATCTCAATACCTTGTTCGAGGAGGATCCTGCATTGGGCAGTTATTTTGACATCATGGCTTATCATGTTTATGTTGACAGCCCCAATATGGTTGCCCGCTACGAACAATTCATCGCAGTGATGGAGCAGAGAAACATCGCCGACAAACCGATTTGGATTACGGAAACCGGATACACCACAAATGGAGAATCATCCCTTGAGGTGACCAAGGCCGACTGGGTTGACCAAGCGAGGGTGACGCAATTCAGCCTGCCCGGCATCCAGAAGATTTTTTGGTATGACTACCGGTGCCCCGAACCATACGGCGACATCGCGATGGAGCATTTCGGATTGGAGTTAGCCGATCGCACTCCGCTGAAGGCATATTATCATTATCAGGGAGGCGATTGCGCTGAAACCAATTTTGCACTCCAAAAAGCTTATCCCACCGAGGCAGCCCAGCGTCTTACGCTTACTTTTGTGGATGACGCCGGCGGCAAGGCCGGGATAGAGGATTATGCCGACGATGGATCCAGCAAACTCATCCCGGCCGGGCATTACATGGTTTGCCGTATTAATGATCATTATATTTACGGAAACAATCACGGCCTGGACTCGACCGTGACACTAGAGGTCACATATTGGGATGAGGGCACTCATGACTGGCAGCTTCAATATCAAACGGCAACCACCACCGTTCAGACGCTGACAGGCAGCCGCACCAACACATTGGAGTGGAAGACCCAAAAGTTTACCATAACCGATCACGACTTCAAAAACGGGCAAAGCTGGGGAGGGGATTTCCGCATCTTTGCCGGAACATACGATGCGCTGGCGGTGAGCCGGGTTGCCGTTTGCCGTGAGATGAACCCGGCGCGAGTTATTCTCGGTTACACAAATTATAATAAATTGATGGAGCAGGTTATTGACACCAATCCGAGCAACAACGCATATAGCATTCCGTGGACGATTGGCGGTCGCGAATGCCGCAAGATCGAGAACGGCAGCAAGTATCTTTACTTCAAGGTATGCGATGGTGTGGTTCGCACGGGGGACACCAATGTTACGGTTGGCGTTCTTTATTATGATGCCGGCAGCGACAACATCGTCCTCCAGTATCAGTCAACGACAAGCGACGGGGACACAGTCAATGCCCAACCCATTGTCAAAACAAACACCAACACTTGGAAGTATGGCACATTCCACCTCACCGATGCGCAATTTGACAATTCCAGGTCTTGGAAATCCGACTTTCGCATATACTCCGGCGCCGACGGCAGCCCTGAATATATCGCGATGGTGGATGTGCGGCGCAAAGATGATGGCGATAATGAACCGGAGCCGCCTGAGCCGCCGCCACCCGGACCCGGCGATAATTCCGATTCCTCCGGTGGTGGCGGAGGAGCCGTATCGATATGGTTTTTTTTAACCGCTGCCGCCTTGGCGATTTTCCGCCGCCGTTAATCAAGGCGCGCGAATTCACCCAGTGCATTAACGGGACGGGAAATACATTGTTGAATAATAAAATAAGAAAATAAGCATGGATTTTCCAATCTCTCTCGTCATGCAATGGATATTGTGACCTTAAGTCGCTCCAATGTATTTTTAATTTCTTCAATTAAAACACCATCCTATTTTTACGCCCCCAAAAATTATGAATATTAGATCACACGCCTTGCGCATGGAATTGACCAAGTTTTCATCAAATGCGGGCCGGTTGTTAATTAAGTCATCGCGGGCATTGCTTGCGGTTGTTTTAATGGCGGGATTTGCAAGGGCGGACAGTCTGAATTTTTTGTCGAATCCCGAGCCGGGCAGGCTTGTCGCAACATTTGACTTCGATGGGGAGGCTCCTTCGCCGGTTAAAATTCACTCGCAATATGCCCGAATCACCGACGGCGCCGATTCGATTGACGGAAGCAAGGCATTGGTTGCAAGAGTCGTTGAAGACTCATCAAAATGGACTGTTTGTTTTGAGGTGAAACCGGGTTTGATGAAACCGTATCATTATTATCGTGTTTCATTTGATTATAAACTACTGGAACCGGTCGCGGAAAAAGCGCATCCTTATTTCTATACCAAGCCGCGCAATCTTGACGGCAGGCAGACTGCTCCGACGATTGACGGGCCGGTGCATGTTGTTCTTCGGAAGGTTTACGAAGTCGTCCCGGCAAGCAGCGATGGCGGCCAGTTTGCGCTCGGAATCCGGGGGAGGGGAGCCGTTGCCGTGGATAATATTCGCATTGAAGAGCTGCCGAAATTGGACACCTCGGTTCCCACAGTTATTGATCAAGACGCCTCGTGGAAAAATTTTGCCGGGGTCTGCACGCATATGACGCGCATGAGTTTTTATAAGACAGAAAAAGAGGTTCTTGCGTTGCTTGACAGGATGCAGGCGCTCGGTGTCGGCTGGCTTCGCACGGATTTCGCATGGCGCAATCTGTTCCCGGATTCCTTCGACACCCACGATGCCGAGTTCATGCGCCGTATTGAGTTTGTTGTGGACGAGACCAACCGGCGCGGCATGAGGATAGTTGCAATTCTTTCGGCTCCCCCTAGGTGGGCCTCCACTCATCCCAACGCCCGCTCCACATTGCAATATCCGGCGAAGAACATGGCTGATTATGAGCGTTATGTTCGGTTCATGGCTGAGAAATTCAAAGGACGCATCCATGTGTGGGAGATTGGAAACGAGCCCAACTGGTATAAGTTTTGGCTCGCTCCCTTTTCGGATTATCTGGACCAACTTCACGCCGGTTCACGCGTGCTTCGGGCTGTTGATACGCAAAATTATATTCTTAACGGAGGATTGGCCGCGACGGGCTTTGTCGGCATGTGGGGGGCGAATGTCAGCGCGTTATCGGATTTGCTGGAGCCCAGAAACGCCGCCACTTACGACGCGCTGTCGGTCCACGCGTATCCGAGCCATCCAGACGAATGGCTTTATATGGTGAACAACATCACCGCGTTGATGCGCGAGAAGGGCGTGGATAAACGCGTGTGGGTGACGGAAACAGGATACCCCGTGGCAAACAAGGTGACGGAGCAGGGGCAGGCGGATTTTATGGAGGCGCTGTTTTTAAAACTGGCGGCACATCCTCAAATTGACGCCGTTTTTATCTATAATGCCCGCTGCAAGATCCCTCCGGAAAACGAATTCGAGCGGGGGCTTGGCATCCTCAATACCGATCTCACTCCGCGCCCTTCATATGATCGGTTGCGGCAGATATTCAGCAAGCCCGTCCCCGCCAAAAAACCGGAACTGGGTGTCAAAAAAATTTCCAAACTGCCTTGAACCGTTTTTTTCTTATGCATCTTGAAAAGACTTTTGGCGCCATAACGCTGGCATGCTGTTTACTGACGTGCATTGCAGACGCCGCCATCCTCCGTGTTGACCGGCGCGGCGGAGCCGATTTCACATCGCTCCGCGCGGCTGCCGCGGCTGCCAAAGCCGGTGATACAATCCAAATCGCCAAGGGCAGCGGACCTTATCGGGAAATGCTTTTTGTGGAAGCGTCGGGCACTGAAGGCGCTCCCATTATCATCGAAGGCAATGGGGAGCTTGTCACTGGGTTTGAACCATTGAGGGGGTTTAAGGAGGAAAATGGCCGCTGGGTATGCGATTTGCCGCGCAAGTATCCTTGCGTTATCACTTATCAGGGGGAGCGTCTGGTTGTTTCGGCGAAAACAAATCAGCCGACTCGTTATGCGACGTTCAATGACGAGCGGACCCGATTAATTTTGCTGCCCGGAACAATGACCGAAGGGTGGGAAATATCTTCACGGGGTTTTGCCGTGCGCGTGTATAACTCCTCCCATCATGTTTATCGAAACATACGGGCCAGCGGGAGCCTGAACGATGCCTTTAATCTGCATGGCAAAGGCACGGGGTTGGTATTCGAGAACATCGAGGGGTTCCATAACCTTGACGAGGGTTTTTCCGCGCACGATGAGATGCATTGCCGAATTAAAGGCGGCAAATTTTGGGGCAACGACAATGGCCTTGCCAATATTCGAGATTCAAAAATGGAGGCCGAGGACATCGATGTTTATGCGAATCTGGGTTTCGGCTTTTTTCTCACCAAATGCATGTCGAGGATCAATGGACTGCGGGCTTGGGACAACGGGATAACGCAGATTTATATCGGCTCTGGCTGCGAAGTATCATTTCAGAATGCCACGGCATACCATCCGGCATGGGCGGAGCGCCAGCTGGAGAGTTACTTTGAGAGCAGACAATCCAGGTTTTCCGCGCCGGTCCGAATCAATGCGGACAACATCACCGGCAAGCCAGTGACGAAAACGGCTCCCCGTCCCGACGGCGAGTCTCCCGTGGCATTTATAATACCATGAATTAAAACAATGCGCGCAATCTCTTCGCTTCGCTCGAGCCGGCGCTGACGGCCATTTCGGCGGATGAGGTTGGGCGGGTTAGAAAAATACTACTGTTTTATGAAAACAATTTATTCTTTTTTATCATTTTTCTTTTGAGCCGGAAGGCGGGTCATTCGCATGAAGGCATTGCGCTGCGTTTGGCGGAAGAGTGAAACCTTGATATTAGAAATTTATTACCATGCCATTATCATATTATCAACCGGATAGGCAAAAGAGAGACGGGCAGCATTTGCATGCCGACCTCTGCATTTACGGAGCCACGTCGGCGGGCGTCATGGCGGCCGTGGAGGGTGCCCGGCGCAATTTGAGCGTCGTCCTGCTCGCAAACACGCGCCACGTCGGCGGGCTTGCGGCAAGCGGATTGGGCTACACCGATTTTGGAGACTTCTCGATCATTGGCGGGCTCGCCGCCGAATTTTACCGCCGCGCCGGCGCCCACTATGGCGTCGAAAGAGAATGGCGCATCGAGCCTGGTGTGGCGCAAAAATTGTTTGCCGGGTTTTTGCGGGAGGCTGATGTCGAGCCGATACCATTTCAGTATCTCGACACTGTAAAAGTGGAGAATGGCAGGATCATGTCCATACGCATGGAGAGCGGGCTTGAGGTGCGGGCGGGGCATTACATTGATGCGACCTACGAGGGTGATTTGATGGCAAAGGCTAATGTCCCCCACACCGTGGGCAGGGAGGGAAACGCGAAATACGGGGAGCTGCTCAACGGCGTCCAAGTGTATGACCAGCATCAGTTCGAGCTGCCCGTGTCGCCTTATGTTCGCGAGGGCGACCCCGGCAGCGGGCTTCTGCCTGGAATCGACCCCGAACCGCTTGCCCCGCTGGGAAGCGGCGACAAGCGGGTGCAAGCCTATAACTTTCGGATGTGCCTGACCCGCGCCCGGGACCGGATAGTTTTTGAAAAACCCGACGGCTACGATCCGCTCAATTACGAGCTGCTCGCCCGGTATCTTCGCGGCGGGTGGAGCCAGACATTTCGCAAGTTTGACATGATCCGGGGCGGCAAGACCGACGTGAACAATCACGGCGCGTTTTCCTCGGATTATATTGGCGCCAGTCACATGTATCCGGAATCGTCATACGCCGGGCGCGAGCTAATCTTTCAGGAGCATGTGAATCATGTGCGCGGGTTGTTTTGGTTTTATTGCAACGATCCTCGCGTGCCCGCGGGGCTTCAGATGGAAATGCGCCGCTGGGGGCTGGCCGCCGATGAGTTTGCCGACAGCGGGCACTGGCCTCCGCAACTCTATGTGCGTGAGGCGCGGCGCATGGTTTCCGATTATGTGGTGACGGAACACGATTGCCGCGGCTACCGGCGCGCCGACGATGTTGTGGGCTATGGAGCTTACGGCATGGATTCGCACAACTGCCGGCGCGTTGTCGTGGACGGGCGCGTGCTCAACGAGGGCGATGTCCAATACGGAGGCGAGCCGCCGTATCCGATCTCATATCGCGCGGTCGTGCCGCCGCGGAAATCAGTCTCCAACTTGTTCGTGCCTGTTTGCGTGTCGGCTTCGCATATCGCGTTCGGCTCGATCCGCATGGAGCCGGTTTTCATGATACTCGCGCAGAGCTGCGCGATCGCGGCCGCGTTGTGCAAGCAGCGGAACTGCGATGCGCAGGATCTGCCCTACGAGGCGCTGAAACCATCCTTGGAGGAGTCGGCTCAAATTATCTCCTACAATCCTCCTCGCATGTTTTATCCCCCGAGCGAATTGCGGGAGGAAATGACACTCGCCTGAGCGCGTCTCCACCGGCGCCCATTGCCAACCAATAATTATATTATGCAAACAGACCAAATTACCCGTTACGCAATCGTCGGCTTTGGTGGCCGCGTTTCCATGTTCCTTGATCCGATCGTGCGCGACTTTCCCGCGCGCGCGCAAGTGGTGGCCGCCTGCGACAAAAGTTTCAAGGCAATCGAATACCACCTGAATCGCGTGCGCTCGGCCTACGATGCCGCTGTGGAGCCGCGGTTGTATCGCGACGACGAGTTTGATCGCATGTTGGCGGAGTGCGAACCCGATGCGGTTGTGGTGTGCTCGCCCGATCACACGCACGAACGCTACATCACCAGGGCGCTTGCGGCGGGGTGTGACGTGATCACCGAAAAACCGATGGTCACGACGGCCGAAAGCTGTCGCAAGGTTCTCGAGGCGTCGGCCGCCGCCAAGGGGCGTTTGCGTGTGGCGTTCAACTACCGTTGGTCCACCGGAACCACGCGGGTCAAGGAGATCATCCGTGATGGCGCGATCGGCGATATCAAACACGTAAACCTCGAATATTTTCTCGATACAAACCACGGCGCGGACTACTTCCGGCGCTGGCACAGCGAAAAAGCCTGCTCGGGCGGTCTGATTATTCACAAGGCCACGCATCATTTTGACTTGGTGAACTGGTGGATTGACGGGATTCCCGAGGATGTGTTCGGCATGGGAAGTCTCGCGTATTATGGGAGGGAAAATGCGATTCGCCGCGGGGACGGCCAGTGGACCGGTTACGACCGGTATACCGGAAAAGCGGCGGCCGATGATCCGTATAAGATGGATCTATCCAAGGACGACGCATTGCGCGGCATCTATTTGAATGCAGAGGCTGAAACCGGTTACATACGGGACCGGAATGTGTTTCGCGCCGGCATCGACATCGAGGACACCATGAGCGTCCTGGTGCGCTATCGCGGCGGGCAGCAGCTGAACTATTCGCTCGTGGCCTACGCGCCCTACGAAGGCTACCGGGTTTCCTTCACGGGGGACCGCGGCCGGCTGGAATACGAGGAGCTTCACCGCAGCCATATTATCACAGGCCAGTCAGACAAGGAGCTTGATGCGCAGCAAAAAATGGCGGGACGCAACATTACCATCCGGGTGACACCCCATTTCAAAAAACAACAAGTCATCCATGTTGAGCCCGAGGCGGGAGCGCATGGGGGCGGCGATCCCCGCATGCAGGCGGCCATCTTCGACTCGCGTCTGGCGCGCGATCCGCTGGGGCGCGACGCGGGCGTGGAGCAAGGAGCCGCGTCCATCATGGTCGGCGTGGCTGCGAACACCAGTTTCGCGTCGGGCGCGCCGGTGAAAATTTCCGGATTGTGCGCAATCAAGCCCGGCGCGATCCGGCTTGGTGAACTTTTATAACACATGTCCGAAAACAATAACAAATCGGGCAATTGCAAAAATTCAATATGATCGAAAAAACAAACTTCATAAACACATATTTTACCGCGTTTATCGCTTAGTTATCCAAATCCGGAAAAGAATATACTTTGACGGCAAAACCCAACCCAAACGGCGCGTATCATTCGTGCACAAAAAATAAAAACAGAATATAAACATGCTTCCATTACCTGCAAAAACTACCCGAAAAGGCGTCGGATTATTTTCGTTAATGTTTGCCGGAACACTTTTTAGTTTCGGGCAGATGTCGCCAAATGCCGCAAAAAGCGCCACGACACCCGGCGATGATGAAATTGTGGAACTTTCCCCGTTTGTCGTCTCCGTCGAAAGAAGCGAGAGCGGCTACATGGCGAAGGAAACGGTCGCCGGCAACCGCCTCCGCGCGGACATCAAGGATGTCGGCGCATCCATTGACGCCCTCACCAACGAGCTGCTTGATGATATTGGCGCATGGAATGCGCAGGACGCGCTCAAGGTCGTGGCCAATCTTGCAACCTTTGAGGGAAGCGTTGACAGCGGGGATGTCATAAATGACTCGCAGTGGTTTAACACAAATTATTATTCGCGCGGATTTGCGACGGGCAGTCAGCGGGTGGATTTCTTTCCGCGCCTCATGGTGCCCATTGACAGGTTTAGCACCGAGAGCCTCACGTTTTCCCGCGGGCCGAATGCGATTCTAATAGGTGTCGGAAGTCCCGGGGGCAGCATTGGCTCGACATCGAAGCGCCCCAATTTGGGCAAAAACCGTCTGTCGGTCGCCTACACCACGGACAAATACGGAAGTTCGAGGGGCGAGTTTGATCTTAATACAGTTCTTCTCAAAAGAAACCTTGCCGTCCGCGTTGCCGGCGTCAGCCAGAACCGCAAAACCTACAAGCAACCCTCCCTTGACGGGTTTGACTCGCTATACGGCGCGGTCACATGGCGTCCGTTCAGGCACACATCACTTACTGTAAACTATGAGGAGGGCGCGCGCAGGCGCTACCTCGACATTAACAATGCATTCTATGATGCTTACACGCCGTGGGTGCTGGCCGGGTGTCCGACGGTAAACTGGATGACTGGCGAGGGGCAGAATGACACGGGAAAAGGAAACTTCACGGCAAGCGCCGCCTCTGGGCTGGGCAACTATTCCACGGCGCACAACCTTGTTTATGTCGAGGGCGGCGATGGCAAGGTGCAGGACTGGATGAACATGGCCAGATCGGCCCATTGGCAGAGCTCGACCGCGGCCGCGGCCGACAACTCCTTGATTCCGTTTGTATCATTCACGGAGGACAGCAATTTGTTGGAAATGCCCGACGGCACTCAATGGCGGCTTGACCTGACAAAAAATCTTTACGGTGACCGCGCCTATCACAGGACGGATTATAAAAACATGAGCGCATTTTTAGAGCAGCAACTGTTTCGCGGCATGAGCCTTGAGCTGGCGGCCAACAAGCATATTTCCGAGTATATGTTTGACGGGCAGGGCTGGGGATCGGGCGCGACCCGGACAATCTACGTGGATCCCAACGAACTTTTGCCCGATGGCTCTCCCAATCCGCACGTGGGGCAGCCTTATATTGAGGATTCGTCCATGGAGGACACGCGCCAGAAATGGGAGCTGAAAAACTACAGGGCCACCCTGGTTTATGATTTCAGCCTGGAGGAGCTTTTCGGCAAATTCGGCCTCGGCCGCCATCGGTTGATGGGCTTGTATGAAAACAATCGAGAGGACAATTGGTTTGCGGTGGGCCGGTATGTGAACACGACGCCCTTGACTGGATTTAACACCCAGATAAACAACGCGCAAAACGCCCTCAGGCGCCGTTGGTATTTAAGCCCGGGCGCGGAGGTTTATCAATCCGACGGCAATCTGGTCGGGGTGGATGTCGGCACCGGAGTAAATATAGACAAGGTGATGGCACAGCAGGCGCCAAGGCGATCCATCACGGAAACGGAAAGTTTTGTCGGCGCCATTCAATCGAATTTTGTTCGGACAAAAGCGGGTTACTACCGCCTGACCGCGCTCTATGGTTACCGTCGCGACATCCTTGACCAGAAGTCGATGACATTTGCACGGAACGCGGTGAACGGATTCGACGGGGACTATACAAACTGGAGCTCCGCAATCCAATCCGGAACGTGGAATCCGAGGACAAGGACAAGGGTGGGCACCAAGACATACAGCTTTGTGCTTCGTCCGTTCCAGAGAGTGGGGCTTACCTATAATTATTCAGACATATTTGTCTCCGGCGCGGCCAATGCCGGCGATATTTTTGGAAATGCCCTGCGGCCCACCTACGGTGAAACCAAGGATTGGGGCGTGAAGATAGATTTGTGGGAAGGGCGGATATTCGCCTCATTCACCTACTTCGAGACCGCCCAGCGCGACGTGACCACCCAGCTGCCGGCATCCATGATGGATTATGCAAACAGGATATGGAACACCATAGACTCCACAAAGGTGCTGAACACCTCGCTCAACCGCTTCTACCGCGATGACTCGACCGACGGCATTGAATTCGCCCTCGTGGGAAATATCGGCAAAGCAGTCCGGATGCGGCTGACCGTGGGACAGCAAAAAACGACCATCACGAAATATGCGAGCGAAGTGGTTGATTATATCAATCAAAACTGGGCCGTGTGGCAGGAAAACCGAAATGTGATTTTGACGGTTACCAATGCGGCGGCGAGGACGGTCGGCGACGCGGCTAATGTTTACAAACAAAACGTGGCAGATGCCAGGGCCATCATTGGCAAGAGGGGAAGCAACAGCCGTGAATGGAATTCCAATTTCAACGTGAACTATACCTTCCAGAAAGGATGGTTTAAAGGCGTGACCGCAGGCGTCGATATGCGCTGGAAATCCAGAAGCATCATCGGCTATCAGCGGATGAACAACGGGGAGCTTGATATCCATAATGCGTATTACGGTCCCGCGGAGTTCAAGATGAACATGAACGTGGGCTACGGACGGAGGCTCTGGAACAACAAGGTGCATTGGGACATTCGCCTGTATGTTTACAATGTGCTCGACAACGACGACCTGCAGCCGCGCCGGGCGGTTGACTCGGGCGTCAATCATGCCGCCTTCATATTGGAACGCTACACGCAGGAACCGCGCACCTTCCAAATCCGCAGCTCACTCACGTTCTGAGAAATCAAGACGTGTTGATAAACTGCATGCATAAACCGACGCCCTTTAGATGAGCTTACTGGACTGGACCATATTAGTTTTGCCGATACTGGTAATTGCCGTTGTGGGTTTTTATACCCACAGGGTCATGAAAGGCGTCGCCCAGTTTGTGTCAGGGGGACGGATGGCCGGGCGCTACCTGCTGGCTGTTGCCAAGGGTGAAATGCAGGCGGGCGCGGTGGTGTTTGTTGCCGCGTGGGAGGTGTTCGCCCACGCGGGTTTCGTGCCTTACTGGTGGGGGTGGATCACGCCTCCCATTTATCTCGTTGTTGGCATCTTCGGTTTTGTCATCTACCGGTTTCGCGAAACCCGCGCCATGACGCTGGCGCAATTTTTCGAAATGCGATACAGCCGCGGTTTCCGGCGCTTCAGCGGCATACTCGGATTTATTGCGGGCATATTGAATTTTGGAATAATCCCGGCGGTCGGGTCGCGGTTCATGGTGTATTTTCTCCAACTGCCGCCGGAATTGCATTTGTTTGGATATGTCATACCAACGTATGTTCCGCTCATGGGATGCCTGATCGGCGTAAGCCTGAGCCTGACGCTCGCGGGCGGATTGATCACCCTGATGGTCACCGACTGCCTCGAGGGCATTTTTTCCCAGGTCATGTATCTTCTCATCATCGTGGGCGTGTTCTGCGTGGTCGGCTGGTCGCAGATGAGCGATGTGCTTGGCAGTCGTCCCGCCGGTTATTCGATGGTTGATCCCTTCGACGCATGGCAGGTGCAGGATTTTAATTTATGGTATGTTCTCATGGGGCTGTTTTTGGGAGTCTATGGAACCATGGCCTGGCAGAACGCCGGATCATACAACACCGCCGCCGCCACTCCGCATGACGCGCGCATGGCCGGTCTGCTTGGGAAATGGAGGGAGGCAGGAAAAGTTGTCGTGATTGTATTGTTGGGCGCGGCGGCGCTCGCATTTTTGAACCACCCGGATTTTGCGTCGGCTTCAGTGCAGGCAAAGGAGACATTGGACGGCATAGCGACTCCCCAGCTTCAAAAGCAAATGACCATTCCCGTCGCTTTGTCGCAAATGCTGCCCGCCGGAGTAAAGGGGGCGCTGTGCGCAATATTGTTGCTGGGAATATTTGGCGGGGACTCCACGCATTTGCACTCATGGGGCAGCATGCTGGCGCAGGACGTGATTCTTCCCCGCATGAAGCGTCCGCCGCCGCCCGAGAAGCACATCAAGCTGCTGCGCGGGTGCATTGTCGGCGTGGCGGTTTTTGCATTCCTGTTCGGAACATTTTTTACCCAGACGGAATATATTGTGATGTGGTGGCAGGTGACCACGGCGGTTTACGTGGGCGGCGCCGGGGCGGCCATCATCGGGGGGCTGTATTGGCGGCGCGGCACGAGCGCCGGGGCGTGGACGGCAATGGTAACGGGCTCCATACTTTCCGGCGGCGGCATCCTTGTTTATAAAATATGGGGCGCCGGTGTGTTTTCCTCGGTTTTGAATTATTTGCTGGGCGCGGTCGGCATCACCGGCGTTCCGTCATTTCAATTGAATGGAATACAAATTTCAATGATCGCGGCGATCACATCGATTACATTGTATATAGTGGTTTCACTATGCACCTGCAAGGCGCCTTATCCACTGGAGAAAATGTTGCATCGCGATGTCGCCGCCGCTGACAAACCCAAACCGGGCGGATGGAGAAAATCGCTGACACTGGGAAAGCTTATAGGCTTCGACGATAAATTCAGCAAGAGTGACAAATGGATAGCCGGCGGCCTGTTTGTGTGGATGGCGGGCTGGTTTTTGGTGATGGTGATCGGGACTGCGTGGAATCTGATAGGCAAGAGCGGGGCGGTCAGTTGGATTCGGCCCTGGCCCAAGGATGTGTGGATGGGTTTCTGGCACATCACATCCATCGGGCTGCCTTTGTTGATCACAGTCACCACGGCGATCTGGTTTACGTGGGGAGGCTTTCGCGACATTCGGAGACTGTTCAAGAGTTTAAAGACGGCAACCGTGGACGACTCGGACAATGGCACTGTTTCGAAGTAATTATAACGACACCTTAAATATTATTAAAATAGACTGATCGAATATGCTTACTAAATCATTTCTAACCCAGTTAATCCCACCAAGAATCGGCGAAGTCCTGCGTCGATTGCAGGCTGATATTTGGACCGAGGTGGAGGGTGACATTGTTGTGCGCCAAACGGAAAGCAGCATGGACTACCGGCGCATTGACGAGCTGGCGGACGCGGATTTTTCATTGGCGCCCGAAGGCAGGTTTTTCTGGGGGCCGAAATATGCGCAACGATGGTTTCGCCTTGAACTTCCGGAGGTTGCGGGAAGTGGCGGTGTGTATTTGCACTGGCGGGACCAGGCGGAGGCGACCGCATACAGAGACGGCGTTCCAGTGGCCGGGATCGACCTGGCGCATCCCTATTGTCCGTTGGGTAAGGGCGCGCGCGCACTTTGGATCGAGTCGGTGTGCATTCGCTCGGGCATATGGCTTGACGGAAACGCGCTGGCGCTGGCCGAAGACGGGAGCGAATACGAGCCCCCGCGCCTGTTGCGGCGGAACGATCTGGCGTGGTCGCTTTACCATGATCTTCGCGTGCTGCTGGACATCATGGAGGCTGACATGGCGGACACTCAACCGGGATTGAAAAAATCGCTGACCGATCCCGTCCGGCACACTCCCTCGTTTCAGCGGGCCACGCCATTGTTCAGGCGCTGGTGCATGCGCTTGGATGACGCAATCGATGTGTTTGATGCGGAGGGGCCGGAGGCGTTCCAGAAACAACTGGCCGCGATCTATTGCGATTTTCCCGCCGATCCACAATCACTGCGGGCGGTTTTGACGGGGCACGCGCATATCGATCTTGTGTGGCTCTGGCCGGAGCGCGTGGGTGAATTCAAGGCGGTGCATACATGGGCGACGCAAGTGCGTTTGCTGGGCGAGTATCCGGAATATAAATTTGGCTATTCGCAGCCCGCCAGCTACGAAGCGGTGGAGCGGAAGACCCCGGCATTATATAATCGCGTGCGCGAGCTCATCGGTGAGGGGCGGTGGGAGGCTACCGGCGCGAGTTATGTCGAGAGCGACACGCAGCTTCCCTGTGGAGAGGCGCTTTTGCGCAGTTTGCGTTTGGGGCAGAGACGATTTATAAAACTCCGCGGCGAGCCGGCGCGGGTGTTCTGGCTTCCGGATGTTTTTGGATACAGCGGTTGCGTGCCGCAGCTTCTCAAGGCGGTCGGGGTGACGGGATTCTTTACGTGCAAACTTTCGTGGAGCACGATCAATCGGTTTCCGCACACCAGTTTTCGCTGGCGCGGATTTGACGGGAGCGAGGTGACTTCGCACATAGTGAGGTTGCATGATTATAATGAATCGGTGGGGCTCCGAAATTTGCGCGAGGACTCGCTTCAACACCAACAGGCGGCCGTGCATCCGGAGTATCTGGTTCCGACCGGCTATGGAGACGGTGGCGGCGGCCCGACGGAGGAGATGTGCGAGCGGGCGCGGCGGCTTGCCAATCTCGCCGGTTCTCCCCGGACAGGGTGGGGTGGCATTGAGGAATTTTTCCAGCGTCTCGACGCGGTCAAGGATCGCCTGCCTGTCGCCGCGGGCGAGTTGATGCTGGAGCTTCATCGCGGGATTTTCACGACGCACGGGCGCATGAAGGCGGCGTTTCGCGCGCTTGAAAGAGCCTTGCAGACGCAGGAGGCGGTTTATGCGGCGGGCGGAGCGGGGCCGGTTCCCGAGCATGCGTGGGAACGCCTGATATTCGCTCAATTTCACGATTGCATACCCGGCAGCTCGATATGGGAGGTTTACGCCGAGACGATACCGGAGCTGGAAAAACTGGGGGCGGACGCGATGTCCGACGCCGTTGCTAAACTGGGCGGGACGGAAGGTGCTGACAGGAAGCCGTGTTTGTTTAATCCGCTTCCGCTCCCGCGCGTTTGGCGGGACGAATCCGAATATTATTCGATTCCTCCCTTGAGCGGGGCTCCGTTCTCCTCGTTGGACAGGCTTGAGGTTGACCGTCCCGAGGCATCATCCCTCCAACTCAAAAACCGGAGGGTGCGCGCCGCGTTTTCCAATGATGGCCGTATAAATACCCTGATTGTGGACGACCGCGAGGTTTCGCTCGTCCCGGGCCCGGTGTTGCGCGGGTATTTCGATCACCCCGCGACAAATGACGCATGGGATTTGGATCGTCCCTCGCTCGTCGCTGGCGTGACGCCGGAGCGCACCTCGAAACAGCCCGTGATTGAGCAAACAGAAACGTCGGCATCCATCTCCTTTGAATATACACTCAGGTCGAGCCACATAATAATAAAGTATTTATTGCACGGGCATGA
Organism: Ereboglobus luteus; assembly: GCF_003096195.1. Classification (NCBI taxonomy): domain Bacteria; kingdom Pseudomonadati; phylum Verrucomicrobiota; class Opitutia; order Opitutales; family Opitutaceae; genus Ereboglobus; species Ereboglobus luteus. Next base: position 3,838,506 of record NZ_CP023004.1, on the reverse strand, counting down.
GTCGGTTTTGCGCATAGTGTATGATATTGACTGGCGCGAGCCCCAGATGTGTCTGAAGGGACTGTTTCCCACGGGCTATCTTGGCAAACAGGTTCGGTATGGAACGCCATACGGCAGTGTCTTGCGCAGCCAGTCGCCCGGCTATGAACGGGAGGAGGCGGCATGGGAGGTGTCAGCCAGTCGCTGGTTGGTGGTCATGGACGATGCGCAACGCGAGGGGCTCTTTGTTGTGGCCGAGGCAAAATACGGCGTCACTGTGAGCGAGGGTTGCGTGGGCGTGAGTCTGTTGCGGAGCGCGCTTGTGACTGAGGCGGATTTTCATCCAAAGATTAGAAGCCTTCAGGATCGGCCCCGTTTTTCCGACATGCACCGCCACGAGATATCGCTGGCGATCGGCCGTTTCGATTGCGAATTGCCTGCAACCGAACAGCCGGCAGCACTGGCGGATCTGCTGTTCACACCATGCCTGAATTATTCAGGAAATCCGGTGAGCGGAGGTTTTCTTGGCGTTGAAGAGGCTCCCACACTTTTGCCCGCCTGGTGCGAACCCTTGGGCAAGGGATGGGCCTTGCGCATGCACGAAACCGACGGTCGTCGCGGGGTTGCCTCGCTGAAAATCGCGCCAGGGTGGCGCGCGGCGATCTGCGATGTGGACAAGGAGCCCGACCGCGCGGCGTTGACCGCCGAAATACTGAACGTTCCGTATGAACCCTATAAAATAATAACAATTTGTTTCCAACGTGATGCCGGGCAATAACACACATATATATACTCGGAGCATCCCCGTGGATGGCGATTATGATCTTGTGGTCGCCGGAGGCGGGCCGGGCGGTGTGGGCGCGGCGTTGAGCGCCGCGAGACTTGGCGCCAGAGTGCTATTGCTGGAGGCGACGGGATGCCTCGGGGGCATGGGCACATCCGCCTTGGTTGCGGCGTGGTCGGACACGGCGGATGGAGAACGCATGCTGGCCGGAGGCATTGCCGCCGAGCTCTTGGAAGAGATGCACGCGCGCGGGTGTTTCAAGCCGGGCATCCATCCCGACAGATGGCGGCGGGACTTGCATGGCGGCGTGGCCTTTAATCCGGAGGGGCTTAAAATCGTTTTGGATGACTATTGCGCCAAGGCCGGAGTGGAGGTGCGCTTCTTCACCAGACTAATCGATGTCGATCATGATAATAAAAAATTAAACGGAGTTGTTGTAAACAACATAGAAGGCAATAAATACGTGCGCGCCCGGACGTTTGTTGATGGCACGGGTGACGCCGTGCTGGCAAATCTTTGCGGGGTTGCCTGCCGCGAGGCCGGGCGCGACACCCCGTGGATAATGGCTCCGACACTTTGCGCCCTTCAGTCGGGGATTGATACGGAAAAATTTGACGCGGGTAAGCAACAGGATGCGGTGTTCAAGGCCATTGCGGATGGATTTTTCACACAAAACGACCGGCACGTTCCGGGACTGTTTGTGAACGGCCGCGACACCGCGATCATGAACGCCGGGCATATTTTTAATACAAACGCGCTGAACTGTCGCAGCCTGAGCCAGGCGATGGCGACGGGGCGCAAATTTGCAAGGGAGTATGCCGAGTTCTTTCGCAAATACCTGCCCGGTTGCGAAAACATGCAACTAATCGCCACAGGTTCCCTGCTGGGCGTGCGCGAGTCCCGGCGAATCGTGGGTGAATATGAATTGAATTACGAAGACTTCTCCGCCCGGCGCGAATTTCCCGACCAGATTGCCATTTATAATAAGTCGGTTGATGTGCACGTGCATGATTGCTCCGACGAACAATGGGAGCGCTATACTAATGAGTTCCTGCGCATGGACCGCCCGGCCAAGGGGGAATACTACGGCCTGCCCTATGGTATTTTGGTGCCGGCGGGCGGCTGGGAAAACTTGTGGGTGGCGGGGCGTTGCAACTCAAGTGACATCAAGGTGCATGGCGCCATACGCGACCAGCCCGCGTGCATCATGATGGGGGAAGCCGCGGGCGCCGCAGCCGTTCAATCTTTAAAAACGGGGCAGCCAGCCTGCGATCTCGACACGGAAACACTGGTTGGAACCTTGCGCGCGCAACACTGCGTGCTTCCCCAAAAATCACTCTCACGTCAAATGACGCGGTCCGCCAGAGCATGAGCCCCGCGCAACCGACGCCTCTATCGATCACAATCACACATTGCATTGAAAACACACCAAAACATCATGAAAAAAACATACTCCAAAACCACACCCTGGATGTGTCTCGCAACATTTGCATGCGTTTGCGCAAGCTTCGCCCCCCGGGCCGGCGCGGATCCCGTGCAGGCCGCGCCGTCGGACAGTTTTGTCGCCTCCACCGCTGTTGGCACGCGCTGGAACAAGGAGGGGAACGACACCCGGACATATCCCGATATTTACAAGAAACAATACGATGCGCTGGCCGACCTGCTGATTGACTCGGGCATCAGGCACATTCGCGATAGCGGCACCAGCGAGGACTTCATAAAGAAGATCCAACGCCTTGCCGACGCCGGCGTGAAGAGCATCATCACCATTGCGCCCGACGCGGGCCTCCGCCCCGACTCCACCTACTGGGCCCAGGAGGCGGAATATCTCAATTCAATCGGTCCCGTTTATAATATTAGCGATTTCATAAAAAAGGCCGGCCGCGACGTGGTCGCCTATGTTGAGATGAACGCCAAGCTGGACACTAGATTTGCCTCCACTTACTGGCGCGCCGGCGACGCCGAGCCGCTTTCCAATGATCCGGCGTCAATTTATTATTATGCCAATTATATCAAGGCTGCCACGGCTTCAACACGAGCGGCCTTGGACGCGGATCCGGCTCTGGCGGATATTCCGCTCGTCGGCCCGGCGTTTCAAATGCCGGCAACCGAGTCCGTGACGGAGGACAACTCGGCTTATCTGAAAACGGGCGACTTGAGCGCCAATATTGATTACGGCAACGTTCATCGTTATTATTATGGAAGGGAGCCGGAAGTGGCTTCCGGTATTTACAGCGTTGGTTTCGCCAAGCAGCACGGCGCGCAGGTTCAGGCTCCAGGCAAGGGCATGATCGCCACGGAGGGCGGCGATAGCACGTATAGCGCGGGCGCCACCCAATACTGGCCCCAGGTCGTGCATGGACGCTATATGCCGCGCTATTTCCTCACGCATTTTTTGAGCGGATTCTCCATCACCGCCGCCTATGAGCTTGTGGACGGAAATTTGGACAGGAGCACCGCCGGGACAAGTTCGGCCAGGGATGACAATTTCGGCCTTATACAAAACAACAGCATCTCCCTCACTCCCAAGCCCGCCTACCATGCCATAAAAAACGTCCTTTCCGTGCTGAAGGATCCGGGCGCCGCTTTCGAGGCAGGCTCGCTTGACTATGCAATGACCGGGGCAACCGCCGATGTGTGCTCGGCGCTCTTTCAAAAGCGCAATGGTGATTTTTATCTCTGCTTATGGCTTGGAAAATCCAGCTATGATTATTCGAGTGGCACGGTGTTGGACAACCCGGCGCAGGCGGTCACACTGACCCTGCCCGCCTCCATCGTTGGCGCGCGCGTTTTCACACTTGATGACACCGGTGCGATGAGTGCCGCGGACACACCTGTCAGCGGCGGAGCGGTGAATGTGAGTGTCACCGACCGGGTCACCATTGTGCGCCTGAGTGCCGCGGCTTCGGGCGGCATGCCATCCATGCCCGCCGGGGTGCGCACGGCATCGCTCATGCCCGATCCCCCGGTTGACTCGACCTCAAAGGTGGAAAATCCATGGGTGCCAAATGTGCAGGTCAAGTGGGCTCCTGTGTTTGAGGCGGACTCCTACACTGTGTGGCGCGCCAACTCGGCCACGGGCGCGTTCACCGCTGTCGCGACTGGAGTCACGACAACCGAATACAATGACACTGATGTCACGGACGGCGTTATATACTATTATAAAATCGCGACTGTCTCAGGCGGCGTTGAAAGCGAGCATACCGCGCCTGTTTCCGGCGTCTCATACAAATCTATCATTGATAATCGCGGAGCCGTGTATGTCGGTTCCTGGAATGCCTCGACCTCAAAGGCGTTCGGGCTGGCCGTGGAACCCAGCTTTTATGGAGTCGACTGCCAGTTTGACAATAGCGTAAACGCGTCGAGCGCTTCGTTCATCCCCAACATTCCCATTGCCGGCAAGTATGCCGTTTATACAACTTGGGTTGCGAACGGCAACCGTTGCACTGAGGTGCAAATGCGGGTGACGGATGCGGAAGGCACGCATCTCCCGGATCCAAACAACCAGAAGCGGAACAATGGCGGCTACAACCAGCAACGAAACAGCAATTCGTGGATGCTGCTCGGCACGTATGATTTTGCATTGGGGACATCCGGCTCCGCCACCATTATACACGAGACCACTACCATCGGCGTGGTTGTTGCCGATGCCATGCGCTTTGTGCTGGTGACGGCCCGCCCGCCTTCCGGCCTGGTTGCCACGAACGACGAGAATCCAATAGTCCTTTCCTGGGATGCCGTTGACAGCGCGAGCAGCTACACGATTCGCCGCGCGCCAACGGCTGGCGGCTCGTGGACGGTGCTCGCCGAAAATGTCACCGCGACAACATACACGGACACGACAGCCGCCGGTGACACCACTTATTATTATACAGTCACAACGCTGGATGCCACGGGAGAGAGCGCGCCGAGCCATCCCGTTCCGGGCTCAAGCAGGAAGCCAGTGATTACCGGCGCGCTTACGATAAGCGGCGCGGCGGGCGAACCGCTCACATACCAAATCACAGCCGACTATTCCCCGACCAGCTATGACGCCACCGGCCTGCCACCGGGATTGAGCGTAAACACGGCGAACGGCTTGATCACCGGCACGCTCACGACATCCGGCACCTTCAATGTCACGCTCTCGGCGAGCAACATCAACGGCACCGGCACCGCAACACTCGTGATGAGCATTGCCACGGAATTGCTCGTGCCGGAGATCACCAGCGACAAAATCGTGGACGCCTATGCCGGCGAGCCATTTTCATACGAGCTGACGGCGAGCCAGCAGCCCGAGACGCTCACCGCCTCGCCGATGCCGCCGGGATTGTCCTTTGATCCCGTGCTCAATAAAATCACCGGCATTCCGACGACTGCCGGCAATTACAGCATCGCATTGACCGCGACAAACCGCAAGGGCACCGGCACCGCCACGCTGTCGCTCACCATCCAGCCGTTGCGGTATGTGCCCGTGATATCCGGCGAGGCTTCCGCAACCGCGACCTTGGGCGTGCCGTTTGCGTATCAAATTGACGCAAACCACCTCCCGTCGGGCTACGCCGCGGAAGGATTGCCGGAGGGGCTGCAAATTGACGCGGCGACTGGCGCGATTACCGGTTCGCCGACCATGAGCGGTAAATTCACCGTCAGGCTTTCGGCGACAAATACCGTCGGTTCCGGGCAGGCGCAACTCACGCTCACAATAGCCCCGCACACCGAAATAACCAGCGTTACCTCCACGAACCTGACTACGCCGGCCTCCATTGCCTGCGACGAGGCGGGCAACCTTTATGTGGTGGACGGCACTGTTATCAAAAAACTATCGCAGACTGTTCCTGTTTCGGATTTCGCCATTGTTCCCCAAGCCACTTGTGTCGCGGCGGGCTCCGGCACGTCAGAAGTGATCTATGTCGCCGGCAGTGACGGAAAAATATCAAGGGTGCTTGCCGACGGCACGGTGGTCACGCCTCCGCAGGCTCTCGACGCCATTCACGGCATCGCAGTTGACGCGGAAGGCACGGTTTATGTTTCCAGCGGCGACACCATCCTGACAGTTTCCCCCGACGGCGAGGTTACCACGCTGGTTGGCGCGGGACTCAGCGCGCCCGGCGGCCTCGCGCTTAACGAGGCGACGGGAAAACTCTACGTCGCCGACACGGGAAACAACGCGCTCAAGGAAATTGATATCGCGACTGGCGAAGTGACCGCCATCACTGGATTCAGCACGCCCGAGGCGGTTGCGGTTGATAAAAACGGGCTCGTTTACGTGGCGGACACCGGAAGCGACACAATCCTCGTTTACGACGCGGTCGCCGGCACGACGACCACGGTCATAGACGACACCGCCGGACTCAACGCGCCTTCCGGCATCGCTGTTGATGGCGATGGATTTGTTTATGTGACCGACACCGGCAACGCGTCGGTGCAAGCCATACTCGCCAGCCCCACGCCTGTCGTCGCACTCAAAAACCTGTCGATCGGACATCGCCTGAAGCTCACGCTCGACGGCACCGTGCGCGCCTCGCCGGGCGCCACCTACCAATGGTATAAGGACGGCGAGCCGATAGCCACGGGCACAAGTGCGATTTACGAAATCCGCCATGTTGAATTTGAGGATGTCGGCACTTACTCCGTCATCGCGACCAACCCTGTTGGGAAAAACCGGGATAGCATGACTCTGTCCATCACCGGTCACGAGCCGCCCTTGTCAAACGACACGACCAGTGAGGGCGGCGGTGGAGCGACGAGCTGGCTGCTTCTTGGGTTGCTTGGCTTGCTATCGATGCTTCGTCTTCGGATCGGCCGGCGCAAGTGGTGAAAAATATCACAACAAACACGCCGGGTCGCATGCTCCACGAGCATGCGACCCTCACGCGGGTTTTGATATAACTTTTGAATGAACGAGTATTCTTCCTGGATTGTCGAAACCGAGGGTTTCGATGCGGGTGAAGTCGCCAAAAACGGGAGCAAGTTTATGATCGGCAACGGTGCGGTCGGTGTTCGCGGCACACTTGATGAATTCAGCCGTGAACAACTCGTCGCCTGCACGCTCTCCGGCCTCTATGACAAGGTCGGCGATCTCTGGCGCGAGCCTGTAAACGCGCCCAATCCGTTTTTCCTGCGCATCACCTGCGACGGGGCACCCGTGTCCGTGCTCGACTCCGCATGCACAGTCCTGCGCCACACGCAGTCTGTTGACATGCGCGGTGCTGTTCATGCGCGTGACACCGTTTTCCAAACGTCCGCCGGGATCGTGCTTCGCGTGCAGTCCGAACGCTGGCTTAGCCTTGATGACACCAGTCTCGGGGCATCGCGCATCCGCATCACGCCGGATCGCCCTTGCAAACTCACCGTGGAACTCGGCATTGACGGCGACACCTGGGATTTAAACGGCCCGCACCTGACGCATTTTCAGGCGCATGAGGAAGATGAGATCGACACCCTTTGCGCGCTCACGCACGAAAACGCCATCCCCGTGGTTGTCGCACAGGCGGTCCAGCGCGATCCGCATTCTCCGGGCGTTTTCAGTTTCAATGCGGAAAACTCGATCGTCCGTCGCTTTGATATCGAAGCAATGGCCGGACACACTTGCAGCTTTACGAAGTTTGCCGCCTTCAGTTTCGGACAAAACGCGAGACAGGATGCGGTCGCCGCCTGTCGCCGGGCGCTCGCCATTGGCTATGACACAATGCTTGGCGCGTCGCGCGCAATTTGGGACAGGCGATGGGCCAATTCCGACGTGCAAATTGACGGTGACGCAGTGGCGCAATTGGGGATGCGGCATAGTATATACAATCTCCTCATCGTTGCGCCGCAAACTGACCGCGCATCGATACCCGCAAGGGGCCTGTCCGGCCAAGTCTATAAGGGCGGAATATTTTGGGACACCGAAATTTTCATGCTGCCGTTCTTCGATCACACGCAACCCGCGTTGTCCGGCGCGCTTGTCCGGTATCGCATCCGGACGCTCGACGGCGCGCGTCGCAAAGCCGCCGAATATGGTTGTCGCGGCGCGTTTTATGCGTGGGAAAGCCAGGACACCGGCGATGACGCCTGCACGCATTTTAATGTCACCGATGTCTTCACGCAGCGTCCGATGCGCACTTATTTTCGCGACAAACAAATCCACGTTAGCGCTGATGTCGCCCTCGCCATTTGGCGCCACTATCACATGACGGGTGACGCTGGTGTTCTCCTCGACGGCGGCGCCGAGGTTATCCTCGAATGCGCCCGCTTCTTTATCTCTTACGCTTGGTATAAGCCTGAAAAAGATCGCTACGAAATCCTCGATGTTGTCGGTCCCGATGAATACCATGAGCGCGTCAACAACAACGCATTCACCAACGTCATGGTGCGAGCGACGCTGCGCATCGCCTTGGATGCGATAAATGCCCTTGGTGAAATCGACGCGTCATTCCAAGCAAAACTCATCAAGCGCCTCGATTATGAGGACGACCTCGTTCGCCTGCGCGACATGATTGATAAATTGCACATGCCCGCGCCCGACAAAGTCACGGGCATCATTCCGCAATTTGACGGCTATCTAAAACTCGAGGATATCGGCGTCGATGAGTTGAAAAAGCGCATCCTTAAACAACATGAATACTGGGGCGGCGGCCACGGTCTTGCAACGACGACACAAGTCATCAAGCAGGCCGACGTCGTCCTGATGCTGCACCTCTTCGGCGATGAGTATGCGGATGAGGTTAAGCGCGCCAATTGGGAATACTACGAATCGCGCTGCGAACATGGCTCCAGTCTCAGCGCATGCGCCCACGCGCTCGTTGCCGCTGCCACGGGCGGCGGGGAGCGGGCGTATGATTATTTTCTCCGCACGGCGACAATAGACCTTACGGGTGAATCAAAACAATTTCTCGGCGCGCACTATATCGGCGGCACGCATCCCGCCGCAAATGGCGGTGCATGGATGGTTGCGGTGCAAGGATTCGCCGGTCTTCGCATTGGGCGTGAGCACATCATTCTCAACCCTTCGCTTCCTAAGAAATGGAGCAAACTGGTGTTCCGCTTCCAGTGGCGATGCCAGTGGTTCTCCGTGTGCATAACGCCCGGGCAGGCCATTATCACCGCCGACAGCGCCAACACTGCCCCCGTTGCATTTTGCGTTGCCGGAAAATGCCGCGCGCTTTCGCCGGGAGAAAAATTATCATGATTGATCCAATGAAAACTGCGCGCGCGGCAATCTTCGATCTCGACGGTGTGATCGTGGACACAGCTCGTTATCACTATCTCGCATGGAAACGCCTTGCGGCAGAACTTGGCTTTGACTTTACGGAACAAGACAACGAACGCCTCAAAGGCGTGAGCAGAATGCGCTCACTCGAAATTTTGCTGGAGATTGGCAATTGTGAGCGCGCATTTTCGAGCGAGCAAAAAGAGAACCTAGCGCGGCAAAAAAACGAATGGTATGTGGAATACATCTCGCGCATGACACGCTCGGAAATTCTTCCCGGTGCGCGCGAATACCTCGAATTGCTGCGCGAGTGCGGCAAAAAAACGGCTCTGGGCTCGGCAAGTAAAAACGCGCCATTGATTCTTGAAAAACTTGGCATAGCCAGTCTCTTCGATGCGATTATCGACGGAAACAAAGTTCGGGCGGCCAAGCCCGATCCTGAAGTATTTCTGCTTGGCGCCCGGGAGCTCGACATTGCTCCGGCAGAGTGTGTCGTTTTTGAGGATGCCGAAGCGGGAGTCGAGGCTGCGCGAAGAGCCGGCATGCGTGTTGTTGGAATAGGCAGCCCGCAAATACTTTCCGCCGATCTCGTTGTTCCCGGCTTGCATGTGATGGTTGCGTTATTCCAGACGGAATTACATTCAGACATGGTGGACGCTGAGGGACTCGAACCCCCGACCCTCTCGGTGTAAACGAGATGCTCTAACCAACTGAGCTAAGCGTCCGTTGCTAAGCGCGCGCAAATAAAGCGGGGTCTTCCCACGACTGACAAGGATGATTTGTGCGCATTTTTTCATCGCACCCGGCGTCCGCATTTTTCAGCGTCTTGGGTTTCCGTATCACGATTATTCACATGCCAGCATTCCAGACACTTCCCGGTTTTCGCGAATTTTATCCCGACGCCCTTGCGCGCCGGAATCACATTTTCCGCGTCTGGAGGCATACAGCAAACGCGTTCGGCTTTCTTGAATACGACGCGCCCGTGCTGGAACCGCTCGATCTTTACAAAACGAAATCCGGCGAGGAAATCGAGTCGCAGCTTTTCAACTTCACCGACAAGGGTGGCCGCGAGGTTGCGCTCCGCCCGGAGATGACGCCCACCGTCTGCCGGCTCGTCGGCGACAAGGCGGCCACGCTCAAGCGTCCGGTCAAATGGTTCAGCATTGCCGAGTTTTATCGTTACGAGCGCATGCAAAAGGGAAGGGGGCGTTGCTTCTTTCAGTTTAACGCCGACATTTTCGGCGAGCCCGGTGTCGAGGCGGAAACCGAGTTGATCGCGCTTCTCACGCAATGTCTTCGCGGCTTCGGACTGACGGAGCAGGATTTCTACGTGCGCCTTAGCGATCGCGATCTTTGGTTCTATTATCTTGAGGCGCTCGGACTTGACGAGGCGCGCTCGCGCGCGGTGCTCGGCGCCGTCGATAAATACGAGAAGGCCGGCGACGATGCTTTCAAGGGCTACGCGGATCAATTCGGCGCGCCGTTGGACGCGGCGCTCAAGGAAAAGGTGCTCGCGTTTTTGAAAATCAAATCGCTCGACGCACTTGAGGCCGTGCTCGCCCCGCACTCGGCCACCGCCGCCAAGCTCGGCGCGCGGCTTGCGGACTGGAAAAAGCTTCTGGGCAATCTCGCCGCGATGGGCTTGGAGAAATATATCTCGGTCGATCTCGGTGTTGTTCGCGGCCTCGCCTATTACACCGGTTTTGTTTTTGAGGCGTTTGATCGCAAGGGTGAGTTGCGCGCGCTTGCGGGCGGCGGGCGTTACGACAATCTTGTCGGCAAGCTCGGTTACGCGGACATGCCCGCGATCGGTTTTGCGATCGGCGACATGACATTCGGCCTTCTTCTCGAACAGCGCGGGCTGATGCCGGCGTTCGTGCAGGCGCCCGATGTGTATGCGATCATTGGCGGCGAGCAGGAACGCCTTGCCGCGTTTGCCGACATTAACGCAATTCGCGCCGCTGGTTTCCGCGTTGATTATCCGATGCGGGAAATGGCCTTCGGCAAACAATTCAAGGCGGCGGCGGAATCCGGCGCAAAGCTCGCGCTCATTTATGGCAGTGACGAACTGGCCAAGGGCGTGGTTAAAATCCGTGACATGGGCACGCGCACGGAGCAGGAAATCCCCAAGGTCGGTGTGCTTGAAACGGTGCGCGATTTTTTGTCGGCCGCCTCGTGACGGACATCGCGCTCTTCGTTTGAGTATTTGATTCTCGAATGCGAATCTTTGGACGGGCGTCCGTGTATCTTACGAGTCCTTTTTCAACGTCATCACCTGGTCGTGCAGCACGCCGCGCAGGCGCAGGAGCAACGGCGCGGGCGGAAGCGTCGCGTGCGGGGCGAGGACGGCCTCGGCAGCGCGGAGCTCTGCGTGGATTGCGTCCGAAACCGCCTCGAACACTCCGAGCGTATTCATTTGCTGGATACGGAGGTCGGGGCGGGGGGCGGCGCGCTTTAGGATTTCGTCGGTGAGCGCGGCGCGGTCGGCATCGGAGGACAGGCGTTTGAAAAGCTCGATAAGCGGCAGGGTGATTTTTCCGCTGGCAAGGTCGGTGCCAAGCGTTTTGCCAATTCGTTTTTCGTCGCCGAAGAAATCGGCCAGGTCGTCGTAGATTTGATACGCCACGCCGAGGCGGCGTCCGAATTCGGCGGCGGCCAGGCAGTAGGGCAGGGGATGGCCGGCGAGGCGTCCGCCGAGGTAGCAGGACACCCGGAAGAGCTCGGCGGTTTTCAGGTCGATGATGCGCTGGTAGTCCTCGAGTGTGATTTCGAGCGTGCCGCGCCGCATGGTCTGGATGATTTCGCCGGCGCAGACCCTGCGCGTGGCGTTGGAGACTTCGGCGCAGACCTCGGTGGTGGGAAACTGGGCGGCGATGTGCACGGCGTGCGCGAGAAGGGCGTCGCCAAGGAGCACGGCGGCCTCCGCGCCGTATTCGCGCGCGGCGGTGCGGCGGTTGCGGCGCAGCTCGGCGCCGTCCATGATGTCGTCGTGGACGAGCGTGGCCAGGTGCACGAGCTCGACAACGGCGGCGGCGCGAATCAGCTCTTGCGGTGCGTCTTCGGCGTCGCCCGTCCAGCCGCCCAGAAAAACAAGCGCGGGGCGGATGCGTTTGCCCGAGGTGTCGATGCAGTATTCCGCCATCGGACGAATCTCGGGCTCAAAGCCGGTCATTTGTTCGCGTAGGAAGGCGTCGAGGCGCGTCATCTGCGGTTTGAGCAGCGCGAACACCGTTGCGAAATCCTGCGCGACGGAGCGCGGCGATGCGTCGTTTGCGGTGTTGCCGGGAGTGTTGTTGCTTGCTGCGGGCATGGTTTGAAAACGGGCAGGTTGACGAATCGCGCCGCGTTTGTCCCGCAAAGAAAACAAAATATCGCGAAGGGAAACGCATGTTTGGCGTTTGCAACGACGTGCGCAAACGGTTTGATTCCGCCCATCATGCCAGCAGCAATCCGTTCACTCGCACTCGTCGTCAACGCCCGGAAAACAGGCGCCGCCGACCTCGCGCAAAGCCTGCTTGCCACCGCCGACAAGCTCGGCGTCACCGTGCGCTCGACGGATCAGTTTCCCGTTCCACAGAATTTTTTGGCCGACTGCGACGCGTGTTGCGTGATTGGTGGCGATGGCACGCTGCTCGGCATTGCCGCCGACGCCGCCCGCGGGCAAATCCCCATCATCGGCGTCAATCGCGGATACCTTGGTTTTCTCACCACACTTTCCGCCGACGAGGCCCCGCGGCAATTTCAGGAAATCCTTGCGGGTAAATTTCAAATATCCCACCGCTCGCTCATCCAGTGCCGCATCGACTGCGACGATACCCCGCTCACGCTCACGGCGCTGAACGACATCGTGATCAAGGACGAGCGCAACTCGCAGCTCGTGCGCCTCGAAGTCTATGCGGACGACCAGCTCGTCACCGATTATTTTAGCGACGGCCTGATCGTGTCCACTCCCACCGGCTCGACCGCCTACAATCTCTCCGCTGGCGGCCCGCTCATTCATCCCGATGCCGCCGTCATCGCCATGACGCCCATCTGCCCGCACACGTTATCCAATCGCTCGATCATTTTTCGCGACGACGTGCGCTTGCGCATACGCAACCGCGACCCGCAGGCCAGGCTTCTCGTCGCCGCCGACGGACGCCAGAACCCGATCCTCTGCGAGAGCAAGCCCTTCGAAATCACGCTCGCGCCCATGCGACTGCCGCTTGTGCAGCACGCCGATTACGCGCACTTTTCCGTGGTGCGCAAAAAACTCAACTGGAGCGGCAGTCACGGTCCGATTACCGAATAGTCGCGCGTTTGCCTGAGTTGGTTCGCGTGAGCGTTTTGTTGCCGCCATTGTTGCGGCGCAGACAGCCCGCGCCGTTTTGATGCGTTGGCGACCATAGGGGAACACAGGCTTTTTATTTTCAAAAACTGAGGATTAAGCGCCATCTTTCAAAAAAATCCGGCGCCTTAATAATTCCTAAAGGTTCGTTCGTGTAATCTCTGCGCACACTCAACGCGATTTACGCCATGTGCGCCCAACAAAAACACACGACTCTTTTCCTTTTAACCCGCGGCACCGCCGCTGCCTCGCTGCTCCTGCTCGCCTCCTGCGCCACGCCTTCCGGCCCTCGCTCTCTCAGTGACTCCACTGTCGCCGTTCCGGAAACCTGGCAAAACACCTCGGAGACAAGCTCGACCCGGCCCGCGCAGACAAGTGCCGCGGACAATTTATCCGCCTGGTGGACGCGCTACGACGACCCCATCCTCACTCGGCTCATCAACGGCGCGCTCCAAACCAGCCCTGACATTCGCACCGCGCTTTCCAAGATCGAGCAGTCGCGCGCCACCCGCGGCGTCACGAAATCCGATCTCCTTCCCTCGCTCTCCGCCGGCGCCGACGCGCGCACCTCGCGCACCAAGGACCACACCACAAGCCCGCACACCACGACCAGCGGCGAAAGTTATTCCGCCTCGCTCGACGCCTCTTGGGAAATCGATCTCTTTGGCAAAACCCGCCAGTCGCTCAAGGCCGCCGATGCCGACCTCGCGCAAACCGAGCAAAACTTTCACGCCGCGCAAGTCTCCCTCGCCGCCGAGGTCGCCACCGCCTACGTCTCGCTCCGCTCCGCCGAAGCCCAGCTCGCCGTGGTCGAGGAAAGCCTGCGCACACGCGCCGAGACCACGCAAATCACGCAATGGCGCGCCCAATCCGGCGACGCCTCCGCGCTCGAGCTCCAGCAAGCCGTAAGCACGCTCGAGCAAGCCCGCGCCTCCATTCCCTCGCTCCGGCAAAACATCGCGCAGGCCCGCAACCAGCTCACGCTCCTCTCCGGCCTCGCCCCCGGCGCGCTTGATCAACTGCTCGCCGGGTTGGGTGGCACGGGCGACTCGCCCGTGGGGTCGGGTCGCATGGCCGACTCGGCCATGCCAAAAGCCGACGCCCACGCCTCGCGTATCCCAAAATCGGATACACCCGCCGTCGCCATTCCCGCCGACACGCTCCGCCAGCGCCCCGACATCCGCGCCGCCGAATACGCCTTCGCCGCCACAGTCGCCCGTCTGAAAGCCGCCGAGCGCGACCGCCTTCCCTCGCTCAAACTCACCGGCTCGCTCAGCCTCGAATCCCTCAGGGCCGGCGACCTCTTTGATCCCTCCACGACCGTAGCCAGCGCGCTCGGAAGCCTCACCGCGCCCATCTTTGCCGGCGGGCGCATCAAGCAAAACATCGCCATCCAAAACGAGCTCACAAAGCAGTCGCTCATCGCCTACGAGAGCGCCGTGCTCACCGCGCTCACCGACGTTGAAAACGCGCTCGTCTCGATCCAGCGCACCACCGAGCGCATCACCATTCTCGACCGCGCCAACGCCGCCGCCCGCGAGGCCGCCGAGCTCGCCGCGATCCAATACGAGGCCGGACAAGTTGACATCACCACGCTCCTCGACGCGCAGCGCACCGAGCTCTCCATTCAAGAACAGCAAGTCTCCGCCACCGCCGATTACACCAACGCCCAAATTCAACTCTACAAGGCCCTCGGCGGCGGCTGGGGCAACGTAAACTAAAACCGACCGCCTCCCATTTTATCAGTCTGATCACGCCAAATCTCATTCCACATTTATCATGAAATCCAACGCCAACGAAAACCCGTCCGCCGCCGGCAACCTCTCCGCCATCATCCAAAAGGAAGGCAAGGGCTCGCGCCGCACCTGGATCATCGTCGTCATCGCCGTGCTCGCCGCAGTCGTCGCCGCTATCATCTGGTATCGCGGCTCCGTGCAAAAACGCGCCGCCGCCGAGGAGCCGCCCTTCATCACTGAGACTCTCCGCCGCGGCGACCTCGCGCTCGACATCACCGCCACCGGCAACCTTGAGCCCACCAACGAAGTCACCGTCGGCTCCGAGCTCTCCGGCACCGTGCTCGAAGTTTACGTGGACACCAACGACCGCGTCACCAAGGGCCAGCCCCTCCTCAAACTCGACACCACCAAGCTCTCCCAGCAAACCGAGTCCAGTCGCGCAAGCCTCGCCTCCGCCAAGGCCACGCTCGCCCAAAACGAAGCCACGCTCAAGGAGGCCCAGGCCACGCTCGCCCGCCAGCAGGAACTCCAGCGCGTGAGCAACGGACGCATTCCTTCGCGCGCCGACATGGACACCGCCATCGCCGCCGCCGACCGAGCCGCCGCCAATGTCCTCGCCGCCAAGGCCTCCATCGCGCAATCCCAGGCCCAGCTCGACATCAACGAAACCGACCTCTCCAAGGCCATCATCAAGTCGCCCATCGACGGCATCATCCTCACCCGCTCCATCGAGCCCGGCCAGACCGTCGCCGCCAGTTTCACCGCGCCCGAGCTCTTCGTCATCGCCGAAAACCTCGAGCACATGAAACTCAAGGTCACCATCGCCGAGGCCGACATCGGCCGCGTCGCCGCCGGCCAGAAAGCCTCCTTCACCGTGGACGCCTGGCCCAACCGCACCTACACCGCCAGCGTCACCAAAGTCGCCTACGGTTCCGCCGTCACCAACAACGTCGTCACCTACGAAACCGAGCTCGAGGTCAACAACAACGACCTCAGCCTGCGCCCCGGCATGACCGCCACCGCCGACATCAGCGTTGCCGAGGCCAAAAACGTTTTCCTCGTTCCCGTCGCCGCCTTCCGTTTCGACCCGTCGACCCTCGCGCCACAAGGCTCCGGCAAACAATCAAAATCCTTTGTCCAAAGCATCATGCCCGGACCTCCGCGCCGCCAAAGCGCCCGTCCCGCCGCCAACGGCGACGCATCCGAAAAAGCCGCCAACGGCACCGCCCGCATCCACATCCTCAAGGACGGTCACCCGCAACCCGTCACGGTGAAAGTCGGCATCTCCGACAGCCGCCACACCGAAGTCTCCGGCGAAGTCCTCGCCGACGGCATGCAAATAATCACAAACGCCAGATAGAAAACAAGAGGCCGGAAGACCAGAGGCCAGAAGGCCAGAATACATACCGCAAAGAACACATCTCCACTCCGACTCTCTGGCCCTCTGGTCTCTGGCCTTCTGGCCTCTGGTCGCCTGGCCTCTTCCACCACCGCCCCTGCATTTATCGCATCAAGCAACTCGTAGCATCCGACACACAATGCCTTCTCCACTAATCAGACTCCGCCAGCTCACGAAAACCTACGGCACGGGCGCGGCCGCATTTCAGGCCCTGCGCGGCATCGACCTCGACATCCAGCGCGGAGAGTTCGTCGCCATCATGGGACACAGCGGCTCCGGCAAATCCACGCTCATGAACACACTCGGCTGCCTCGACACGCCCACCAGCGGCAGCTACCGCTACGAGGACATCGCCGTCGAAACCCTCACCGCCGACCAACGCTCACTCCTGCGCCGTCACGCACTCGGCTTCATCTTCCAAGGCTTCAACCTCCTCGCCCGCACCAGCACCGTCGAAAACGTTGAACTCCCGCTCCTCTACCGCGGACTCTCCCGCCGCGAACGTCACGAAAAAGCGCTCGCCGCCATCGACTCCGTCGGCCTCGGTGAAAAACTTCGCAACACCCCCGCCGAACTCTCCGGCGGCCAGCAACAACGCGTCGCCATCGCCCGCGCCATCGTCACCGAACCCAGCACGCTCTTCGCCGACGAACCCACCGGCAACCTCGATACCACCACGACCGTTGACATCATGAAACTCCTCACGCGCCTCAATGCCGAACGCGGCATCACGATCATCATGGTCACCCACGAGGACGACGTCGCCGCCTATGCCAAACGCATCGTCCGCATCAAGGACGGCCTGATCGAGTCGGACACAAACCGCCTGTAAAATCACATTTCACACGCCCTGGAAGCCACTCACCACATTTCAGATAATTTTCGATTTTGGATTCTCGATTTTCGATTGCGCGCTACCGCGCGACATCGAAAGCGAAAACGGAGCGGAAGCTCCCAATCCAAAATCGAGAATCCAAAATCGAAAATTCCCACACCATGTTCTCCACCACACTAAACGCCCTGCACATCGCGCTCCGCGAAATCCGCCGCAACGTCACGCGTGCCTTCCTCACCATGCTCGGCATCATCATCGGAGTCGCCGCCGTCATCACCATGGTCACGCTCGGCGAAGGCACCACCAAGGCGGTTGAAAACCAAATCTCCAGCCTCGGCAGCAACCTCCTCATGCTCCGCCCCGGTGCCGGCTTCGGCCCGCGCCAGCCCAACATCCCCAACTTCACCGAGGGCGACGTCACCGCCATCTCCGAGCAAGTCCCCGGCATCGCCTCCATCGCCCCCGTGCGCAGCTCCTCCATGAGCACCGCCTACCTCCAAAACGCGCGCGCCACCAGTGTCACCGGCACCACCGAATCCTATTTCAGCATCAACAAATGGACGCTCGCCGAGGGCCGCCTCTTCGACAAATCCGACTACCGCGAAGGCGCCGCCGTCTGCGTCATCGGCAACACCGTCCGCAAGGAACTCTTCGGCACGGACAGCCCCATCGGGCAAAAAATCCGCGTCGGCAACGCCTCCTGCACGGTCATCGGCCTGCTCGCCGCCAAAGGACAGATGGGAATGGGCGACCAGGACGACACCATCATCGTCCCCCTCACCACGCTCCAGCGCCGCCTCACCGGCCACACCGGCGCGCACGACATCACCATGATCAGCATCTCCGCGCAAGACGGTGCCAGCAGCGACCGCATGATCACCGAAATCACCGCTCTCATGCGCCAGCGCCGCAACCTCCAGCCCAACCAGGACAACAATTTTAACGTATTCGACACCCGCCAAATCGCCGAAACCCTCAGCTCCTCCACGCGCATGATGACCATGCTCCTCGCCGCCGTCGCCGGCGTCTCGCTCCTCGTCGGCGGCATCGGCATCATGAACATCATGCTCGTCTCCGTGACCGAGCGCACCCGCGAAATCGGCATCCGCCTCGCCATCGGCGCGCGCGCCCGCGAAGTCCTGCTCCAATTTCTCGTCGAGGCGACAACCATCTCGTGCATCGGCGGACTCCTCGGCATCGCCCTCGCCATCGCGCTCTGCTACGGACTCGGCATGCTCATCAACGTCCCCGTGACCTTCAACGCCCAAATCAACATCATCGCCGTCGTCTTCAGCGCCGCCGTGGGAATCCTCTTCGGATTCACCCCCGCCCGCCGCGCCGCCAAACTCGACCCCATCGACGCCCTCCGCCACGAATAGAAGAGCTGAAAACCTGAAAGCCTGAAGGCTGAATTCAGAACCGCGGCAAATCACGATGCTCTGTATGCTTCAGCCTTCAGGCTTTCCGTCCTTCAGTCTTTCCTCAAACTGTGCGGCATGGACAACAACATCGCCGCCAGCCTGGACCAAGGCATCCTGCAAATTCTAATAACGAGGCCCGAAAAGAAAAACGCGCTCACCTCCGAAATGTATTCGGCGATCACGCGCGCCCTGCTCGACGGCGAACAAAACCCCGACGTCCGCGTGATGCTGCTCGGCGGCGCCGGTGGCAATTTCACCGCCGGCAACGACCTCGGCGATTTCCTTCAAAACCCGCCCGCCAAAAACGACGCGCCCGTCTTCAAATTTTTCGAATGCCTCGCCGGCCTTGAAAAACCGCTCGTAGCCGCTGTCGAAGGATTCGCGGTCGGTATCGGCACCACGCTCCTGTTGCACTGCGACCTGGTTTACGCCGCGCCGAACGCCCGCTTCATCCTGCCCTTCACGAGCCTGGGACTGAGCCCTGAGGCCGGTTCGAGCCACCTGCTGGCGCAACGCATCGGAAGCGCGAAAGCGTCCGAGTTAATCCTGCTCGGCGAACCCCTGACCGCGGAAAAAGCGCTGACGCTCGGCCTCATCAACGACATGGTCACCGAAGGCGGCGTGATGGAGTTCGCCCTTGCCCGCTGCGCAAAACTCGCCGCGCAACCCGCCTCCGCCGTGCGCGACGCCAAGGCCCTGTTGAAAAAAACAACCAAACCCGCCCTCACCGACGCCATCGCACGCGAAACCGAAGTCTTCCTGCGCCGCCTCTCCTCCCCCGAGGCAAAAGAGGCGCTCTCCGCCTTCACCGAAAAACGCAAACCCGACTTCAGCCGCTTCAAATAGCGTTCCCGGATGAAGGAAATAGGGAGGGCATAGCCCTTTCTTCATCCACGCTAAAGGTTTGCCGTGCTATTATCCGGATTCAAAAAACACATATCCTGCCTTCACCGTCTGCCGGCGTATTCTTTTTTCACTCTTCACCATTCACCTTTCACTCTTCCTCCACCATGCGCCTCCTTGTAATCGAAGATGATCCCGCGCTTCAGCGCAGTCTTGCCGCCACGTTGCGCGAGGAAAACTATGCCGTGGATACCGCGAGCGATGGCGAGGACGGACTCTACAAGGCGCGGGAAAATACCTACGACGTTATTCTCCTCGATGTCATGCTTCCCAAGCTTGATGGCTGGGGCGTCCTTGCCGCGCTTCGCGACAACGCCACACCCCAGGGCGCGGGCGCCAAACCGGGGGCGGAAGCGATTTCAAAAACGCCGATCCTGATGCTCACCGCGCGCGACACCGTGCCCGATCGCATTCGCGGACTCGATCACGGCGCCGACGATTATCTCACAAAACCCTTCGACATCGACGAACTCCTCGCGCGCATCCGCGCCTTGATACGCCGCAGTGCCGGGCAAACTTCATCCCTCGTTGTCCTTTCCGGCGGCATCACGCTCGACACCGCCGCGCGCCGCGTCACCAACGCGGGCGGCGTGGAAATTCCTCTCACCGCGCGCGAGTATTCACTTCTTGAATACCTGGCTTTGCACCGGGGCGAGGTTGTCTCGCGCACCACTCTTTACGAGCACCTCTTCGACGAGGACGACGACACCTTCTCAAATCTTCTTGATGTTCATGTTTCCAATCTTCGAAAAAAACTCGATTCCGACATCATCCAAACCCGTCGCGGCCATGGATACAGCGTGGAAAAGTAGAGGTTGGAATTTTATAAATCAGAAATTCAATTCCCGCGTGCGCATCCAGATCACAAAGCACTTCAAACTTTTTTCCGGTTTTAGACGTCACTTTTCAACCGCACAGTAACCCGCTTTCTAATTCCTAGATACTGTTTCTTCTTTCCCATGGCTTCCTTTCTTCACTCCATTCGCTGGCGCATCCAGGCGTGGCACGGACTCATCCTCCTCGTGATGATTGTCGCTTTCTGTTTCACCGCGTGGCGTCTCGCATGGGATGCCACTCAGCGTCGCATCGACAGGGACCTTCGCGCCACCGAGCACCGTCTTTTTCGCGGTCTCATGATTTCCGCGTTTGGGCAGGACAACTTTGAATCCAACGACGCGACAACCAGCGACACGGACACCCGGCCCCGTCCCACACCGGCCGACCTCATGCTTCGGATGCGTGATAGAAATCGTCCAGTCACGCTTTCCCCCGAACTCGATGAATATTTCGCAAACACCGCCCCCGGTTACGGCTACTTCGTTATTCGCAACCACGACGGATCCATCCTTCTCCAGTCGCAGAATGTGCCCGATGACTTTGTGTTTCCTCCGCCCCCGTCCCGCAGGACAAGCGCGCAGGGAAACGATGAAAAACGCTCCGCCCCGAGCCGCTTCGCACACTCAGGACACGGCGCGAGGCCATTCGTGGCGTGCCCGAAGGAGCCGCCATTCTCACCGGGCGCGACATCACGCCCGAACTCGCCGAAATGAACCGTCTCGCGTGGAAACTCGCCGCCGCCGGCCTTGGTATCTGGCTTCTCGGTCTGGCAGGCGGTTGGTGGATCGCAGGGCGCGCCATTCGCCCGATTCGCGCCATCAGCCACACGGCCACCCGCATCGCCGAGGGCAACCTCGACGAACGCATCGACACCCGCGACGCCGAAAGCGAGCTCGGCCAGCTCGCCACCGTTCTCAACGACACCTTCGCGCGCCTCCACGCATCCATCGAGCAGCAAAAACGCTTCACCTCCGACGCCTCGCACGAACTGCGCACACCCATCTCGATTCTCATTGCTGAAACGCAGCGCATCTTGAAACGCGATCGCACGTCAGCCGAATATCGCGAAACCCTCCAGACTTGCGCTGACACTGCCGCGCGCATGCGACACCTCGTTGAAGCGCTGCTCCTCCTCGCCCGTCAGGAAGCGCCGGGGCGAAACTTCAACACACAGACACGGGTTTCCTGCGACCTTGCCGACATCATGCGCGACACAGCCCGCCAGCTCGCGCCTCTCGCCGCCGAGCGTCACATCGAAATCGATACAACCGCTCTCTCGCCCGCTCCCTTGAACGCCGATCCCGCCACTCTCGGAATTATTGCCACCAATCTCATTTCCAATGCCATTCAGCACCATCATGTCGCGGGCAAAACCGGCGCGGGCGGACACATTCGACTGAAAACAGGCATCAACGAAAACAAGCAAACCTGCCTCATCGTTGAGGACGATGGTCCCGGCATCGCCGCCGAAGACCTGCCGCACATATTTGATCGCTTTTACCGGGCCGACAAAGCCCGCACGCACAACGCCGATCAGGCCCCGCACATCGGTCTCGGCCTGGCAATCGTCCGGCGTATTATCGAAAACCATCGGGGCACGATTGAAGCCCGCAGCGAACCAGGTCGGGGCACCGCCTTCGAAGTTCGCCTGCCGCAACAATGAATCGCATGGGCACTTGGCCCATTTAAAAGAAACTGCAGTCGCATTGGGCGGGGCATGCTGGCGCTGGCCAAGCGCGTTGAGTATTTCCGAATTACAACCGCCCCACTGAAGAACGGTCACAGTATTTCAATAATGCCATAGCGGAGACCGGGGTTTCTGTGCAGTCCGAAGTTGCGACAGGTTGTTTTTGCTGAATGAAGATTTCGTTATGCGTCAAAAACGAAGGCCGCGCATTCATGCGCGGCCTTCGGAGAGGGAAGAGTGCTTTTCTTTTGGTTTTGATACGGCGGATTACAAATCCGTGATCGGGGAGTATTTCGGAACGAGTGTTTTCATGATCGACCAGCCAACCAAGTAGGCCACGGCGCAGATGCAGAAGATCACAAAATAACCGGCGGGCTTGCCCACGAATCCAAGAAACGCCATCTGCGTCTCGTCGGCGTGCACGAACATTTTTCCGGCGCCTTTCTGCATGAGCATCGAGCCGATGCCGCCGGCCATGCCGCCGATGCCGGTGATGGATGCGATTGCTTTCTTGGGGAACATGTCGCCCACCGTTGAGAAGATGTTCGCCGACCATGATTGGTGAGCCGAGCAGCCGATGGAGATCAGGAGAATCGGGAACCACGGGGAAATCGTGCCAGTCGGTTGGGCAAACAACACCACCAGCGGGAAGAACGCGAATATCAACATCGCCTTCATGCGGGCGGAGTAGGGGTCCTGCCCTGTTTTATTGATGATGAGCGTCGGCAGTTTTCCGCCGAAGATGGACAGGACTGTGGTGATGGCGTAGAGCGTGAAAATGAGCGCAATGCCCAGGCCTTCCGACATTTTGATATTGAACTGTGCGTTCAGATACGAGGGCGTCCAGAACAGGAAGAACCACCACACGCCGTCGGTCATGAATTTGCCGACAGCGAATGCCCAAGTCTGGCGATATTTGAAGAGTTTTGTGAACGGCACTTTTTCGTCCGCTTGCGGTGCGGGCTGGCCGTCCTGCTCGATGTATTCAAGCTCGGCCTTGTTCACGTGCTTGTTTTTCGAGGGGGAGTCATACATGAACACCCAGAAGCCCATCCAGATGAAGCCAAGCGCGCCGATGATGACGAAGGACAGTTCCCATCCCCACGCCTTGGCGAGCAGGGGAATGCTCAGGGGCGCGAAGAGCGCGCCAACGGAAGCGCCCGCGTTGAAGATGGACGTCGCGAATGCGCGGTCCCTTTTCGGAAAATACTCGGCGGTCACTTTGATGGCCGCGGGGAAGTTGCCCGCCTCGCCGATGGCGAGCACGCAGCGGGCCACGATAAACGCCCACATGCTGACGGTGGCGATCACCACGACGACGTCGCCCGTTGCTTGGATGAGCTCGAGCTTGCTGCCCATGCCCACGTAGTTTTTTGTTATGACGCCGCACACGGCGTGCATGCAGGCACCGACCGACCAGAATCCAATCGCCCACAGATATCCCTTCCTGGATCCCATCCAGTCGATGAAGCGCCCCGCAAAAAGCATCGAGAAGGCATACACGAAGGAGAACACGGCGGTGATGTTGCCGTAGTGATCGTCGTTCCAGTGGAATTCAGGTTTGATAAACTCATCCCAAGTCAGCGAAAGAACTTGCCGGTCGAGATAGTTGATTGTGGTGGCGAAGAACAAAAGGATGCAAATTGCCCATCGGTAATTTGTCATCTTTTGCGCGGGTTGGGAGGGCTGGCTCATATTGTGTTGGGTTGTTAGTTGCGGGTTGTGGAAAGTGGGACTATTTACAGTAGGGAGGGCAAGTGCGGGTTATGGTCATTTTGGACTACATGCGATTGGGATGGTTTGAGTTGAGTGATAAGAATGGTGTTTCTGCGCTTTGCCTCATTATTACTTTTTCTTTTTGGAGGCCGAAGGTTTGTTCGCGGCGGTGATGCGGTTGATGGTCACGTTTTCCTGAACAAGCCCCTCAATGTGCTGGATGATGTCAGCACCTTCGACTCCATTGAAGGTGCAGTCGCGCAGGGTCACGTAGCGGATTGGGTTGTCGGGAAATCCCTTGAAGGTGAGGGCTCGCGGGCTGGACTGGCTGGTGATGTTTTGAACGGTGATGTTGCGCACGGTTGGCATGTGCCCGCCCTTGTCCGCCTCCTCATACCAGAAGTTGATGCTTACGACGGAGTCGGAGACACGACCGACACGGGTGTTGCGCATGTTGATGTTGTCGATCACGCCGCCGCGCACGGCGTTGGTTTTGATGCGAAGGGCTCGTTCGAGGTTGGGGCTGTCCATGCGGCAGTCCTCAATGTAGACATTGCGGCAGCCGCCGCTGATTTCGCTGCCGATGGCAACACCGCCGTGGCCGTCCTTCATCACGCAGTTGCGGATGATGATGTTTTGCGAGGGCGCGTTGAGGCGGCGGCCGTCGTTGTTGCGACCCGACTTGATTGCGATGCAATCATCGCCGGTGTCGAAATGCACGTTTTCGATGAGCATGTCGGTGCAGGACTCGGGGTCGATGCCGTCGTTGTTGGGACCGTGCGAGACGATTTTGACTCCGCGAATGATGGTGTTGGTGCAGAGCACGGGATGAATTCCCCAGAATGGCATGCGGTTGAGCGTGATGCCTTCGATGAGGATGTTTTCGCATTTGTAGGTTTGGATGAACGGCGGGCGGAGTGTTTCGCCTTTGCCGTAAACGCGTTTGTTGGGATCCATTTTTTCAATGGGCTCATTAGCCTCGCGCATGAGTTTTTTGCGGCTGGCGACGCCGGGGCGCCTGCCCTTGGCGATGTCGCTCATCGGCCACCAGTTTTCATTGCCCGCCTGACCGTCGAGAACGCCGTCGCCGGTGATCGCGATGTTTTCTTCCTCATAGGCGTAGATGAGCGGCGAGAAATTCATCAGCTCGACGCCTTCCCAGCGCGTGAAGACAACGGGCATGTAGGCGTCGGGATCGGTTTTGAAAAGGAGGCGCGAACCGCCCTCGAGGTGGAGGTTGACGTTGCTCTTCAGGTAAATCGGGCCGGTGACAAAAGTGCCGGGCGGGACGAGCACGGTGCCGCCCCCGGCGGTGTTGCAGGCGGAGATGGCGCGGCGGATCGCCTCGGTCGAGTCGCCCTTGCCGTCAACGGGCGCGCCGTATTCAACGATTGAATACACGCGGTCGGGGAAACCCGGTGCGTTGATACGTGAGAGGATGCCGGGCACGCGAGCCCAGGGATCGTTCGCGGCGGCCGCGACGGCGTTGAGTTCCTCGCGCGAGAGGCGTTTCTGCGGAGTTGCGCGGATGGTGCCGATTTTAAAAACGGGGCTGGAGGGAAGTGTTTTTGGCGTTTCGTTGATGTCGAGGAGCCGGTCGAATTCGATGCCGGCGAGAATAAACGGACCGGAGCCCTTGGGGTCGTTGTTGATGATGGGTTCGCTGAGATAGTATTCGTATGAACCGTCGCGTCCGTAGCCGAGGCCGGCGACCGCGCAGCATTGCGTGAGATCAATGGAGCCGTCGGCGTTGACCTTGACGAGCGTTTCGATGAGCCCGCCGTAGGCCTTGAGCGCGGGAGCCTCGTAGGTAGCGCGGTCGATGTAGCCGTGATTCATGGCCTTGGCCATCGTGTAGGCAAACATGGCCGTGGCGGTGGCTTCGAGGTAGTTGCCGCGGCGATGTGCCTGGTCGGTGACCTGCCACCAGCAGCCGGACTCGGGGTCCTGATATTTGATAACGCCGTCGAGAACGCTTTTCAGGATGGTGATAAGCTCGGCGCGCCGGGTCTTGTCGGCGGCGGTTTCATCGGGAAGAAAATCGAGCACATCGACAATCGCCATGGAATACCAGCCGATGGCGCGGCTCCAGAAATTGGGCGACTGGCCTGTTTCCTTGTTGGCCCAGCCTTGTTCGCGGGATTCGTCCCACGCGTGGTAATAGAGTCCGGTTTTTTTGTCGTGGGTGTGCTTGGCGCTGATGCGGAATTGCAGGGCGATGTCGTCGTAGGCGGCCTGGCGTTTTTCGGGAGCTTCGAGGGTTGCGGTGTATTCGGCGTAGAGGGGCGAACCCATGTAGAGACCGTCGAGCCAGATTTGGTGAGGGTAGCGTTTCTTGTGCCAGAATGCGCCCTCGCTCACGCGCGGATGTTTGCCGGGGTCGAGCTGGCGGCGCATGAGTTCGATGGTGTTGCGGTAGCGCTCGTTTTTGTCGGTGCGATAAAGATACTGCACAGTCACGCCGGGCGCGATGTCGTCGATGCTGTATTCCCCGGGTTTGAACCTGGCCACGCTCCTGCCGTCATCGGAGAGAAACGAATCGGTGGTGGCTTGGACAAAGGCACGGTAGCGCGGCTTGGGTTCGGCGAGGCGGTCGTCGAGATAGAGCATCGAGCGCAGTTCGAGAAAATTGGCGTAGTTCCACTTGCCTTTGGGCATGCCGTATTCATTGGTGGCGGAGAGGCGCGAGGCCTCGGAGTTTGCGTAGCGCACCGACCATTGAAGGGGCGTTGATCCCGAGAACTTTTCCGGGGCGGCTCCGATTGTGGCGGCAAGGGCGGTGGCCGCGAGGCAGAGAATAATCAGCGAATGTTTCGGCATGGCTGTTTTGTTTTTCTGGTGAAAATAAACGGGGCTACGGGAACTCGGCAAAAATGGCTTAAGGGCAAATTGCTGGATGAGGAAAGGCCGGAAGCGTCGTCATCGAAAGGGCCGGCGTCAATGCTTTTGGACAAGTGTCCGCAATTTTTTCCGTGTATTGCAAACAGGGTTGCGGTTTCGCGGAGCTTTCCCCTCGCGCTGGCGGCAAAAATCGTTGCACTCGCGTTTCATGATAACCAGCACAACAGCCCTGCTAATCATTATCATTCTTGTCGCGCTCAAGTTGGGTGCGGAAACCTGGCTCAGCCGCCTGAATAGCGCGGAAGTGCGGAAGCACATGACGGTCGCGCCCGCGGCGGCGAGCGCAATCATGGACGCGGAAACCTATCAAAAATCGACCGCCTACACGCTCGCCAAGGCCGGGTTTGGCAACATCGAGCGGGTGTGGGATTCGCTTGTGCTGGTGGCGTTGTTTGCGAGCGGCGTGTTGCCTTGGGCCTACGGATGCGTCACCTCGGCGCTGGCCGGCACTTTTCTCGCGGGCACTTGGGCGCAGGTTATTTTTCTGCTCGGGGTAGGCATTGCGTTGAGCGTGATTTCGCTGCCGTTCGACTGGTGGGGGCAATTTCGTCTGGAGGCGCGTTTCGGTTTTAACAAAAGCACGCCCGGCCTTTGGGTGAGTGACAAAATCAAGGGGCTGGTGATCACGCTCATCATCGGCGCGCCGCTGCTATGGGCGCTGCTTTCGCTTGTCCACTGGATAGGCGCGTGGTGGTGGGTGTGGGGCTTCGCGCTCGTATTCGGTTTTCAAATACTGATGCTCGTTCTCTACCCCAAGATCATCCTGCCTCTTTTTAACAAGCTGACCCCGCTGCCCGAGGGCGGGCTGCGCGACCGTCTCATGGCGCTTTCAGATCGCACTGGATTCAAGGCGTCCACGATTCAGGTCATGGACGGCAGCAAGCGCTCCGGTCATTCCAACGCCTTTTTCACCGGCTTTGGGCGTTTCCGCCGCATTGTGCTTTTCGACACACTCATCGAACAACTCGCGCCCGAGGAGCTTGAGGCCGTGCTCGCCCATGAGGTCGGCCATTACAAACGCGGACATATTCCGAAAACACTGTTCACAAGCTCGCTCATGATGCTCGGCGGTTTCGCGCTCATTGCGTGGCTGGCGAACAGCGCATGGTTCAACCCGGCGTTCGGTTTTGCCACGGGCGACCTGGCGGCGGCCTTCCTGCTTTTCTCGCTGCTGAGCGGACTGGTGCTTTTCTGGATCACGCCCGTCGGAAACTATTTCTCGCGCAAACACGAATACGAGGCCGACGCCTTCGCGCGTGACGCAATGAACGGCCCCTCGCCGCTCATCGGCGCGCTTCGAAAACTCGCGCAAAAGAACCTCTCGAACCTCACGCCGCACCCGCTTTACAGCCGTTTTTATTATTCGCACCCGACAGTTGTCGAACGTGAAACCGCGTTGAACAAAAATTAAAAACAAAAACTCCATTCTCCCATGAAATGCCGCATTGCATGGATTTTTCTTTTCAGCCTTTCGGTCCTTCATCCCTTCGGCCTTTCCGCTGAAACCCTCACGGTCGCCACCTACAACACGGCTAACTACACGCTGGCGGGGCGATTCGTTGATGGCGTTTACACGCGCGGTTATCCCAAGCCGGAAAACGAAAAACAAGCACTGCGCGCAGTCATCAAGGCGCTCGACGCCGATGTTATCGCGCTTCAGGAAATGGGAGCGCAGCCCTTCCTTGATGAATTGCGGCGCGACCTGAAAACCGAGGGTGTTGATTATCCCCATGCGATCGTGCTCGACGCGGCCGACGAAGCCCGGCACGTGGCCGTGCTTTCCCGCAAGCCGTTTACACGCGTGAGCAAGCATACCGATCTCGAATTCACGTATTTCGACACCACCGAAACCGTGAAGCGCGGCCTGCTCGAGGTGCGCGTGAACACCGCAGCCGGCGAACTGGCGCTCTTCATTGTGCACCTGAAAAGCCGGCTCACCGACCGCAAGGACGATCCCGAGTCGACTCAACGCCGCGCCGCGGAGGCGCGCGTCGTGCGCGACCGCGTGTTTTCCGTTTTTCCAAAAACCGACGCGCCCGACGCCCTCTTTATGATTCTCGGCGATTTTAATGACTCCAGGTCCAGCCCCGCCCTCCGAACCCTGACCAGGGAAAAACGCGCCGAGGTCATGCACCTGTTGCGCGCAACCGATTCGCGCGGCGAAGTCTGGACGCATTTTTACGGGAGGCAGGACACCTACTCGCGCATCGACCACATACTCGTTTCACCATCGCTGAAACGATTCGTGAAAGACAACGCCGCCCGAATCCACGACGGCCCGGGCGTGCGGGACGCCAGTGATCATCGCCCCGTTGTCGCGCGTTTCAACTTCACTCGGTAGGCGTGTCGCTCGCGCCGCCCTGCTTGGGTTTTCCCCCGGAAGCTGCCGCATCGCGGGCAAGCAGCGCCTTGGCTCGCTCGACCGCCGACGGCAAATCAGCTGCGACATTGTCATGCCCCACAGCGTCCAAAAACCCCGCCTTCTCCATCATAAAATAAGCCTGCGTGTGCGGCCCGCAAAGAATCATGTGCTTCTTGTGCTTGCTCAACTTGGCGTGCAAATTTTCCAGCCGGTCCAGCGCGGTCGAGTCCATTGCCGTCACTGCCGCCATGTGAAAAATGACAACCTGCGTGTCTTCGATTCCACGGCGCAAAACCATGTCGAGCTTGTCGGCCGCGCCGAAAAGCAACGCGCCAAACACGCGGTAAATCACCACGCCGTTCGGCAATTTTTCGGACAGCTCCTCGTGCTTTTCGTGGCCTGGCTGCCCCGCGTCGCTTTCGTTGCCCATCATCGACTGCACTTGCGCCGTGTCGGCCACGCGTTTCACAAACAAGACGCATGCCAAAAGCATTCCGAATCCGACCGCAGCCGTCAAATCGACGCACACCGTCAGGAAAAATGTGACCAGAAAAACCGCCGCGTCGCCGCGCAGGCGTTTTTTGAGACGGGTGAACTCTTCCCATTCGCCCATCTTCCATCCCACCGCGGCCAGCACCGCCGCGAACGTCACCAGCGGGATATGTTTCGCCAGCGGCGCGGCGATCAACAACACCGCCAGCAAAAACACCGCGTGCACCAGCCCCGCCACCGGCGTTTGCGCGCCGCTGCGGATGTTTGTCGCCGTGCGCGCAATCACGCCCGTCACAGGGATTCCGCCGAACAACGGCGTCACGAAATTCGCCACTCCCTGTCCCATCAGTTCCTGGTTCGAATCGTGCCGGTCGTCCGTCAAGCCGTCCGCCACCACCGCTGACATCAGCGACTCGATGGCGCCCAGCATCGCAATCGTCGCCGCCGGCACCACGAGGTTTCCCAATTGCTGCCAGTCAAAACGGGGCCACGCGAAACTCGGCAATCCCCGGGGAATCCCGCCAAACTCCGAGCCGATGGTCGCCACCTTGAACGTGAAAAATTGTTGCACCCATTCGAGCTGTGCCAGCCAGACGAGCAGCGTGCCGCCAACCACCACGACAATCGAGCCGGGCACATAACGCGCCCAGCGTGCCGGCCACCGAAAAAGCACCAGTAATGACATCACACCCAGTCCCGTGGTGAACCAATTGACCGACGGCGCCGCCTGTATCAGGGCCGCGATGCGCGGTAGAAATTCGCCCGGTTCCTTGTCCAGTTGCAGTCCGAAAAACGGCTTCACCTGCGTCAGCAAAATCGTGATCGCAATGCCGCAGGTAAAACCCGCGATCACTGGCTGGGGCACAAACCGGATCAACGTCCCCAAGCGAAACAATCCCATCGCAAACAGCATCACCCCCGCCATCATTGTGCACAGCAGCAAGTTTGCGAAACCGTAGTTTGCCGCGATGATTGCCAGAAGTCCGACAAACGCCCCCGCCGGCCCGCCGACCTGCACCTTCGACCCGCCTAAAAGCGACACCAAAAAACCGCCGATTATGCCCGCATACAAACCCGCTTGCGGCTCCACGCCCGATGCCACGCCGAGGCCGATGCACAGCGACAGCGCGACCACACCGACCGTCAACCCCGCCATCAAATCCTTGATGAACTTTTCCCGCGAATAGTCGCGCAGGCAGTCCAGAATCTTGGGCCGGAACCTGGCTAGTTTCACTTGGGAGGGATCAAAATCGAGAGACATAACGGGCGATGTGCATAAACAATCACGTCGGGTTTACCAAGACATAAAAAATCCCCGGCCAAGTGGAGGGTGTGGCCGGTCGTGCGCGCCGAGAATTATGAGGGGCTGCCACGGCGGTTGGCGACAGCCTGCCAACTGCGCCAATCACACTTTAATCACACCCTGGCTATTCACACAATCAACATGGCGTCGCCGTAGCTGAAGAAGCGGTATTCCTTGGCGATGGCCTCGGCGTAGATCTCGCGGATCCATGCGATCCCGTCGCTTGTGCCGGGCGAGAGGAATGCGGCGACGAGGCACAGGAGGGTCGAGCGGGGTTGGTGAAAGTTGGTGATGAGCGCGTCCACCCCGGCGAAGGTCGATGGCGGATAAATGTAGAGCGCGGCCTCATCGGCGAACGCGGAAGTCGGGGCGGTTGTCCCGGCGGAGTGTTTGCGGAAAAAATCCTCAATGGTGCGAACGCTTGTTGTGCCGACCGCCACGCGACGGCCGCGAGGGGAGAGGAGGGCGCTTTGCGTGGAGGCGGGTATTTCGTAGAGTTCGCGGTGGATCGGGTGTTCCTCGATGGTTGCGGTTTCTATGGGTTTAAATGTGCCAAGGCCGACATGAAGTGTGATGTCCCGCATGGCAACGCCGTCGGCGCCGAGACGCGCGAGGAGTTCGGGCGTGAAGTGCAGGCCGGCGGTGGGCGCGGCGACGGCGACCTGACGGTCGCGCGCGGCGTAAACAGTTTGGTATCGCTCGCGATCGGCTGCGCGGGTGTCGGGCGAATTATGCGCGGCGTCGCGATTGATGTAGGGGGGCAGGGGAATTTCGCCGAGGCGGTTGGCGACGGCGATGATTGACTCGTTGCCAGCGGTTTCGAAGCGGATGAGCGCGCCACCCTCCGAGTTTTTTTCGAGGATATGCCCGGTGAACTCGGTTCCGTGCGCGAACGTGGCGCCGACGGGAAGCTTCTTGCCGGGACGCAGCAGGCACCACCAGATGTTTTCTCCGCGCGCGGGCTCGGGGCGCAGCAGGAAACACTCGACCGCTCCGCCGGTGGGACGTTGCGCGCGCAGGCGGGCGGGCAGAACCGCGGCGTTGTTGCGAAAGAGCGTGTCGGTCGGCCGGAGAAAACGCGGCAGATCGGCGAAGGTGGCGTGTGTGAGCGTGCGCGCTGTGCGGTCAACGACGAGCAGGCGCGAGGCATCGCGCCGCCCGGCGGGCGTTTGCGCGATGAGGCGCGGCGGAAGCTGGTAGTCGAAGAGATCGGTTGAGAGAGGCACGGTGAGGGAAAGAGTGAAGAGTGAAGAGTGAAGAGTGAACGGTGAAAAGGATGGAGTTTGGTTGATTGTTGGCGGAATCGAAAGTTAGCCAAAAACGACATTTCACGATATTATGCGTCATAAACTGGCGCGAAAATTAATGCGCAAAAAAACCTCGCAACCCTATGGATTGCGAGGCCTTTAGAATGGAGCCGAGCATCGGACTTGAACCGACGACCCATGCTTTACGAAAGCATTGCTCTACCAACTGAGCTAGCTCGGCGCTGAAATTGAGAAACAGGGAGGAAACCCGCCATGCAGCCAAGCGCAAGCCAAAATCAATAACTGTGAGAAGTCACAAGCTGCGCAAAAAACATCCACGTGCACGGCAATCGTTTTTGCGTCTTTTGCGGCGTGTGGAGGCGAGCGCGATTTTCACTGCGGTCGCAACGCCTTGATCGCCGCGAATTGTTTTGGCGAAATCAACCGGCGGGGCACGCGTTTTTCGGCTTCGTAGAGCAGGCGGTCCCAATCCTCGTCGGTGGGCGGAGCGTAGGTTTCCCATTGCTTGAAATGCCCCTGTTTGCGCGTCCACTCGATGTTGCCGCCGTGAACGCTCACGTTGATTTGAAATTTGCCGTCCTCGGGCGTTTTTTTCCACCAGCCGAAATCGATAGCCATGTTGGATTTTTTTGGGATTCCGAAAGTTTTGGCTGCGCAACCTTCGGCGCTTCAGCCGTTCAGTTCTTCAGCTCTTTGATTTTCACGCTGGTGGGTTGACAGGGATTCGAACCCTGAACCAACGACTTAAAAGGACGCTGCTCTACCGTTGAGCTATCAACCCCCAAGCGTTGAAAGGGGATGGAATAAGGTTTTCTCACGACACCTTTGCAAGAGTTTTTTCCACACTAATTGAAATACACTGATGGCATTTTTCTGGCATGCGTCGAAAAACACTGGATTATCCACGCAAAACGCAAAATACATCCAATAAAAAACTCGTCTGGCAAAAAAATCGCGCCCCTCGCGCGCACCAACACAATTTCAACTGAAGAAAGTGGGAACAATCGAAAAATACGCGCATCAAACTTCCGTTGAACGTATGTCGACGAAAGCTCAGGATGTTGCCCTCGATCAATTGCTGGTGAGCCGCTTTAAAAATGGCGATCACTCCGCTTTTGATGAAATGGTGTCCCGTTACTGGGACCGCATTTACGCAATGGTGCACCAACTTCTCCGCAATCCGCAAGATGCCGAGGAGGTTACGCAAGACGCCTTCATCCGTGCCCATCGCGGCCTAGAAAACTTCCGCGGCGAGTCCGCCTTCTCGACATGGCTTTACCAAATCGCCACCAACCTCGCCCGCAACCGGTATTGGTATTGGTGGCGCCGCAAGCGCGACAAAACCATCTCGTTCGACCAGCCCGTCGGCGATGACAATGAAACGCCGCTTGCCGATGTGTTTGTGACAGACGAGATGGACACTCCCGACAATGTCACAATCAACCAGGAATTTGTTGACCAGATCGCGGCCGCGATGGAACGGCTCAACAAAAAACACCGCGAAATCCTAATACTCCGAAACATCAAAAACCTGTCCTACGAAGAAATCGCCGGCGCGCTCGGCATTTCCGTGGGCACCGTCAAAAGCCGCATCGCCCGTGCGCGCGAAAGCCTCAGGGCCAAGATGGGAGCTGAATTCAAATGAAAGACAAACGATTCATCGAATTGGTCAACCTCTGCGTTGATCACCAACTTACCCCCGATGAAGCCCGCGAACTTGAGACCGAGCTTCACGCCAATCCCGCGCGCCAGCGCACTTATCTGCAGTATTGCCGCATGCAAAAAGCCTGCTCGCAACTCTTCGAGTCCGAGCGCGCCCACGCCCCCGCGACGCCCCGCCTCGCTCGCGCGCTTGCCAGCGCAAATCGCAAAATCACACACACACCAGTTCGCACGCCCTCCTCGTGGTGGCGCAACCCGTTCGCCATCGGCGGACTTGCCACGGCTATGGCCGCGTGCGTGGCGGTCTTTGTCATTCACCGCGCGACGCCCTCGCATACCCAGCCCGCGCTTGCGCCCGTCGTAGCCACAAGCCCCGCGCTTGCTTCCGACGCACAACCATCGGTGGCGGTCGCCGCTGTGATTGCAGCGCCCGTCCGGAAAACACCCGCGCCCGCGGCGATCCCCGTGCAGCCGCAACCCAAGCGTTTTCGCCTTCCGGTGGTCACCAGTTTTTCCGCGGAGCAAAACACCGCGCCCCTTATTGAGGACTCTGTGTTCGCATGGACAAAGGACGTGCAACTGCGCCCCCTCCGCAAAGTGTCCACCGAGGACATAATCGCCAGGTTTACCCGATTGGAAAACAAGCCGATAAACGCATCGCTCCTTCACGTCCCCGTGGCCGATACCCGAGATCTCGACGCAACCGAAATGACGGTGATCGAGTTCAAGCGGTAATCGACGGCACGACTCCAGCCTCCGCGCGGAGAATTACGAGGGACAGCCGCGGCGGTTGGCGGATGTTGAGCGCGCCCGGTAACGGTGTTTCGCGCGTTAGCGACAGTCTGCCAATCGGCCTGCCATTGACCGCGCCTAAAGAATAAACCCCATTCGCAAATGGTATCGCACAATCGGCGGGGTAGTGCGCTAGTCATGGTGCCAGGAGCGGGGGTCGAACCCGCAAGCCTTTAGGGGGCGGCGGATTTTGAGTCCGCTGCGTCTGCCAATTCCGCCATCCTGGCCCGGATGGTTTGCGCATGCGCGCAAGAACGTGACGCTAGGTGCGCGAGGTTCCTTGTAAATCGAAAAATTTTCGAAAAGCTCAATGCGTGTTTCAACCAGCTTGGGTGACCACGGAATGCCTTCTGTTTGTTATGTCACATTGTTGAAAAAGTATTATTTCGTTTTGCGTGAAAAATGCTGGAGTGCTTTTCATCCGAATCGCCCTGTGACGAATATCCATGACACCACCGTCACCTCCCAAGCCCGCGCGCCGGCTCACCGCTGGCGGATTTGGGCGGCTGTGCTTGCGCTCGTGTTGGCCACGGCGGCGGCGTATCACAACTCGTTTTCGGGAGAGTTCCTCTTTGATGACATCTGGTCGATTCCACGCAATGAAAGCATCCGGCAATTGAGCACGGCATTTTCGCCGCCCAGTGCTTTTGGCGAAACCGTTTCGGGGCGGCCTCTGTTGAACTTTAGTTTTGCCATCAATTATAAGATCAGCGGGAAGGAGGTTTGGAGCTATCATCTCGGCAATCTCCTCATCCATGTTGCCGCGGGGCTGTCGCTATTCGGCCTGGCGCGTCGCACGTTGTTGCGGCCCGTGTTGCGCGCGTATTTTGGCGGGGACGCATCCACGCTTGTCGCGTTTGTCATTGCGGCGCTTTGGCTGCTGCATCCGTTGCAAACCGAATCGGTCACTTACATCGTGCAGCGCGCGGAGTCGTTGATGGCGCTGTTCTACATCCTCACGCTGTATTGTTTTGTGCGCGGCGTGGATTCCGCCGGGGCGCGGACATTTTGGCTCGCGCTCTCCGTCGCCGCGTGCCTGCTCGGCATGGCCTCCAAGGAGGTGATGGTTTCAGCGCCGCTGATGGTTTTTCTTTATGATCGGACGTTTGTTGCCGGTTCGTTCCGCGAGGCTTGGAAGCGCCGGAAAATTTACCACGTGTTGCTGGCGTCCACATTGTTGCTGCTCGGCTGGTTGGTCTGGCGCGCGGGCGGGCGTGGCGGCACCGCGGGCTTCGGCACGGAAACAACGGTGTGGACTTACGCGCTCACGCAAATCAAGGCGATTCCCCATTATCTGCGCCTCGTTGTCTGGCCGCGCGGACAGGTTTTTGATTATGGCTCCGGTGTGATCACGCGCGTTTCCAGTGTCTGGCCGCAGGCGTTGCTGTTGGTTGCGTTGGTCGGGGCGACGGTGTGGGCGCTCATCCGGAAGCCGATGTTTGGGTTTCTGGGGTTTTTGTTTTTTGCAGTGCTTGCGCCCTCGTCGAGCGTGATTCCGGTGGCCACGCAAACCATGGCCGAGCATCGCATGTATTTGCCCCTGGCCGCGGTGGTGAGTGTGATTGTTGTCGCGATGTGGTTGCTTGCGGGTCGGCGTTCGCAATGGCTTTTGGTTGCGGCGGCGGCGGTGCTTGCGGTCGCGACATTCCAGCGCAACACGGTCTATGGCGACCAGTTGGGTTTATGGCGGGATGTCGTGGCAAGGGTTCCCGGCAACGCCCGGGCGCACAACAATCTTGGCAACCTCTATGCGGAGGAAAACATGGCGGAGCAGGCGCTGATTCATTGCCGCAGGGCCATCGAGCTCGATCCCAATTTTGCCCAAGCCTACAACAATTACGGCTACGCTTTGTCCAAGCTCGACCGGTATCAGGAGGCGCTTGCCTATTATGACAAGGCGCTGGGGTTTCGGGAGCACGGCTTCGAGGTCACGCTTGCCAATCGCGGTTATTCACTTTTTTGCCTGGGCCGTTTGGATGAGGCGGCGGCGGATTTTATCGCGGCCCTTAAAATCCGTCCCGACTACGAGACGGCGCTCAGCAACTATGGCAATGTGCTTTGCAGCCTCGGGCGTTATGACGAGGCGCTTGCCATGCTCGACAAGGCCGTGGACATTGATCCGAAATTCGCCTCGGCGTGGAACAATCGCGGCAATGTCTTTTCGACGCTCGGAACCGACACGAACGAGGCGCTGCGCTGCTACAAACTCGCCGCCGAGCTCGATCCGAAGCTCTGGGCCGCGGTTGACAATGTGGCGCGCTATTTGCTCGCGCTTGGACGGCCCGGGGAGGCGGTTCCTTATTTTGAGGCCTCGCTCCCGATATCCCCCGATGCGGGCGCCTCGCATTTCGGACTAGGCACCGCCCTCATGCTTTCCGGAAGGCCGGCGGAGGCGGTTTCGCATTTTGAGCGGGCGATTGCGAGTCGACCGACCGCCCTCTGTCATCACAACCTCGCTGTGGCGTTGTTCAACACCGGTCGCGCGGAGGAATCCATCGCGCACTTCGAGGCGTCGTTGCGCCTTAATTCACGGGAGGCATCCGCGCATCACAATTACGCCGGCGCGCTTGCGGCGCTTGGGCGCATCGAGGAGGCTGTCGCCGCGGAAAATGCCGCGCTGCGAATCGCTCCCGATTTTGCGCTGGCGCGCGAGCAGCTCGATCGTCTCACCGCGCGTCTTGGGGCCGGTGATGTTTCTCTCAATTCCAGCGACCGCTCGATTGATTCCCCGAAACATTGATTCACAATAGTGCCGTGCCGGGCGCGCCTTCCAAATGCGATTTTGGGATTTTGGGATTTGCGACATCTTGGTTTTGATAGTTACGTTCACATGAATGAAATCCGGACGCTTTCGCATATTCATGGGAAATCAAAACCAGCCATGTTGCGGCCCGCGTTGCGCATTTTGCTTTTGCATTAACGGAACCCCGCTTTGCGCATGAACTGGCTCGCGCATTTTTTGCTTTCGGAACCGTCGCCGCGTTTTCGCATTGGCAACGTGCTACCGGACATCATCGGGCCGGCTGCGATTTCGAGCATGGATATCGAATACAGGCGCGGGGCGGCGTGCCATCACGCGATTGACGATTTCACGGATTCGCACGCGGTCGTGCATCGGAGCATCTCCCGGTTCGCGGGCGTGCCGGAATTGCGTCACATGGGCGGCGTGCTCACAGACATGTTTTACGATCATCTGCTCGCGCAGGATTGTTTTTGGAAAAAATACTCGCCCGCCGTGTCGCTGCCGGATTTTGCCGCGCAGATTTATGATGGGATAAGGGCGCTCGAGCACGAACTTCCCGACGCCGCCCGTTCGCGTCTTCGCCTCATGTGCGAGCATGACTGGCTGGTTTCATATCGCGACATCGAAAAAATTCGACTCGCATTGCAACGCATGGGCTCGCACTTGCGGCGGCCTGTTGACCTGTCGGTGGCGATGCCCGTGTTTGAGCGTGTCCGCGAGGCGTTTTCGAATGACTTCGCCGAGTTTTTTCCCCAATTGGTTAAGCATGTTTCCGAAACTGGGTTTTCCGATGCGATGCAGTTGTGATCAAAAGAGCCGGGACGGCATGTTTCGGAAAACCCTCTCAGCACAAATAAACGGCACGGATTACATATTATGAATACTGCAAAAAAGATCGTTGTCACAGGAGTTACACGCGGCCTTGGTCGGGCGCTGGCGGAGGAATTCATCCGGCTCGGGCATACGGTCATCGGTTGCGGGCGCGGGGCGGACGGAATTCTTGATCTGCGTTTCACGTATTCCTCGCCGCATGACTTTTCGGCGGTGGATGTTTCCGCGCCGGCAAAGGTCGATCTTTGGGCCGAGCGTGTGACCGGCATCCATGGCGCGCCTGATTTTCTCATTAACAACGCCGGCCTCATGAACAAGCCCGCGCCGCTTTGGAAAGTGCCTCCCGAGGATTTTGCCAGGGTGATCGACGTGAACGTGAAGGGCATGGCAAACGTCATCCGCGCATTTGCACCGGACATGATAAAGACCGGGCGCGGCGTGATTGTGAACTTCAGCTCGGGGTGGGGCAGGTCGGTGTCGCCTGAAGTCGCTCCCTATTGCGCGTCGAAATGGGCAGTCGAGGGTCTCACGCGCGCGTTGGCGGAAGAGCTTCCGGCGGGCATGGCAGCGGTTTCGTTGAATCCGGGTGTGATCGACACCGACATGCTCCGGCAAAGCTCGGGCGACGGCGCGGCTTCGTATCAAAAACCCGGGGACTGGGCAAAGCGCGCGGCGACGGTAATTCTCGGTTTTGGGCCGTCCGATAATGGTCGTCCCGCTGACGTGTAGTATTATTATATTTTACGTAATGCGGGAGTAAATACAGCCCCCTGTTGCAAGGGTGTTGAAATATCAGGATTTTCTCCTGTGAAAAATTGTAAACGCCAAACGAATATATTTGCCATCAGGGTGTCGCTTTTGCTTGCGCAAGTTCCCAAACCCTTGACGATATAACATACTTTCATCCCCCGTCCGCCGCCCGACTTTCTGAGTTTGCTTTTTTCGTCAGCCAGATACGCAACCCAAAAAATAAACACGCTATGATACTGTCACCCTTGTTGTTGGGAGTATTGCCTGAAAAGCCGTCGTTAGTTGAAACACTCGTTTATCAATTTAACGGATTGATGATAGTGTTTACGGTTCTTGGAGGGCTTTGGATATTGTTTGAAATTACCGGGGCCATTTTCAAACGGCATGGCGCCCTTGTTGAGAAAAAGAAAGCCGAGGCGCGCGCTTCAGCAGCCGCCGCAGCCGCGATTGGCACGACTTCCACATCCGGTCAAACAGAAGGGATTGCACCCGAAGTGATCGCTGTGATTTCCGCATCCGTTCACACAGCGCTTGCCGGAAGGCGGCACCGTGTGCTCGCAATTAATGTTCCGGCACACGGCACCGAGTGGGCCGCCGAGGGCAGACGGGATATTTTCAGGTCACACAAGGTGCGTTGATCGCGCACGCATACGACTGGTTTTAACAACGTAACATCAACTGCTTTAAACATCATGAATTTGTTGCAAGGATTTTTGGATTATCTCAGCTCAACCGGATTTCATGACATCACTTGGAAAATGGTGGTCATGTGGGGGGTGATTGTCGTTTTGTTTTACCTTGGCGTGGCAAAGCAATTTGAACCACTGCTGCTCGTGCCGATCGCATTTGGCGCATTGCTTGCCAACCTGCCGACCGAGGGCGTGCTCACAGCGGAAATGCGTCCTGACGGTGTCTACGAAACGGCGACGTTCAAGATTGATGGCAAACTGGAACACTACACGGCGCCAACTGTTGAAGTGGCGCCCGACGGAACTGTCACACAGACTGCACCGGCGAGCGGCACCGTGAAAGTGGAGCGAGTCGAGGGCGGTCTCTATGACTTCATCTCGCAGGGCATCAAACTCGAACTCTTCCCTCCGATCATTTTTTTGGGTGTGGGCGCAATGACCGACTTCGGACCGTTGATCGCCATGCCGCGAACATTGCTTTTGGGCGCGGCGGCGCAGCTGGGCCTTTTCCTTACCTTCATGTCGGCGACACTGTCGGGGTTGTTTACATCCAAGGAGGCCGCGTCAATCGCCATCATCGGTGGTGCGGACGGCCCGACCTCGATCTTTGTGTCCAACAAACTCGCGCCGCATTTGCTCGGCGCGATCGCGGTCGCGGCCTACACCTACATGTCGCTCGTGCCGCTTATCCAGCCGCCGATCATGCGCCTGCTCACGACGCAGAAGGAGCGCCGCATCCGCATGAAATCGCTCCGCAAGGTTTCCAAGCTGGAAAAACTCATATTTGCGGTGGTGGTCATGATTGTGTGCATCCTGCTTGTGCCGGCGGCTTCGCCGTTGATCGGCATGTTGATGCTCGGCAATTTCCTTCGCGAGTGCGGTGTCACGGAGCGCCTCGTAAAGTCCGCGCAAAACGAAATCATCAACGTGGTCACCATCTTCCTCGGCACGAGCGTGGGGCTTACGATGAGCGGCGAGAGTTTCCTGAGCGGCCAGACAATCGGCATCATTTTGCTGGGCGTCGTGGCATTCTGCTTCTCCACGGCAGGCGGTGTGATCGTCGCCAAGCTCATGAATTTGGTCTCAAGGAAAACCCCGATCAATCCGCTGATTGGCTCGGCGGGCGTGTCGGCGGTGCCGATGGCCGCGCGCGTCTCGCAGGTTGAGGGACAGAAATACGATCCGCAAAACCACCTGCTCATGCACGCCATGGGGCCGAACGTTGCCGGCGTGATCGGCACGGCGGTCGCCGCCGGTTACTTCATCTCGACGCTCGGCGGCGGGTAAGCGCGATCGCACCATC
Organism: Ereboglobus luteus; assembly: GCF_003096195.1. Taxonomy (NCBI): domain Bacteria; kingdom Pseudomonadati; phylum Verrucomicrobiota; class Opitutia; order Opitutales; family Opitutaceae; genus Ereboglobus; species Ereboglobus luteus. The sequence goes on along the minus strand of NZ_CP023004.1, from coordinate 3,797,613 downwards.
TTAAAATGTAAAACAAAAGCGAATTCTTCCGGGGATTCGCTTTTTTGTGCTGGGGAAGTTGCGTTTAGCCCAAATATGGTTTGTCTATAAATACACTTATTTTCCTATGAAAAAACAAACAACCATGAATGACCTCCCCGCCAAAACCCGCGCATTCTCAATCAACGCGCTCAACCAGACCCTCGCCGATGTGAGCGATCTTTACTCGCAAACCAAGCAGGCCCATTGGAATGTCCGCGGTCCGTATTTTTACACGCTTCACAAATTGTTCGATGACGTGGCCGCGGCTGTGGAGGAACCGATCGACGGCATCGCCGAGCGCATCGTGCAACTGGGCGGCGTCGCGGAAGGCACCGTGCGCATGACCGCAAAGAACAGCAGCCTTTCCGAACTCAAAGTGTCCGACAAGGCGGCGGATTCCGATCCGCTCGCCTACGCAAAGGCGCTTGCCAAGCAATATGCCGATTGCGCGAAAGCCGTGCGCAAGAAAGTCGATTCCACCGCCGACGCCGGCGACGCGGACACATCGGATTTGCTGACCGGCGTTTCAAACGCCCTCGACAAATCGCTTTGGTTTATCGAAGCGCACATGCGCTGATCGTTCTCGTAATACCAAGAATACAAAAAAGGCCGCATTGCGCGGCCTTTTTTGTTTGGTCGAATCTCATTCAAACGACCGACCGATGCCGTGCGCTTGAAAACCGATGGCCTTGAGCTTTGCGAGGTCGAGGACATTGCGCCCGTCAAAGATCAGCGCGGGCTTGGACATGGAGTCGTAGATTTTTTGAAAATCCAGCGTTTTGAATTCGTCCCATTCGGTCAGGACGGCGATTGCGTGCGCGCCCCGGCAAGCCTCGTATGCGTTTTCCGCCACGCTTAGGTTCGGGTTGGGCGGAGCATCCTTGCCAAGCACGGTTTCCGAAATGGCGCTCGCGGGCACCTTCGGGTCGTAAACGACCACGTTGCCCTGTTCGGCGAGCAGATCGCGGCAAACATAAATCGCGGGGGATTCGCGCGTGTCGTTGGTGTCCTTCTTGAATGCGAAACCAAGAACTGCGATGCGTTTGCCGGCCGCGGTGTTGAAAAGGCTGTGCACGATGCGCTGCGCGAAACGCGATTTCTGGTAGTCGTTCATGCTGATCACGTGCTCCCAGTATTCGGCGACTTCGGGCAGGCCGAATTTTTCGCAAAGATAAACAAGGTTCAGGATGTCCTTCTGAAAACACGAGCCGCCGAAACCAACCGAGGCTTTCAAGAACTTTGGCCCGATGCGCGAATCGCAACCGATGGCATGCGCAACTTCGTCCACGTCCGCGCCGGTCGCCTCACAAAGCGCCGAAATCGAGTTGATTGACGAGATGCGCTGCGCGAGGAAGGCATTGGCGACGAGTTTTGAAAGTTCGGACGACCAGAGATTTGTGGTGATGATGCGTTCGCGCGGCACCCAGCGGGCATAGATGCCGGCAAGCGTTTGCACGGCGCGCTCGCCCTCCGGCGTGCGCTCGCCGCCGATGAGCACGCGGTCGGGCGTTATCAGGTCGTTTACGGCCGTGCCCTCGGCGAGAAACTCGGGATTGGAAAGCACGGAGAACTTCAGCCCGTTCGTGTTGGCCGCGAGGATCGTTTTGATTGTTTCGGCGGTTTTGACCGGAATGGTGGATTTTTCGACGATGATCTTGGATCCTTCGGCGACCTCGGCGATCGTCCGGGCCACGGACTCCACGTAACGCAAATCCGCCGCGCGTCCGGCACCCACGCCATAGGTTTTTGTGGGAGTGTTTACCGAGACAAAAATAATGTCGGCCTCGCGGATGTTTCCGGCGACATCGGTGGAGAAGAACAGGTTGCGCCCCCGGCATTGTTTCACGATGTCATCGAGTCCCGGCTCATAGACGGGCAGCGCGTCGGAATTCCACGCATCGATGCGCGCGGCGTTCATATCCACGACGGTCACGCGAATATCAGGCGCCTTGAGCGCGATCATGGCCATTGTGGGGCCTCCAACATATCCAGCTCCAATGCAGCAGATTTTCATGATTTGTAGGGCGTCTAACTTGGCCGCCCGCCGGTGCAAAACCAAGAAGGAAATCGCACAAATAAAAACCGCATGACGGGGCTCCGCGCATGAAAAAAGCCGGATTCGCGATGAATCCGGCTTTTTCGGTTATTGTTGATTGGTTTACGCTAGATCAGGCTGTCGCGGACACCTTGGGCAGTTCCGCCTCGAGGTCCACGGAGTGCGGGTGAAGTTTCTTTTTCTTCATGGCACTGGCGCGCACGCGCAGAAGGCGGTCCAACTTCTGCGACATCAAATCAATGGCCTTGTAGGCATCATCGCTTTCCATGGTGACAACCATGTCCGGACCGCTGATTTCGATGAGCCCCTTCGCAAGAAACCTGGGTTTCCCTTTTCGTAATTTGTCGTATTCCAAGTCGACGCGTATTCGGATTATCCGGGCTTGGTGACGCAGGAGCCTTTCACATTTGCTTTCAATGAAAGCCCTGAGGGCGTCGGTTAGGTCGAGATGCACTCCGCGAACAATAAGCTTGTTATTGTCGCTGGCCGATGAGGGAACGTTTTGTTTTTTCATCGTGTGTTGTTACGCCAGTAAGGAAGCACACTTTGTCCTGAAGTGAAACCAAAATATGCCGAAAAAAGGGTATTTAATTTTGAACATTTCCGCATCACCAGCGGCCGAACCCATCGGCGGTGGAAATCATGCTTTTGGAACCGATGTCAAACGGCCAACAGCATCTTTGGAAGAGCGTCATCCGCAAGCGAAAGCGCGGTTTTGTTGGGACGCCACGCGCAAAAACTATCCGGAGCGTGGATGCGAGTTTCCCTCTTGCGCGGGTGCGTTCCGTCGCTGATATAATTTCCTCACAATGCTTACCGATCCTCGTTTCACAAAACTCGCCCAAGGTCTTATTAATTTCTCCTGCTCGCTCAAGAAGGGCGAGCGGGTGCTCATCGACGCCTTCGATATTCCCGACGGAATGGTGATCGAACTCATCCGCGCGGCGAAGGCCAGGGGCGCGCATCCCTACGTTAATATCAACCGCGCCCGCATCACGCGCGAGCTCACGCTCGGCGCCGAGGAATCCCAGTATGCCGCGCACGCCGAGGTCGAGCTCGCGCGCATGAAAAAAATGGACGCCTACATCGCGCTGCGCGGTTCCGACAATATTTTCGAGGCGTCCGACGTGCGGCCCGAGCGCGCGCAACTGGTCGCCCGGCTCATGCGTCCCGTGCTCCAGCATCGCGTGAACAACACCAAATGGGTCGTGCTCCGCTGGCCCACCTCCGCGATGGCGCAACAGGCGGGCATGAGCACCGAGGCGTTCGAGGATTTTTATTTCCGCGTCTGCACGCTCGACTATGCGCGCATGATTCCGGGCATGAACGCGCTCGTGAAACTCATGACAAACACCGACCGCGTGCACATCAAGGGCCCCGGCACCGACTTGAAGTTTTCGATCAAGGGCATTGGCGCGGTGCCATGCGGCGGCCTGCGCAACATTCCCGACGGCGAGGTGTATTCGTGCCCGGTCAAGGACAGCGTCGAGGGCGTCATCCAATACAACGTGCCCACGGTTTACCTCGGCTGTTCGTTCGACAAGGTGCGTCTTGTTTTCAGCAAGGGCAAAATCGTCGAGGCCACATCGACCAACACCAAGCGCCTGAACGAAATTCTCAATAGCGACGCGGGCGCGCGTTACATCGGCGAGTTTGCGCTCGGCTTCAATCCGCACATCTTGAACCCGATGAGCGACATTCTATTCGATGAGAAAATCGCGGGTTCGTTCCACTTCACGCCGGGCAACGCCTACGAGGACTGCGGCAATGGCAACAAGTCCCAAGTTCACTGGGACATGGTGTGCATGCAGCGCCCCGAATACGGCGGCGGCGAGATTTGGTTCGACGGCAAGTTGATCCGCAAGGACGGCATGTTCGTTCCCAAGTCGCTGCACAAACTCAACCCGGCCTACCTGCTCGGCAAGGGCAAGTGAGGCAACATTGTCGCGCAGGGGCGTCGCAAAAAAATGCGACGCCTCCGTGACGCTTAATTCGCAATAGGGCGGCGCGAAACATTCGCGCGATATCAGTTGTGTGAAACGCGGCGTTGCGCGCGGCGGCTAGCTGCGTCTTTGTTTTTTCCGTTTTGTCAAACGCACCGCTCACACCTCTTCCGCCGCACAGCTCCAACGACGCCGTCATGGAGCGGTTTCTCGACGCCATGTCCGCGCGCGGCATGACGCTTTACCCGGAGCAGGAGGAGGCGATTCTGGAATTGTTCGCCGGCAACAACGTCATCCTCGCCACGCCCACCGGCTCCGGCAAGTCGCTCGTCGCCGCCGCGCTGCATTTCAAGGAGCTCTGCGCGCACACACCCGTCGCGCCGCGCCGCTCGGTTTACACCTGCCCGATCAAGGCGCTCGTGAACGAGAAATTCCTCGCGCTCTGCCGCGACTTCGGCCCCGAAAACGTCGGCATGATGACGGGCGACGCGAGCGTGAACCCGTCCGCGCCCGTGCTCTGCTGCACCGCGGAAGTCCTCGCCAACATCGCGCTCGCCGGCGGCGAACGCGCGGAGTCGGTCGCCGCCGTGATCATGGACGAGTTTCATTATTACTCGGACAACGAGCGCGGCGTCGCCTGGCAAACGCCGCTGCTCCTGATGCCGCGCGCGCGTTTCCTGCTCATGTCGGCGACGCTCGGCAACACCGAGGCGATTGAGCGAGCGCTGGTGAAACTCACGGGCGCGCCGGCGGTCACGGTTCGCAGCGACAGCCGCCCGGTGCCGTTGCAATTCGAGTATTCCGAAACGCCGCTCACCGAGCGTGTCGCCGATCTGCTCGCGCTGAAACGCGCGCCGGTTTACCTCGTGCATTTTACGCAGCGCGAGGCATCCGAGGCCGCGCAGGACCTGACGAGCCTCGCCAACATTTGCACGCGCGATGAAAAGGCCGCGCTCGCCGCCGCGCTTGAAAACGTCCGCTTCAACAGCCCCTACGGGCGCGACATGAAACGCTGGCTGCGCGCCGGCATAGGCGTGCACCACGCGGGCCTGCTGCCGCGCTACCGCATCCTCGTCGAGCAGCTCGCGCAACGCGGCCTGCTGAAACTCATCTGCGGCACCGACACGCTCGGCGTCGGCATCAACGTGCCCATCCGCACGGTCCTCTTCACCAAACTCTGGAAATACGACGGGCAAAAAGCCGCCATCCTCAACGTGCGTGATTTCCGCCAGATCGCGGGCCGCGCCGGGCGCAAGGGTTTTGACGACACCGGCCACGTGATTGTGCAGGCGCCCGAGCATGTGATCGCCAACAAAATCGCCGCGGAAAAGGCGGCGAAATCCAGCGGCAAAAAGAAAAACGCGCCAAAGCAAAAAGCGCCCGAGGGCACGCCGGGCTGGGACGCCGGGACGTTTGAAAAACTAATGACCGCGCCGCCCGAGGGCCTGCAATCGCGCTTCGCCGTTTCGCACGGCATGCTGCTGCACGTCCTCAGTCGCGACGCCGACGGCTGCCGCGTGATGCGCCGGCTCATCAATGACTCGCACGAGCCCGACGTGCGCAAAAAAGCGCACCGCCGCCGTGCATGGCAGTTGTTTCGCGCGCTGCTCGAGCGCAAAATCATCGAGTGGATTCCGGGGGATGCGCGCCCCGCGAATGGGAAAAAACTGCGTGTGAACGTCGATTTGCAGGACGATTTTTCGCTGCACCAGCCGCTCTCGCTCTACCTGCTCGACACACTGCCGCTGCTCGACCGTGAATCGCCCGACTATGCGTTCGACGTGCTCACGCTCTGCGAAAGCATCGTGGAGAATCCGGAGATCATTTTGCGCCGCCAGCTCGACCGGATAAAAACCGACGAGCTCGCGCGCATGAAGGCCGCCGACATTCCCTACGACGAGCGCATGGCGAAACTCGACGAACTTGAATACCCGAAGCCGTTGCGCGAATTTTTATACGACACATTCAACGCCTTTGCCGCCGCGCACCCGTGGGTGGAAAACGAAAACGTGCGCCCCAAGTCCATTGCGCGCGAGATGTATGAGCGCTATCAGTCGTTCGCCGAATACGTGCGCGATTACGGCATCGAGCGCAGCGAGGGCCTGCTGCTGCGACATCTCTCGCAAGTGTATAAAGTGCTCGCGCAAACCGTTCCCGACACCGCCAAGAACGAGGATGTCCGCGAAATGGAAACGTATTTTTATGAACTGATCCGCGGCATCGACAGCAGCCTGCTCGAGGAGTGGGAAAAGATGCGCGATCCGAATTTCGCGGTTGCGGACGCGGATGACAAGGGCGGCAAACCCGCGCGCCCGTCGAACTTCGATATCACGCGCGACGCGGCTGCGCTGCGGCGTTTGGCGCGCGCGGCGATCCTCGGCTTTTTGCAGGACGTGGCCGCGCGCGATTACGAGTCGGCGGCGGAACGAATGGCCTGGCAAGGTGGCACAGACATTCCTGTCTGTGCCGACGGCGAAACAACCCTCGCGCAAACTTTCCAAACCGCACAGACAGGAATGTCTGTGCCACCTTCGAGGACGCGTTTCATCGAGCGGCAATTCGCCCCGTATTTCGACGCGCGCGGACGCTTCCGTCTCGATCCCGAGGGCCGCGCCGCGAAGCACACGTATTTCGGAGACGACGGCGCGAGCATTGCGCAAGTGCTCGCCGACACCGACGAGCAAAACGACTGGGAGGCGCGATTCACTCTCGACCTCGAAGCCACGCGCCGCGAATCACGCGTCGTGCTCCGCTTCGACGGCGTTGGAGCGATTTCATAAAAAACGCTTTGTCGCCCGCGCGGCATCTGTTTCACTGCGCGGCAACATGCGAGTCGTCATTTTAGGTTCGGGCCGGGGCAGCAATGCCGAGGCCATTCTCAACGCCCTGCAACAAAAGCAGCTCGGCCGCGCCGAAGTCGTGCGGATTTTTTCGGACAAGCCGGACGCGGGCATCCTCGCGCACGGAGCCAAATACGGCGTGCCCGCCTCATTTTTAGACCCCGGTCCGTTCAAGACGAAATTCGACGATGAGGGCGAGGTCCGTTACATTGAGGCCATCAACGCATGCGAACCCGACTTGATCGTGCTCGCGGGGTTCATGCGCATTTTGAAGCCGCGGTTCATCGACGCGTTCGCGAACAGGATTATCAACCTGCATCCGAGCCTGCTGCCGAGTTTTCCCGGGCTCGATGGCATCGGGCAGGCATGGCGGCGCGGTGTGAAGATTACCGGCTGCACGGTTCATTACGTGACCGCGGAGGTCGATGGCGGCCCGATCATTGACCAGGCGGCTGTGCGTATTGAAAAAACGGATACGCTTGAGTCGCTGGAAGCCAGGGTGCACGCCGCGGAGCACGCGCTGCTGCCCGCGGTCGTGGCGCGCTTGAGCGAGGAGGCAAAAATATAACCGCGGCGAGGCGCGAGAAACGCAGGGGCCGATGATTCCCGCGTTTTTTGCGACAGCCCCATTGCACGAAACATGCAGCCTCCCGCCAATATTTTGATTGTCGAGGACGAGCCGGCCATCGCCGACACGCTTGTGTATGCGTTGCGCACGGAGGGCTTCGAGCCGGTGTGGCGCGCAACGGGAAGCGAGGCGCTTGATGAGCTCGGCTCCCGAATGTTTGCCCTCGTGATTCTCGACGTGGGGCTGCCGGATGCGAACGGGTTTGAACTTTGCAAAATCATCCGGCTGCGTTCGCCGCGAATGCCGGTGCTGTTTTTGACGGCGCGCAGCTCGGAGGTTGATCGCATCGTGGGGCTCGAAATCGGCGGCGACGATTATGTCACCAAGCCGTTCAGTCCGCGCGAAGTGAGCGCGCGCGTGAAGGCCATTTTGCGGCGCGCAAACATGGCGCCGCCCGCGCCGGTCTCATCGACGCCGTCATCAAGCGCGGCGCCGTTCCAGCAGGCCGAACGGCGTGAAACCGGTTTTGCGCACGACAGCGAGCGTTGCGAAATCCGTTACAACGGCGCGCGACTCGACCTGACTCGCTACGAATATCGTTTGCTCAAAACACTGCTTTCGCGTCCGGGGCGCGTGTTTTCGCGCGACGAACTCATGACGCGCGCGTGGGAAGACCCCGGCGCGAGTCTCGACCGCACGGTCGATGCGCACATCAAAACCCTGCGCGCAAAATTGCGCGCGGCCGCGCCGGAAATCGATCCGATCCAGACACATCGCGGCATGGGGTATTCGTTGAGGGTATGACGGCGTCATGACGATCCGCACCTACATTCTCCTCGCGTATCTGCTCGTTGTGGGAGGCGGGTTTTATTATCTGATCAACCGCAACCTTTCGGAGCTTGCGCCGCGTTATCTTGAGTCGATGGAGGAGGCGCTTGTGGACAGCGTCAACATACTCGCGTCCGTCATTGAAAGCGAAACGAGGGACGACACGCTTGATCCCGCGAAAATAAAAACGATGTTCGACGGCGCGTTTCGCCGCCGGTTCAACGCGCTGATTTATTCGCTCAACAAGACGCAAGTGAACGCCCGCGTTTACGTGACCGACGCCGACGGCATCGTGCTCTACGATTCGCGCGAGGGGCGCGACGAGGGAAAAAGCTACCGCAACGAATGGCGCGACGTGATCCTGACCCTGCGCGGCGAATACGGCGCGCGCGCCACGCACGAGGTGAAGGGTGATCCGCATTCGCTCATGCTCTACATGGCCGCGCCCATCCGGTCGCGGGACGGCTCGCGGCTCATCGGCATTGTGTCGCTCGGCAAGCCCGCCGACAGCATTAATGAACTGGTGAGCGCCGCTCGCAAACGCGTGGTTCTTGCCGGGCTGGCGGGCGGCGGCATGATTTTGTTGCTCGGCATCGCATTTTCGATGTGGGTGACGGCGCCGATCACGCGCCTTACCCAATATGCGCGCGCTGTGCGCGATGGCCGCTCCGCAAAAATGCCGAAACTCGCCAATTTTGAGGGCCGCGAAGTGCGCGAACTCCGGAAGGCGTTCGAGGAAATGCGCGCTGCGATCGAAGGCAAAGCCTACGTCGAGCGCTACGTGCAAACGCTCACGCACGAAATCAAATCGCCGCTTTCCGCCATCCGTGGCGCGGCGGAAATCCTGGGCGAAAATCCGCCTGAGGCGGAGCGCGCGCGTTTCATCGGCAACATCAATACCGAGGCCGGACGCATCCAGCGCATCGTGGACCAACTCCTGCAACTCGCGTCGCTCGAGGCGCGCAAGGCTCACGCCAAAATGGTCGCGCTTGACCTGGCATCGGTTGCGCGCGAGACATTCGCCGTGTTTCAACCCGCGGCGCAGACCGGCGGGGTGGAGCTTTTGATTGACGCGCCCGCGCCCGCGCCGATGAGGGGCGACCGCGCCCTGCTCGCGCAGGCGCTTGGCAACCTGTTGCAAAACGCGATCGAGTTTACGCCGGCGGGCGGCCGTGTGGTGTTGCGAGTGGAAACGGATGCCAAAACGCACGAAATCGTCGCAATCGTTGAGGACAATGGCAGTGGGATTCCGGATTACGCGGCGGGGCGATTGTTCGAAAAATTCTATTCGCTTGCGCGTCCGCGCTCGGGAGTGAAGAGCACGGGACTGGGCCTCAGCCTGGTGCGTGAAATCGCGCATTTGCACGGCGGCGTCGCAACAATCGCAAATCGCAAGGATGGCGAACGCGGCACTCGCGCGGAATTGAGGTTTTCGCAGGGACGGTTGTTGTGACGCAAGCGGATGGCTTTCGATATTTTTCGTGCAGTCTGTCTTATTATGCGCATGTTGGGACCCGGAGCGCCTGACACCGGTTTGATCGGGTGCGCGACGAGTCTCCCTCGCCCAAAATCAATCTGAAAACATTTATGAAAAAGTTCATCGCCATTCTCTGTCTCGCCGTGGCCTCGGTTTCGCTGGTTTGGAAAATCGCCGCCATGGCGTTTTCACTGCAACCAGCCTCCACCCGCACAACCGTGACCGTCGCGCCAGACGGCACCACCACCACGAGGACCGAGACGCTTGGGAAAGTCATCACCGTGCACAATTTGAGCGCCGCCGAAGGCACGCAACTCGTCGTGAAAGACGGCACCGTGGTGCCGCTCGGAACCGGGCAGGTGACAACGAGCGCCCCGTTTGTCGGCGCGGTCAATAGTGTGCTGGCGTGGGCTTCCATCGTCCTGCTTCTCATCGCCGGCCTCTGGCTCTACCGATCGCCCGCCAAACCCAAGACGGTGAAACCCGATCCCGCCCCCGCGGTGTGATTCGCACATGCCAAACCGCGTGTCATTTTTTGATGCGTGTTTTGGGTTTCATGACAAATCCCTGACAATTTCCTGACGCTCCGCTGACACACGCGGGCGCGATTTGTGGTTTTCTTGCGGCGTCATGAAAACACCCGCCACACACAAATCACCATTCGCCATCACAGCCGTCGCTCTCGCGCTGTTCGTTTCAGCCTTTCAGCCCTTCAGTCCTTCAGCCCTTTCGGCTCCGTCCTCGGAGCCGATAAAACTTCGCGTCGAACTCGACCGCTCCGTTCTTCCCGCCGACACCGCCGACCGCGCCATTGTCAAAATTGCAATCGACGGCTGCCGCCTGCCGCGCACCGGCGAGCGCCCGCCGGTCAACCTTTCCATCGTGCTCGACCGCTCCGGCTCCATGGGCGGCGAAAAAATCCAGCAGGCCAAGGCCGCCGCGATCGAGGCGCTCAACCATCTCGACAACGGCGACATCTTTTCACTCGTCACTTTCGACAGCAGGGTCGAGACGCTCATCCCCGCCGTGCGCGTCGGCTCCAATCGCTCCGAACTTGAGCGTCGCATTCGCGAGATAAATGTTCGCGGCACCACCGCGCTCTTCGCCGGCGTGAGCCAGGGCGCGTCGGAAATCCGCCGCAACATCGAGGACTCGCGCTACGTGCATCGCATCATCCTTCTCTCTGACGGGCAGGCCAACTCCGGTCCTCGCACGCCCGAGGAGCTCGGACGCCTCGGCGCCGCGCTAGTGAAGGAGGGAATTTCCGTCACCACGATCGGACTCGGTCTCGGTTACGACGAGGACCTCATGGCGCGCCTTGCGCTCAAGAGCGACGGCAACACCTACTTCGCCGAGAATGCGCGCGATCTGGCAAAAATCTTCGACGCCGAGCTCGGCGACGTGCTCAGCATCGTGGCGCGCAAGGCCGTCGTCACAATCGAGTTTCCCGAGGGCGTGCGCCCGATTCGCTTTGTCGGACGCGAGGGCAGCATTCGCGGACAAAACGCCGAGCTCACGCTCAACCAGATTTACGGCGGGCAGGAAAAATACGCGCTTGTCGAAATCGAAACGCCCCGCGCCCGCGCCGGAGCCGAGCGCGAAATCGCCCGCGCGCGCATCGCCTTCGAGGATGCCGTCGCCAATAAACCCGCCACGCTCACGGCGGCCACCCGCGCGCGTTTCAGCGACGACGAGACTGTGATTGTGAAGTCGGCCAACCTAAAAGTGCAGGCGGAATATGCCGACAATCGTTTCGCCGAGGCCAAGGCGCAAGCGGTCGTCTTTGCCGACGCCGGGAAAATCAACGAGGCAGCGAAACTCTTGAGCGAGGAGTCGTTGATGATGGAACAGTTTGCCGTCACCTACGGCAACAAGGAGGTCTTGGATCTTGCCAAGTCGAACTCCGCCGAGGCGGTTCGGATTCAGTCGGAGGGAATTGCCAACGCCGACCGCAAAAAATACCGCGCCTCCTACAATTCAGTGACCATGCAACAAGGCAACGCGATCGACGGCGCTTCCAGCACTGGCACAAACGCGCCGAAGTCGAAAGACTCGAAGTGATGTGTTTTGGTAGGGCGAACCCTCAGGGTGAGCCGCAACATTTCCGGCTCACCGGGACGGTTCGCCCTGCCTCAAAAGGCGTCGGCGGTGTTCCAGCATCATGCCGATAAGAAAATCTTGCGCGCAAGGGTGTCGCAAACGTCGCCCGCAATCCGCGCCGCGCCGCCGCCAACGAATGATATTCATCCTTTTCAATGCATCGCCTTTCACCAGCATGAACGACCAGTCGCAACCGCGCCCGTCCCCATGACCGCCTCCACACGACGCATTTTTATCTATTGGCTGCTTCTCATCATTTCCACGCTGGTCGTGGGCGCGGCGGCGCTCTGGCTTCTCGGGCGCGAGCAGGTTCACATTCGGGAGCAGGCTTCCGCGGCCGTGGCGGCGCGCCAGTCGGCGGTGCAGGCGCGCACGCGTCTCATCGCTGAAAACATCGACCTGGTCCTGGGCGATGTGCAGAGCGGCCTCATGACAACCCTGCTCGACGCGCCCTCGTCGAACGCCGGCAACTACCTCGACAACTGGCGCCGCACAAACCCGCTCGTGCACGATGTGTATTACGCGAATAGCGGCGGCGTCCTTCGCTGGGGCGCGCGAAACGATTCCGTCGTCGCGTGGCTCGCCACCGCGCCCTGGCGTGTCTCGGTTGCGCAGCCAAGCCCGCGGCAAACAACGCAATCGCGCATCGCGGCGAAATCACAACCGGCAACGACAGCCGCGGGGGATTTCCACATGGATTCGACGATCTCACTGGAACAGTTTTCTGTCACAAAAAAAGAAACCAATGCCGCGGGCGCGTCCGTTGCGAAGGACGACATCCCTGTTCCATTTTCCGAGGGGAAACTGCAAGGCAATGCCAGTAGCTATCAAACCGCGCGCGTCGCCATGCAAAGCATGGCAAATTACAATGTGAACGTCGCAAAACGGATTGAGCCGACACCGCCGCCGCTGTCCGCTATTTCCGAAGTGGAGGCGATTGAGGAAATCCAACTTGAAAAAAGCATGACCGTGGCGGTGGATGAAAAAATAATCGCCCCGCCTGTTGCGGCGGACAAACGCGCCCGCGCCACTCGCACCAATAGCGCCAGCAGCGCCGCCATGTCGCAGGCCAAGGTTTCGGAATCCGTTGTGCCGGTTCCGACGGTTTCGCGCGATGCCGCCACTCTCGGGTCAAAAAAAATGGACATGCAAATCCCGGCGATTTTTGACGCGGCCACGCCGCCCCCCGAACTCACCGGCTGGGCTCCATGGCGTGACGAGGCGGGCGTGTTGCACCTGTTCGGCTGGAGGTTCACCACGCAGGGCGCCGTGCTGGTTGTCGAAGTCAACCTTGAGGCCATCGCGTCGCGCCTGCGGGAAATTTTGCCCCAAGTCATCGAGCCGGACGAGGCCTATGTGCTGTTCAAGGACACCGGGGCGCGGATTGCGCAGGTCGGCATGAACGCCGACACCACGGCGGAGCAAGCCTACTCGCAACCGCTCATGCTGCCCGGCTGGCGCGTTGCGGGTTTTGCGATGGCCGGCGAATTGGGCAGCTTGAACACAAGCGCGTTTCTGCTCGCGAGCGCGTTGTTGATCGGCTTTTTCATCCTAACGATCATCGGCGGCGGTTCGCTTCTCATGCGACAGGCGCGGCTCAGCGCGGCGGAGTCGGCGCAAAAGACATCGTTCGTCGCCAATGTGTCGCACGAATTCAAAACACCGCTCACCACGATCCGCCTCTATTCCGAGCTGCTCGAGCAGGGTCGCATCCGCGACGAGGACAGGCGCGCCGAGTCGCTGCAAACCATCTCGCGCGAAACGCAGCGCCTCGCCCGACTCGTCAACAACGTGCTCGATTTCTCGCGCCTCGAACAGGGACGCAAAAAATTTGATCTCGCGGAGCACGATTTGAACACCGAGCTCAACCGCCTCCTCGACCGGCACGCGCCGCGACTCGCCGAGGCGGGCATAAAGTTGGAGCGGGAAATCTCCGACGAACCGTGCGTGGTGAAAACCGACCTGGATGCCGTCGAGCAAATTGTCATCAACCTGCTCGACAACGCCTGCAAATACGCCGCGGGCGGCGGCGAGGTGCTGGTGAGTAGCCAGGGTTTCCAGCCCGTGACCGGGGCGGCAAAACATGGGCGGGATGCCCATGCCGCCTTAAGCATAACCGTCGCCGATCGCGGCCCGGGAATCCCGTCGTCGCACCGCGAAAAAATCTTCGACAAGTTTCACCGCGTTGACGACACGCTCACCGCGTCGCAAGGCGGCTCGGGTCTCGGCCTGAGCATAGCCCGCCAGCTCGCTCGCGGCCTCGGCGGCGACCTTACTTGCTCCCCGCGCAAAGGCGGCGGAAGCGAGTTTACGCTCACGCTGCGCGCGAGCTAATGCAGAATGAAAAATGTATAATGTAGAATGAGCCGGCGCGACACACCATCGTCACACTACGACATCATTATCGTCGGCCTCGGTCCGGCGGGGGCGACGCTGGCGCGATTGTTGGGGCCGCATTTGAGGGTTCTTGCAATCGACAAAAAAACGGATGACGAGGACCGGAGTTTCAAAAAACCTTGCGGCGGACTTCTCGCGCCTGATGCGCAAAATGTCCTCGCGCGCTTCGGGCTCACACTGCCGTCGCATGTGCTCGTCAGTCCGCAGATTTTTGCGGTCAAAACCATCGACACGGACACGCGCCAGACTCGCTACTACCAGCGGTTTTATCTCAATCTCGACCGTCATCGTTTCGACCAATGGCTGGTCGGTTTGATTCCGGCGCGCGTCGAGGTGCGAAAGGGCGCCAGTTTCAAATCGCTCGTCAAAAACGAAGCCGGATATCGCGTCACTTTTCATCAAGGCGGTGTGGATTTTAAGGCCGACGCAACTCATGTCGTGGGGGCCGATGGCGCGTCATCCGCCGTGCGAAGCGCATTGTATGGCGCGAGGCAAAACATCCGGCACTACGTTGCGATCCAGCAATGGTTTCGCGACGAGCACGCGGAGCCGTTTTATTCGTGCATCTTCGACCCGGACACGACCGATTGTTACGCGTGGGGACTTTCCAAAAATGAGCATTTTATATTCGGCGGCGCGTTTCCTCAGAAGCGTTGTCGCGAGCGTTTCGAGCAACTGAAGGAACGCGCGAAACAATTTGGCTTTCACTTTGGCGAGCCCCTGAAAACGGAGGCGTGCATGGTGTTGCGGCCTTCGGGATTGTTCGACTGTCGCGCCGGAAAAAACGGCGGATTCCTGATCGGCGAGGCCGCGGGATTCATCAGCCCGAGTTCGCTGGAAGGCATCAGCCACGCGATGGGCAGCGCGCTCACACTGAGCAAAATTCTCAATGAAAAGAAGCGCGCGCCGAACCGGAGTTATTTTTTGCGAACGCTGCCGATTCGCGTGAGGCTTTTTCTTAAAAACGTGAAAATCCCTTTCATGTATTTCAAGCCATTGCGCTGGCTGGTCATGGCTACCGGAATCCGCAGCATCGACATGGCCGTCGCGCAAAAAAACAACAACCATATAACATCAAAATCCCCATGAAACTCCACCATTTGATTCTCAACATCGCCGTTGGTTTTACGCTGACGCTTGCAGTGTCCGCGGAGAGGCTGCCGAGGTCTGCTGCTGCGCTTGCGTCCTCCAGCAATGATTTTGCGTGCGATCTTTATGCGCAGCTGAGGGACACCGAGGGTAATTTGTTTTTCTCGCCATTCAGCGTTTCGTCGGCGCTGGCCATGACTTATGCCGGTGCAAAAGGCGACACCGCTGCGCAAATGCAAAAAGTGCTGCGCTTCCCCGATTCGCAGACGGAAACTCATTCGGCGTTCGCGGCTTTGCTGAAACATTTCGACGGTGTAAATGCCTCGGGGAACGTGCAACTGAACATCGCCAATTCCCTATGGCCGCAAAAAGGCGCGCCGCTGCTTGTGGATTATCTTTCGCTCGTGAGAAAAAACTATGGTGTGGAAATCACGCCCGTGGATTTTGTGAATGACGAACCAAACGCGCGTGAGCGGATCAACCAATGGGTGGGTGACGCGACAAAGGGAAAGATAACCAATATCATAGATAATCCGCTGCCGCCGCATACCCGATTGGTGCTTAGCAACGCCGTTTATTTTAAGGGAAAATGGAGGAATCCGTTTGAGGCGGCAGACACAAGGAGCGAACCATTTTATACGTGGAATGATGCCGACGCCCAGGTGCCGCTGATGCGGCAAACTGATACTTTCAGATACGTGAGAACCAAGGATTCTCAAATAATCGAACTTCGTTACCGCGGCAGGACAATGTCGATGCTGATCGTTTTACCCATTGATAAATCAAAACAAGGATTGGCTGAAATCGAAGAGAAGCTTTCGTCAGCGCAAATAATGGAGTGGCGAAGGCAAGTGAAAGAACAAAAAGTGCGGTTGCTTATGCCTCGATTTAAAATGAACTTTGGCCCGAGTTCGCTTGTTAAACCACTGAAAAGCATTGGATTGCGAGATGCGTTCAATTCCAGAGCCGCTGATTTCAGTGGAATGAATGGGACAAAAGAAATTTTCATTTCCGATATTGTTCAATCGGCTTTTGTGGATGTTAGCGAAGAGGGCACGGAAGCGGCGGCAAGCAGTGGCTTGGATGTCGTTCTTTTAGGTATCGATAGTCGCGCGGGGCCACCTGTTTTCCGCGCAGATCATCCATTCATATTTTTGATTCAGGATAATGCGACCGGATGCATTTTGTTCATGGGGCGTGTGGTGAATCCGAAGGAGTGAATTGTTATCTATGAAAGCAAAAATACTCATTGCTGAAGATGATCCGAATATCCGCCTCGGGCTGATGACCACGCTTGAAAGCGAGGGGCACGACGTGACCGCGGCCGGCGACGGCGCGCAGGCGCTCAAGTTGTATCCGCAGGGCAAATACGATCTCGTCATCCTCGACATCATGATGCCCAAGATGAGCGGCTACGATGTGTGCCGCGAAATCCGCGCCAAGGACGCCCGCGTGCCCGTGCTGTTTTTATCGGCCAAGGGCGAGGAGATCGACAAGGTCGTCGGACTCAAGCTCGGCGCGGACGATTACATGACAAAGCCGTTCGGCGTGCACGAACTGATCGCGCGCGTGGAGGCGTTGCTGCGGCGCGCGCGGCTGGATTCGGCGACGGTGGACGCCGCGGCCGATTTGCCCGCCGTGTTCAAGCTCGGCGATGCGCTTGTTGACCGGAAAAAATTCACGGTGACGCTCGGAAAAAACGAGGAGTCTCTCACGGCGCGCGAAATGAAACTCGCGGAGATATTCGCGGCGCATCCCGGCGAGGTGCTCGCGCGCGACGCGCTGCTGAACGCGGTGTGGGGCGTCGAGTATTACGGCACCACGCGCACGCTCGACCAGCATGTGGCGCAGTTGCGCAAAAAGGTGGAGCGCAAACCCGACGAGCCGGTGGCGATCATCACCGTGCACGGCGTGGGATATCGGTATGAGCCATAGGCACGCGCACGCGCGATGCGCCTCTACAGGGATGCGACGAGTGTGAACTCCTCGCGATCGTGATAGAGGTGGCGGATGCGCGCGGCGGGGATGCGCGCGCGCGCCTCGCTCAAGAGCGCGACGGGGTCGGTGCGGCCAAACTTGAGGTTTACGATGTAGTGTTTGCACCAGCGGCGTTCAACCCAGGGTAGAAGAATGTTTTCGAGCACATGGCGGGGATCCTCGACAAGATCGCAAAACAACCAGTCGGCGGGGGCATTTGAGGTTGCGTCCGACTGGGTCGGATCGAAATGAAACGCGTCTTGCTGCAGGTGCGTGATGAGCGGGTTGTTGAGCGCGCCGGCTTTGAGCGGGCCGTTGTCAACGGCAACGACGCGCGCGCCGCGCTTGGCCGCGCTGTAACTCCAGCCGCCGGGCGCGGCACCGAGATCGACGACGGTTTCTCCGGGCGCGGGTTCGCGTCCGATGACACCGTAGGCCTCCTCGACTTTCAGGTAGGAGCGCGAGGGCGCGAGCGGATCGTCGGCCATGCGGCGCTGGCCGTAGCTGATGCTTTCGCGGGCGACGTGCGCGCGCTGGAAGTCGGTGAAATATACAAAGAGGCCGCGAAGCGGGGAAGGGCTGAAAGGGGAGAGCCGGGAGGGCAGTGCGGCGAGTTTTGCGACGCGCGACATGCGTTTGCGCAGGAGCTCGTTGAATGCTTTTTCGACGGCGTCGGCGCGGCGCCCGAGTCCGTCGAGGTTTGCGGCGCAATCGAAGGCGAGCGGCCATTGCGCGTCGAAGCGTTCGGTGCGCGCGGATTCGAGAAAATATTCCGCGATACGGGCGGCGAGTGCGTTGACGGATTCACCGGTGATTTCCCTCGGGGCGAGAAGCGCGGAATGGGCGAAGCAGAGATCAGGGCATGCGTTTTCAGTTTCCTGAGTGTTTGCCGTTGCAAGCCAGCCGCCGCCGTTTGCGCCCATTGCGAGACCATGCGGGCGCAATTCGCGTTCGAGCAAAAGTTCATAACCGGGCTGGCAGCGGAGGATCATTTTTGGAAGACAGGATTAGCGCGATTAACAGGATGGCGCCCTCACACTCCGTTAGTTCCGGTCAGGCGTTTGGTCGAGTGGGAGCGGTTTATTTGGCGAGCCACTTCACGATGAAGAAGCTGCCGATGAGCAGCACCATGAAAATCACGCAGAAAATTTCCAGATACTTGTCGAGGAGGCGTTTCACGGGCGGGCCGAAGAAATAGATCGCGGCGCCGACGAGGAGGAAGCGCCCGGTGCGTCCGAGCGCGGATGCGGTGATGAGCGTCATCAGGCCTACTTGTTCGTGAAACACGCCGGCGGCGATGGTGAACACCTTGTAGGGCAGGGGAGTGAAGCCGGCGGTGAGGATGGCGAGAAACGCATTGTCACCGTAGAGTTTCCCCACGTAGGCGTAGGCTTCCTGGTAGTGGAAAAATTCGATGATGCGCCGGCCCACTTCCTCGTAGAGCGCGTAGCCGATGTAGTAGCCGAGGATTCCGCCGAGCACCGAAAAAAGCGCGCAATAAAAGACGAACTTAAACGCGCGCTTCGGCGCGCCCATGCACAGGGCGATCAGCAGCACGTCGGGCGGGATCGGAAAAAACGACGATTCGACAAACGAGATCGCGCACAACGCGGGCAGTCCGTATTTGGTGTCGGCCCAGTGCAGCACCCAGTTGTAGAGGCGCTTGACGATATTGGGCTTTTTGGCCGGGCCGCCGGTGGGTTCGGCTGCGACTGCTGAGGTGTCGGTGTTCACGATATGCGCGGACTGGATTGGTTGCGTGGAAAGGGGCTTTGCGGTGGCGATGCCGCCAAAAAACGGGTCTGGTTTGCAAAAAAGGCAGACGATGTTTGTCGCCTGCCTCGGAAAGTGCAGAAAGGAAAAATGGCCCCGTGATTAGACGTCGGGCTTGGTTTTGCGGAGACCTTGAACGCGGTCGCCTTCCTTCCACTGACCGCGCTTCTTGAGCAGCTCGACGCGCTCAAAACGCTTTAACACGTTGCGCTTGACAACGATACCGCTGGAACCTTGGAGACTTTTGTGCTGTGACATGACGTTATGAAAAGTGCTTGAGAGTTGTTAAAGAGGCAAGAAGGTGGAGTTCGAGCGCGCCCATGACAAGTATTTTTCTGCAACGATTTCAGCGCGCACCGCGACCCACTCCGGCGTTTCATAGGGATGATGGGCACGGAGCCATGTTTCGAGCGCGGTGGCGTTGGCGTAGAGGAACTTGATTGTGAGGCGATATTCGGCGGTGGTTTCGAGTTTTTCCTGCCAGTGATAAACGGAGGTCACGGGGCCGTCGATTTGCGCGCACGCGGCGAGACGCGACTCGACGAGGCCGCGCGCAAGGGCGTCGGCCTCGTCACGCGAGGCGACCGTGGTTGTGCCGATCATGAGAGTGGTGGATTCGGAGGATGCGGGCGGCATGTGTGCGGATGTGTTTGATGGAAGAAGATACCCCGACGCGTTCGATTTCAAAGAATTTCAGGTTTCAAATTTGAATTTCGAAAAATCCGTTTTCACGCGGAGTCGTCCCGGCCGGCGCGCGATCCGTTGCGGAGATTGCGCGTGGCATACATGACGGCGCCGAGCACGGCGAACAGCGCCGCGGTTCCGGCGATGAGGGAAAAATCCTCCATGCGCAGGACAAAATACAGATACGCATACACGCCGCCGAGCATGGCACCGACGGCGAGCGCGCGTTTTGCGCTGCGTAAAATTCGGGCGCAATAGAACCCGATCATGAGTGTGGCGATCGCGCCGGAGCCGGCATAGGCCAAGCCGAACGCGACGAATTCGGAAAGGGCGAGCAGTCCGAGAAAAAACACGCAAAGCGTCGCGCCAACGAGGAGATAGTTCAGGGCGCCGAGGCGGACGCGCGCGACGATTTCAAACAGGAAGAAAACGGTGAAAACGAGTGCGATGAACAACACGCCGTATTTGATGGATCGCTCGACGATGCGATAAGCGCTGATCGCGGGCATCATGCGGACGCCGAAGGACCCCTTGGCCAGTTCGCGCGCGGGGATGGTGTTTTGATTGCCGGTCCATTGCTGCGGGGCTTTTCGCGCGTAAAAAGAGGTTTCCCAACGCGCCTCGAAACCTTCGGGTGTGACATTGCGCGTTACGGGCAGGTAGTCGCCGCAGAAACTCGGGTCGGGCCAGGGCGAGTTGAGTGCCATTTTTGTGCTGCGCGCCAGGGGTGTGATTTCAAAGGCGTTGCTGCCGTTGAGCGTGAGCGAGAGTGAAAAATCGCCGCCGTTTTGCGCGGCTTGCGCGGAGAGTTGCGCATGCAGGCCGGATTCGGCGTAGATCCCGTCGCCGGGTTGCATGGCGAATCGTTCGTCATCCCACGCGAGTGTCAGCGATTCGCGAACGCCCCGCAGGTCGTTGATGAGAAATCCGACGCGGGCCTGGTCCCACTGTGGCGTGATATCCTTGTAGCCGGGGAAATTAAAATCGGGGCGGGCGAATTTTCCGGAGATTTGGAGCAGGGCGGAATACACGTGCGCGGTGTAAATGGAGCGTTTGCGCGCGGATGGCTCGATCGTGCCCTTGACGTTGAGATGGTCGGGCAGGAAATAGGCGACGACGGTGCATTCATGGGATTTCTTTTCCTTGAAACGATGCGTGCCGCTGACAACCCACTCCTCGGTTTCCACCTTGTGCGTGAAGGGTATGGCGAGAACGGGCCCCGTGATGCGTTGCGAGCCGCCCCAAGGCGCGACAATGGACGCGACCGCCTCGGCATATCGCGACTGGCGTTCAGACAGGGTGTCGCTGACGAGCCCGAGCGGTATGAGCAGGACGAGCGCGAGAAAACCGATGAGGATGATTTTGAAAAAGAGCGCGCGCTTGGCGAACCAGTTGCGGATTGTGACGAGTGCGTCTTGGGAGGCGCGGGAGATTTGCGGCGGTTGCGGTGTGTCGGTGTTCATTGCGCCAGAGCATGCGTTTGGCGCGTGAAGTGCGTGTGAAGGCGCGATGAAATCGGTGCGAAATACGCAAAGTGTGTGCCGAGCCCGCGGTGGCGGGGAGCGGACACAAAAAAACCGCTTGGTTAGCGGTTTTTTCAGTTTTCAACTGGTGCTCAGGACAGGACTCGAACCTGCACGCCTCACGGCACACGCCCCTCAAACGTGTGTGTCTACCAATTCCACCACCTGAGCGTTGTTTCCAGTAGTGAAGAGCCGCGAAGTAAGAGAAAGCGTTGGGACGTTGTAAAGCTTGGAAATAAAAATTTTTTCATCGCGTTGTAAAATCACGCATTCAAGTCCGCCTGCAACTCGGGGCCGAGTGTGGCGCGGAGGTTGACCGGCTGGCGCGGGTGCAGGGGAAAATCCTTTTTCATCGCCTCAAGTTTTTCGCGGTTGGCGTAGAAATAGCGGGCGGCCTGCACGGTGCGGGGCAGGTGGGTGACGAGGTGCCAGAGGCTCCAGCGGTGCTGCCAGATGTGTTTCGCGAAGCGGCGGCGGTAGGGTTTGCTGTTATAGTAGCGCTGGATGTGCCAGTTGTAGAGGGCGTCCATTTCCTCGCGGCTCGAAAAACCTTTCGGGATAAAGGTGAAATTGAGGCAGTTGAGCAGCCGCCAGTCCTCGGTGAACGCGCCCTCGGCGCCGCTCGCGCATTCATCCCAGATGGGGGCGCCGTAGAGGGGGCTGAACTTGGTCATGTTCATCTCGTCAAGATCGAGCGAGAGGATGAAGTCGCTGGTGGCGCGGACGGTGTCGGGGGTTTCGCCGGGGAGGCCGAAAATGAAGAGCCCTTTGGCCCGAAGGCCGGCAATGTGGATGCGATCAACGGTTTCGCGGACGGCATCGAGGGTGACTCCGGCTTTGTGGCGACGCATCATTTCGGGATCGGCGGACTCCACGCCAAGCGAAACCATGAGCGCGCCGGCGCGCTTGAGGAGTTTCAGCATTTCGAGGTCGTCGTGGCCGGTGCGGATGGCGCAGTTGAAGCCGACTCCGAGCGGTTTGTTGATGAGGAGCTCGCAGAGTTCGTAAACGCGTTTTTTGTGCGCGGTGAAGAGATCGTCGTAAATATTGATGTGATAAACGCCGAAGTGATCGCGAAGGTGCCGCATGTGGTCGTAGATGTAGGCGGCGGAATTGTAGCGGTGGAGTCGCTCAAAGACAGTGCGATCGCAAAACGAGCAGGTGTATGGGCAGCCGCGCGAGGTGATCATGGTTGCACCCCAACGTTTTATGTAGGAAAAAAGCGGCAGGTGATAACCTGAGGGGAAGCCGTCGAGTTTTTCGTAGGCGGGGAAGGGGAGCGAGTCGAGGTCCTGGATGCGGGAGCGACGGAGGTTGAAGCGGATGCCGTCGGGGGCGGAGGTGTCGCGGTAGGCGAGGTTGGGGATTTCAGCTAGGGCGCGGCCTTCGACGAGGTCGAGCATGAGGCCTTCGCCCTCGCCGACGCATAGGTAGTCGATTTCGGGGAAATGTTTAAGGAGCTTGGGGCCGATGGCGGAGGCGTGGACGTTGCCAAAGATGGTTTTGATTTCAGGGCGACGGGATTTGATGATGGCGGCGATATCGGCGGCATCCATGAAACCGGCGGTGGTGGCGGAAAACCCGACCATGTCGGGGTTTGTGGCGAGGATGGCGTCGGCGTTGGCCTCGAGGGTGCGCGGCGCGCGGGGGCCGAGGCAGTCGTGCACAGTGGCGTTGTGGCCGTGTTTTTCGAGCCAGGCGGCAAGCGAAAGGATGCCTATGGGCGCCATGCGGTTGGCAAGCGTGGTGATATCGGGCTGGCCGGGAACAAAATTAAAGCCGGCGGGATGGACGAGGGTGATTCGCATGGAGCGGTGAGTGTGGGCGTTGGGGCGCAACGGGGAAATCAAAAATGCAGGGAAAGTGCGTTTTTGCGGTTTGCGGGGTATGCAAAAAACGTTTTGCCGGAACTTGTGAGGTTCCGGCAAAACGTCGATTTAGTTATAATTTACTGATTGCGAAGGAGTTTATGCTCCAGCCTTGCTCTTGATATAGTCGATCACTTGACCGACTGTCTGGAGCTTCTCGGCGTCGGATTCAGGGATTTCTCCCTTAATCTCATCCTTGAACTCTTCTTCGAAAGCCATGATGAGCTCGACTGTGTCGAGGGAATCGGCACCGAGGTCATCCAAGAAGGATGCCTGCGGAGTGATCTGCTCTTCATTAACGTTAAGCTGGTTAACGATAATTTCCTTAACGCGTTGTTCGATGGTTTTTTGATCGGCCATGTTAGTTAGATTACTGAGGTTTGGTAAAGGGTCACATTGCCATGCCGCCGTCAACCGTAAAAACTTGGCCCGTTATGTAGCCAGTTTCTTCGCTGGAGAGGAACGCGACGACATTGGCGACGTCCTCGGGGGTGCCCATGCGCTGCATGGGAACTTGGGCGACGGCGACTTTTTGAACTTCTTCGCTTAGGGCGGCGGTCATGTCGGTTTGGATGAAACCGGGCGCGACGGCGTTTACGGTGACATTGCGCTTGGCGAATTCGCGGGCGAGCGACTTGGTCATGGCGATCATGCCGCCCTTGGCCGCGGCGTAGTTGGCCTGGCCGGCGTTGCCGATGAGCCCGACGACCGAGGCGATGTTGACGATGCGACCATGGCGGGCGCGGCACATGGGCCAGCCGATGGCCTTGCACCAGTGGAAGCAGCTGGAGAGATTGGTCTGGATGACGGCGTTCCAGTCGTCCTCGGACATGCGGGCTATGAGGCCGTCGCGGGTGATGCCGGCGTTGTTGATGAGGATGTCGATTTTGCCGTATTTGGCGAGGAGCGCCTCGGCTGCCTTGGCGACGGCGGGGCCGTCGGACACATCAACGGGCACGGCCTCGGCCTTGCCGCCGGCGGCGGTGATGGCGGCGGCGACCGAGCCGCAGCTTTCGGGCGACTTGGAAACGCAGATAACTGTGACGCCGTTCTTGGCGAGCATTTCGGCGATGGCTTTGCCGATGCCGCGGCCTGCGCCGGTGACGAGTGCGATGCGGTTGTTAAAGGTCATTTGGACTGTGGAGTTTTGATTTCGGAATACTGAATGTGAAAGGCGAACGCTGACGGGTCGTAAGGAAAAATAGAAGCCCGAAATGGACGGGGCGTCCGGAACTGCGGATGCTGTTTATGTTTGTCCGCGAGTTCTCGCGACCAAGGGCATCCGGGATGCCGATGGTAGGCGCATCGTTGATACGCTTGGCAAGTATCCCATCGACACGCGCGAAGTCGCCTCAGAAATCCACCGCCTCAAAATGATGCTCGCAAAATGGGTTTTTGCTGACCCCAACTAAAGACGAAGATTGAGGGAATCACGGTCGCGCGGGCTCCAACGCCGATCTCAAAACCGTCGCAGTCAAAACCTGCTCGCTTTGGTATGTCATGCGGCTCGACGAGCCTGCGCACGATTTCACGCTGGAATTGTGATGGTGAAACCGTTCCGCCATGAAGGGCGTGCGCGGGGAAATTTAGGTGTCTGCCTCAGATACTTTTTCCAAGGCGCTCGAAATAATCGGGCGGCAGATCGGTGCGCTGGCGCACGGCGAGCACGTCGTGGAGCTTGGCG
Source organism: Ereboglobus luteus (assembly GCF_003096195.1). NCBI lineage: Bacteria > Pseudomonadati > Verrucomicrobiota > Opitutia > Opitutales > Opitutaceae > Ereboglobus > Ereboglobus luteus. Next base: position 3,772,785 of record NZ_CP023004.1, on the reverse strand, counting down.
AGCTGGCGTTCGATTTGTTCGAGCTTGGGCGTGTCGTTTACGAGGAGAAGCATGCGGCTTTCGTCGTTCCCGGAGACGGGCACGCAAAGAATCGCCTCAAGGTTGAATGCGCGGCGCGCAAAGAGGCCTGTGATGTGCGACATAACTCCGGGATGATTGCGCACGCGGAGGTCGATGATGTGTGTTTGTGCGATAGTGGAGGCGTTCATGTTAATTGTGACTTGGTGTTTTCAGCGATTGGAACGGTTGGTTTACTGTTTTCGAAAAGTGCAACCCGACAGGTTGCACTTCCACTGGATGCTTACATGGCCCCGGCATGCTCGATTGACTGGTTGTTGGCAGCGCCGGGAGGAACCATGGGAAGCACGTTTTCGGTGGCGATGATCGGGATGTCGATCAGGCAGGGGCCGGGCTGGGCGAGCGCGGCGGCGATGTCGCCGAGCGGATCGGCGGAATTGGCGGCGATGCTGTGTCCGCGAATGCCAAAGGCGCGCGCAAGCGCGGCGAAATCGGGCGTGGTCTCAAAGCGCGACGCCTCGTAGCGGCGTCCATAAAACAGCTCCTGCTGCTGGCGCACGAGGCCCAGATGCGCGTTATTGAAAACAAGAACGGCGACGGACAGTTCGTGGTCGGCGAGCGTGGCGAGCTCCTGAATGTTCATGAGCAGGGAGCCGTCGCCACTGACGCAGGCGATGCGTTTTCCGGGCGCGGCAAACGCCGCGCCGATGGCGTTTGGCAGGCCAAAACCCATCGTGCCGAGTCCGCCGGAGGTGAGCAGTGTGCGCGGCGATCGGAATGGATAGGCTTGCGCAACCCACATTTGATGCTGGCCGACGTCGGTTGCGATGATCGCATCGCTCGGAAGCGTTTCGGCGAGGAACCGGCAGATGTTCACCGGATGCAACGGCGCGGTTTCGCGCGAAGGATGACGGAGCGGATGCGCATCGCGGAGCGCTGTGGCGCGGGCGAGCCATCCGGAAGCGCGGGGAGTGCCGGGCTCGGCGTGAAGGAGCGGATGCGCGAGCAGTCGCTGGAGGACTTCGGCGGCATCGGCTTCGATGGAAAGATGCGGACGTTTGATTTTGCCGAACTCGGCGCGGTCGATGTCAATGTGCGCGATGGCGGCGCGCGGGCAAAACTCGGCGACCTTGCCCGTGGCGCGGTCGTCGAAACGCGCGCCGATGGCGATGATCAGGTCGCATTCATCGAGAAGTGTGTGGGTGGCGCGAGTGCCGTGCATGCCGAGCATGCCCATGTTGTGCGGGCTGTCGGCGGGGATTGCGCCGAGGGCGTTGAGCGTGCTGACGGCGGGCGCGTCGAGGCGTTTGGCGAGTTCGTGCGCGAGCGCGGAGGCGTTGGCCGCGATGATGCCTCCGCCGAGATAAAGCACGGGGCGCTGCGCCTTGGCGAGCATGCGCGCGAGCGCGTCGATTTCGGCGTCCTTTGCCGGCGGGGTGGGGCGGCATCCGCCGGGCGCGGGGAGTTCGTCATCGGAAAGTTCGATGGCGGCGATTTGCACGTCCTTGGGAATGTCGATCACGACGGGGCCAGGGCGCCCGGATTCGGCGAGAGTGAACGCCTCGGGAACAATGTGGAGGAGTTCGCGGACATCGCGCACGAGATAATTGTGTTTTGTTATGGGGACGGTGAGTCCGTAGAAGTCGACCTCCTGAAATGCGTCGGTGCCTATGAGCGATTGCGCGACCTGGCCGGTGATGGCGACGAGCGGAATCGAGTCGAGGCGCGCGTCGGCGATGGCGGTGATGAGGTTGGTCGCGCCGGGGCCGGAAGTGGCAACACAGGCCGCGGCGCGTCCGGTGACCCGCGCCATTCCCTGAGCAATGAAGCCAGCGCCCTGCTCGTGGCGGGCGAGAATATGCTGGATGGGGCTTGTGTGGAGTGCGTCGTAGAACGGCAGAATCGCGCCGCCGGGTATGCCGGGCATTTGGCGAATGCCCTGGCGTTCCAGCAAGGCGGTCAGGAGCGTGGCGCCTGTGTATTTCTTTTTGGTCATGGTGGTGAGCGGTGTTTTTGGTTTCATTTGGTTGGAGAAAGAAACCCGCCCCTGTTCGCTTCACCGTCGCGGAGCCAAAAAAAGCCCCCTCCGGCGATCACGCCAGAGGGGGCAAAAGTGGTTGTGTTTACCAACGGCCCTCTTGGCGTGCGCAACGCACGACTACTACGACGACCACGAGGGCGACGAGATTGGCGAGAGCGTTGTTGACGGAGAGAGTCATTGATGAACGTCGTCGAGAGATGCGGCTGTTTGGCATGTTGTCAAGCGCGAGGTTGGGTTTCTCTCCTTGGAAAACAATAGCCGTGACTGATGCCGCTCCAGATTTGGCGCATGGCGATTTTCGTCCTGTGAATCAACGAGGGGAATTGTTTATGCCATGGCCTTTGCTCTTGAGTTCATAATTGGCGGGCTTGTAATTCATTGGACCCTTCTGATTTTTGTTTTTCTCCAATGTATTTTTTAAATTTTCATTTTACCGGTTTGGACAACGGCGCGAAACCCGACATGCTCGTGGTCGCCGAGCCGTCCAGTGCGGCGCGCATCAATTTGCTTCGGTCTGGTTTTGTGCCGGGAAGCGGCCCGGGCTCCATCGCGGGTTGCAACGCGTGCTGCGAGCATGACGCTGGCGCGCAAAAACACTGAAAATAATCCACGGATGAACAAAAACACAAAGGCGAACCGAACGCTCAGGGAAGTCCAGCTCCGGCTGCTCAAAATACTTCAGGCGACCGACGCAATATTTAAGAAACACGACATCCCCTACTGGCTCGAAAGCGGCACGCTGCTCGGCGCGGTTCGCCACAAGGGATTCATTCCCTGGGACGATGACATTGATATTGGCGTGCGCATGGAGGACTACCCGCGCATCAATGAAATATTGCAAAAATCATCGGCGGCATTTCCCGCCGATGCCGTCTATATGTCGAGGGAAACGCACTGGAGCCACCACCACGGCTCGCCTCGCATTGTCGACACGGGCTCGATGGGCGACAAGGAGTATCGAATCCTGGGCTGCCGGCGAGTCAGGGGGCAGCATCCGTTTCTGGATATTTTCCCGTTCCAAAGATATCCCTACCCGACGCGCGAAATGATGAAAAAAAGCAAGCGCGCGAGTGTTCTGCTAAAACCCGTGCGCGTGTTTTCGGGCCGCCTGCATTACAAACTGTTTGAGGCGCAAATGCGGAAGCTCTCGACTCCGGACGCGGAATATTATGGTTACGCGACGCTGCGCAAGATTCCGACGACACCATATAAGGATTTTTTCCCGCTCGGAACCGTGGAGTTTGAGGGCGGCAGTTATCCGGCGCCGCATAATTATGACCAATACCTGAGGGACTGGTATGGGCCCGATTATATGACGCCTGTCGGAGATTCCGGGCACCTGCGGTGGCTGAAGGAGCGCAAATAATCGACAAACCGGCACGGCGAACCATCAACGACGTCGAAAGCATTTTATAAAAATGAAAACAATATATCTGAGCATCACCGGGGATATTATTCATCCTGGAATTATTAACATTATAAAAAAAGCGGCCGAATACGGGGAGCTGACGGTGGGCTTGCTCACCGACTCGGCCATCTTAACCCACAAGCGCCTGCCCTATCTGACATTCGACCAGCGAAAAAGCGTGGTGGAAAACATAAAGGGAGTGGCGCGCGTCTTGCCCCAGGAGCACTGGAGCGACATTCCCAACCTGAAAAAATACAAATTCGATTATGTGATTCATGGCGACGACTGGAAGAAGGGCCGCATGAGCGAGGAGCGGGCGCGCGTTATCGCCTTTATGAAAAAGGCGGGCCGCCGGGTCATAGAAATTCCCTACACGCAGGGCATAAACTCATCGCAGCTTGTCGAGAATATGAAAACCGTGGGCACGACCCCGGAAATCAGGCTCGGAATGCTCCGCCGCTTGCTGGAGGCCAAGCCGTTTCTCCGCATCCTGGAGGTGCACTCGGGGCTTTCCGGCCTTATCGCTGAAAATGTGGAGATCGAAAAGGAAAACGGAAAACAATATTTCGACGGCATGTGGTCCTCCAGTTTGACGGATTCGACATCGAAGGGAAAACCGGACATCGAGGCCGTGGACCTGACCACAAGATTGCAGGATTTGACAAATATACTGGAGTGCACCACCAAGCCCATAATATACGACGGGGACACGGGGGGATTGCCCGATCATTTTGTGTTCACCGTTCGCACGCTGGAGCGAAACGGCATCTCGGCGATTATTATCGAGGACAAGACGGGGTTGAAAAAGAATTCACTCCTGGGCACGTCCGCCATCCAACAGCTTGCCCCGGTTGGTGATTTTTGCGAAAAAATAAGCGCGGGGAAAAAGGCGCAGGTAACAAAGGACTTTATGATTTTTGCGAGACTCGAAAGTCTCATTGCCGGCTTCCCCGTCAAGGATGCGCTGGCGAGGGCGCTCGCGTATGTGAAGGCGGGGGCCGACGGCGTCATGATTCACAGCAAGGAAAAATCGGGCCGGGATATAAAGTCGTTTTGCCGCTTGTTCAGGGCTCACTACAAGACCGTTCCGATTGTCGTGGTTCCCACCACGTATAATCAAATAACCGAAAAGGAGCTTCAGCGATGGGGCGCGACCATTGTGATTTATGCAAACCACCTCCTTCGCTCCTCCTATCCCGCAATGCTTAAAACGGCAAAGTGTATATTAAAAAACGGGCGATCCCTTGAGGCCGACAAATACTGCATGTCGGTGAAACAAATTCTGGAACTTATTCCCGGGACAAAATAGGAGGCAAAAATGCTGGATACTCGACAATATGGCAATTTTCTGAAGCAAAAGGGTTATACCTTCTATAGCGGCGTGCCCTGCTCGTTTTTAAAGGATTTGATAAATTACGCCATCAACGAATGCGAATACGTCATGGCTGCCAACGAGGGTGATGCCGCCGCGATCTGCGCGGGCGCGAGTCTTGCGGGGAAAAAAAACGTTTTGCTCATGCAAAACTCGGGACTGGGAAACGCAGTCTCGCCGCTCACCTCCCTCAACAAGGTGTTCGATATTCCCGTATTGGGTTTCGTGAGCCTGCGCGGCGAGCAGGGAATACCCGACGAGCCACAGCACGAGCTCATGGGCCGGATCACCGAGGCGATGCTCGCGACGATGGAGATAGACTGGGATTATTTGTCCGCTGATTTTGAGGAGGCGCAAAAACAACTGGAAAAGGCGGATGATTATATAAACGCCAACAAGTCGTTCTTTTTTGTTGTCCGGAAAAACACATTTTCAAAGGTTTTGCTGAATAAAAACAATGAGCCCAACGCCGGTTTGCCCAAGCGCGGGGAGCTCATTGAAACGGTGTTGAATACATGCGCCGGCGACACGGCCTTCATAGCGACAACCGGGTTTACGGGGCGGGAGCTTTCTCAAATCAAGGACGGCGCGAATAATTTTTACATGGTGGGCTCGTTGGGCTGCGCATCCTCGCTGGCGCTGGGCCTGTCCCTGGCCAAGCCGTCCCAAAAGGTGGTTGTTTTCGACGGGGATTCCGCCCTGTTGATGCGCATGGGGGCGCTTGCGGTGAACGCATATTATGCACCGAAAAACTTCTGCCATATTGTATTCGACAACCAGGCGCATGAGTCAACGGGCGGCCAGTTCAACGTGTCCTGCAACATGGATTATGAGGGGCTGGCAAAATCCTGCGGTTACAAGACGGTCAAAACGGTCGCGACGAAGGATGAGTTGCAATCACTCCTGGCGGATTGGAATGCAAACGGCGGCATGATGTTTATCCATGCAAAAATCGCGCAGGGAACGCTTGAAAATTTGGAGCGCCCAAAAACAAAGCCGCGCGAGGTCGCCAAGAGGTTTTCTACATATATACAAGGGAAATAAAAAACATTTCAGATCATCATCATGATAAAACAAGCGGTAATACTGGGCGGCGGACTGGGCTCGCGCTTAAAGGACAAAACAAGCGACAAGCCCAAGGGCTTCCTGTCCTTGGACGGTTCATACATCGTGGAAAAGTCGGTGCAAAAATTAATAGCCTGCGGCGTGGAGCAAATAATCATAGGAACCGGACATTGCGCGCACTGGTATGAGGAACTTGCCAAAAAGTATAATTCGATCGTGACGGTTAAAAATGAGAACTACGCCACGACAGGCAGCATGGGAACGCTGGAGGTGTGCGCCGGCTTGGTCACCGGGGATTTTCTTCTGCTCGAATCCGATTTGGTTTATGACGACATGGGGCTGCACGTCCTGTGCAATGACACCGGGGAAAATGTAATATTGGCATCCGGGCCCACGTCATCAGGTGATGAAGTTTATATTCAGACGGACGCCCGCGGCAAACTCGCAAATCTCTCCAAGGACAAAACCTCGCTTGGCGAGATCCATGGAGAACTGGTCGGCATCTCCAAGCTTTCCAAGGAGGCATTGGACCGCATGTGCGACCATGCTAAAACCCATCGCGCCGAACAACCCATGATGGAGTATGAGGCCGCATTGGTGGCGGTTTCAAAGACAACAAACATTTCGGTTCGAAAAATAAATTATCTCGCCTGGTGCGAAATTGATGATGAACGGCATCTTGAGCGCGCGCAAAAGGAGGTGTTGCCGCGCATAACGGAAAATGAATCATTGCGAGGCATTCGGCGAGAAGTGCTCTTGAACCCAGGACCGGCAACCACCACTGATTCGGTTAAACGGGCGCAGGTCGTGGCAGACATTTGCCCCAGGGAAAAAGAGTTTGGAGATCTAATGAAGTGGATTTGCCGGGAGCTCACGGAGATCGTGGGTGATGTTGTCGAATATGAAACGGTGATTTTTGGAGGCTCCGGCACCGCCGCCGACGAGGCCATGATTTCATCCTGCGTGCCTGATGACGGAAATCTGCTGATAATAAACAATGGAGCCTACGGGCAGCGCATGGCAAAAATTGCAAAGGTTTACGGCATACGTCACACCGATTTTGCCTCCCCCCCATACGAACCGCTTGATTTGCAGAAACTGGAAAGCACGCTAAGCGGGGAAAAATACACCCACCTGGCCGTGGTTTATCACGAGACAACGACGGGGCTGTTGAACCCGATGGAACGCATTGGCGCGTTATGTAAAAAGCATGGCATTATAACAATTGTTGACGGAGTGAGCGCGTATGCGGGACTGCCCATTGATATGAAAAAGGAAAACATCCATTTCATGGCGTCCACCTCCAACAAAAACATCCAGGGAATGGCGGGCGTGTGTTTTGTGATTTGCAACAGGGAGGAACTCAAAAAAACGAGGCAAATCCCGATGCGCAACTACTACCTCAATCTCTACGATCAATATATCAACTTTAATAAAACAAGCCAAACCAGGTTCACGCCGCCCGTTCAGACACTTTACGCATTGCGCCAGGCCATTATTGAGGCCAAAAATGAAACCATTCAGCGCCGCTATGAAAGATACACGGCATGTTGGAATATCCTGATGGAGTCCGTGCAAAAATGGGCCTGGGCCTGTTGCTGGAGAAAGAGCACCAGTCGCGTCTTATCACGACAATTATCGAGCCGGATCATCCGCGGTATAACTTTGAGGGCATGCATGACTTTGCCAAGGCGCGGGGCTTTACCATTTATCCCGGAAAAGTATCCGGCGCCAAAACCTTCCGCATCGCAAACATCGGGGACATCCAACCGGAGGAAATGCTAAGATTCATGAGCGTATTGCAGGAATATTTGAGTATGCTTTCAAAAGAATGACGCTAGTCTCAATTAATTTTAGTAAAATATTTTTATAATATTAAAAGCACGGAAAAACTTTTTACAGTCACCAACTTTATCGATATTACAATATGAAAAAAATTATAAATTACATAAAGGGAATATTTCTTTTCCCTTATTACGCATACATAAACTACAAGTCGCTGAAAAAACTCCTTTCCAAGGAATCGGAAGGATTTCAGCGTGAGGAATTGGTGAACAAAATCCTGGCAATGGGTGGCACGGTGAATTCAAAATACGTGGAACTTTCCGGCCTAAAAATTAAAAACTGTTTTGAAAACCTACCCCTGATCGTTGTCGAAAATTTATATTTTCAAAAATATAATTTTTTTGATCCAGACAATAGTTATATTTGCCTGGACATAGGAGCCAATGTGGGCATTTCCAGTTTGTATCTGGCCTCCAAGTCCAACGTAAGAAAGGTGTATGCGTTTGAACCTCTTGGGCCTACATTTGAGTTTTTTAAGGAAAATCTAAGTCTTAACGCCGGCCTGAGAGACAAGATAAATCCTTATAACTTCGGATTGGGTGACAGGAAACAGCACATGCAAGTGAAATTCAATCTGGACCAAGCCATGTCGGTATCATCAAAGTCCACTTTCGACGGGTGCTTCTCCGAATATACGTTGGAAAACATCATGATTGAGGATGCCCGAACTGCCCTTGTCCCAATAATCGAGAGTCATTTCGGCAAGGAGCGAATATTTTTGAAGGTCGATTGCGAAGGTGCGGAATATGATATTATACCGCATTTGGCCGGATGCGGCGTATTAAGCAAGATAGACGTGGTTGTTATAGAGTTCCACAATGACAAGCCCGACGCATTGCTGCATATTTTAAGGGAAAACGCATTTTTTTGTTTTTGCGAATGGGAACGTCACGGGGATTGGGAAATTGGGTTTATAAAAGGTGTCAGAATTCAGGACAACTAAATGTAACGTTATTTAGCTGCGACAACGACTATGTCGTTGAAGTTATTTTCCCGGAAAACAATATCCGTGCGTGATGCCGTGCCAGATTTGGCGCAGGGCGGTTTTCGACCTGTAGCACAATGTGGGAAATTTTTTATACCACCGTCTCTTTAGTTTTTTTGCGGCAGCATATTCAATGGATGTTGGCAATCCAGCATCGACGCACGGGGCGGGATAAACGGAAAATATGCGAAGATTGTATTTCCACGACTTGGTATATTCGTGATCGATATGCACCGTGATGGGCAGCATCTGCCCCAGATAACTCTTCGCGGCCTTCCGGTTTATCATATAACAGCCGCCGCCGGTTCTTGAGGTGAAATTATAGCACATCGAATGGGTGGCGTTGATCATCTTTCGACGCACCGGAAAGCCGGAGTGGAACCCCGCAAACCTCAGCACGTCCCATGAGTCCTTAATCTTGATGGAATCGATCACCAACTGCCTGAGTCCGGGGTGGATGACCATGTCGTCCTCGAATATCAGGGCGAATTCATACGATGTGTCCAGCAGCGCTTTGTAAGCCGAAAGGTGGCTCATGTAGCAGGCGGCGACGCCAATGCCCGGCGGTCTGCCGTGGTTTTTCTCGTAGGCCTTGAGATCGATTTCGGCTTCGGTAAAAACACGGGAGCGACCATCAATGGCCCGTATGCGTTCGCAGGGGATTTCCTCCCGGGCCAGCGCGGCCGACATGGCGGTGAACCGATCCGGGTAGCGGTCCAAATTTATCACATATGTTATAAAAGGAAGCTCGTTCTGGGCCATGTTAATGATAGCAACATTTAATGCGAACCTGAGTTGGCTCTTTCAAAAACCGAACAAGTAAATTTTCACCACCTGGCATATACGCGAAACTTTGACAACCGTTTGTGGCTGTGCGTTCAAAATTGAAACAAACGATTTTTAACCGGTTGAAACCTTATTTATCAATTTTTCTACGTGCCGCCTCTGTAACAACTTCCCTCATGTCGCGCACAAAGCGTTCGACGCTGTGCGTTTCCCTGACATATGCGATCGCGGCGGCGGCCCGCTCGCGGCGAAAGGCCTCGTCTGTCATTATTTTTTCAATGGCTGAAACATAGGCGTCGATGCCGTCAAAGCCGTCGCCGAGATTTTGTCCCGAACAGACGCCGAAACGGCTGACCAGATTTTCATTATCGAGATTGCTCATGAGCAGCGTTCCGTAAGACAGGGCCTCCAGCCATGAGATTGGAATACCCTCCCAAATGGAGGTGTTGATGAGAATTTTGCTTGTCCGCAGAAGCTCATTTTTTTCGGCACCATCCAAATGACCGGCCCAGTGCAAATTGGGGATTTCCTCGCGCTTGTATTTTTCCACGGTCGCCTCGTTTTCCTCCCTGTGGCGGAAAAATTGACCCAGTATATAAAAATTATATTGAGGCATCCGTTTCGCGACCTCGCAGACGAGCCAGACTCTTTTTTGAGCCTCCAAGCGTCCCAAAAACACTATATTGTTTTTCTTGGAACAGCGTTCGAGATCGAAATCCCAATCAATTTCGATGGGATTGGGAAGATAGCGCGCATTAAAATCCTGTTCGATTTCATAAAGCTCCTTTGCGAGCGGCACTAGCGAGCGTCCCTGTGAAATCCAAACAAGCCGGTTTTCGTCGTTTAGGCGGTTGACCAGTGGCGCGATGCGACTGTCATAAAAACAGGGATCCTTGATCATGCTCATCGTGCCGATTTCATCATCCCACCTGGCTTTGGGCCGGGGGTCCTGAATCCAAAGGATCAGTTTTCCATCGGGGGCGATCTTCATTATCCGGGCGGAGGCCGATGTGAGTTCTATGCTCAAATAAACATCGTAGTTCTGTTTTCTCAACCAGCGCCTCGCCAGCCAAGCATAGCGGGGAAGATGCCAGACATTCACGCCGTCAACGACATCTTTTTTTGCGAATAGCAGGCTCTTTTTTCGCCGTATCAAAACGTCCACCTGAATATCCTCGCAGGGCAGGTATTTGGCCACATAACGCCGGGCTAGAAACCCGTAGCCGCCAAAGGCGGTGCCAAGGGCGCCAAAATACTCGTCAACGAGGAGAGCCAGTCGGATTGTTTTTTTTGAATTCATGTGCAATGGAGGCATGCCGGATATGCCGGGATTTTAAACACTTTCAATGGGAAACTTCCGTCGCGCCCTCATGAGGGCGTAGGTTTTGGGGCGCATGAAAAAAAACGGATGCCGCCACCAGTATGAAAAAAAGTCGCGCACGCGGGGAAATTTTTTAACGGCCTCTGCGTAATTTTTTCGTCCCGTGACCATGTCCAAATACTTGAAATACTCTTTCACATAAGGCGGCGCCATGAACCCGCAAGGCACGCGCCACGGTTTCAATGAACCGATATAGTGCACGATCGCCGGATCCTCCCGGGCCGCGATGACCTCCGTCTTTGTGAAGCCGAGTGTTTTTGGAAATCTGCGGCGCGGATTGAAGTAGAGAAACGTAACATTCCATTTCAACGGGAGGTATTTGACATTGTTTCCGAGCGCGATGTTCAGCACATCCTGGTCCTGGTGCCTGAGCGAATCCCGGTGGCGGCTTTCAATTTCGACAAACCGGGCAAAGGGAATATCCTCCCGTATTTTCCGCAGGTTGAGCAGGAGCACACCGGCGTTGAAATAGCGCCGCGACGGAAAGATGGAGTCGTAGTTTTTTATTTTAACATGAATGAAATCCTCCACGACACCCGCGTAAAAACTCCCGACATCCTCCGCCCATAACTCCGCCAGATCGTGCCGCACCACCATGTCCGCGTCCAAGTATATAGCCTTCTCCATTTCGGGAAATATGGTCGGAATCAAAAGACGGTAGCATGTCTCAATGGTTATATGCTCATCCCTTATCTGCACGTCCTCAATGAGACGCTTGTCTATCCGGACGTATTCAACCTCGAAGTTGTGAATTTTCCGGACTGATTCGATTTCGCTTTTTGATTCGGCGGACAGCGAGGCGTTTAATATATAAAATTTGAGAAGGGATTTGGAATTGCACGCCGCCGAGGCGATCATGACACAGGCGTGCCTGACATACGCGTCATTGATTGCCAGAAAACACGGAATGGAGGATGTCATAATCTATTTTTGATTTTTATCTTACGCTTGCCTGCGACGGAACCCCGCAACAGTAAAAACTATATTAACTTTTTTTCACAAACGGTTTTCTGAATATTTTCCAAAGTATTTTGACAAGGCGGCGTCGGCGGCGAACCACATGCTTTAATCCGTTCAAATAGTGGCGGCGTTTTCTGTTTGTCAGCGCGCGCTCGGTGTAGAGGTCGGATTTTTCCGGCACGCCATCGACGCCGACCACATGGGGGACAACGCAGGAAAACGAAACCAGTCCCATTTCCAGAAAATAATACCATTTGTCGGCCTCCCACTTGATGGGCCACAGGTTTGCATGGAGCGACTCGGCCGCCTTTCGGTTCACCACATAGGCGTGGCTGTTTCCGCCGTCTATGTAATCCCGGATGGCGTAACCACCGGCAATTTTTTGACCGGATGACTGTTTGTAATATTGCGAGGAGACGAAGTAGATTTTCGGAACTTCGTTTTTGTCGATTTTCTCCAATTCGCCGAGGACGAGCGGGAGGTCATCCATAAGCAGGGCGTCGTCCTCCAACACAAGTGCGAGATCGATGTTCTCGTCGCACATTTTTTTGTATATTTTCAGGTGGCTGAGCGAGCAGCCTATGACGCCCTTGGTCATGTGGCAGGCCGGGTAATCATAAACGATTTTTTTGATCTCCTCGTCGGAAATGGCGTTCCCGTTCACTGCATCGAAGATTTCAAGGGGCAGGTTGTATTTTTCGCCTTGCGCGAGTATTTCGGCGCGCTTGTCCGTGCGGTGGGGAAGGTTTACCACAAAGATTCTCATGATTTTTATGTGAGTATTTGGATGAGGATGCAGAGTTTATCGTGTTTATTTTGGAAGCATGGAGCGCGGGTGCGAGTTCAAACCTGCGCCAGCGCACGGTCGATTTGGCGCAGCACTTCTTGCGGGGTGATGAGTTTCATGGCGCGTGGGTCGTGGACACGCGCGCTTCGAGACAAGGTTTCGGGATCGCGACCATGCACGAGGCGCGCGGCCTCGGCGAATTTGTCCACGCAAAACTCCGCGGCGCGATACGGTCCCGTGCGGCTCGCGGGAGCCACCGCATACAGGCCGACAACAGGCCGGGCAAATGCGCGCGCGATATGAACCGCGCCGGTGTCGGGGGCGAGCAGGGCGGCGCAACGGCTGAGCGCCGCGAGCAGTTGCGGCACGGTTGTTTGTCCGGTTAGGTCGATCACGCGGGTTTCGGGAGCGAGTTTTTCGCGGATGGCGTCCGCCATGGCGCGATCGCGCGAGGAGGGGCCGCCCAGCAAAACCGCGGGCAGGCCGTGCGCGCGCCATGTGGCGTTGATGACTTCCGCGTAGGATTCGGCGGGCCAGTCGCGCTCGGCCTTGCTGGAGCAGGGCGAAACGGCGAGCCAGCGTCCGGCGGGGAGCGCGGTTTGCGCCCATGCCTGAGCGTCCGGCGGTGGCTCCAATCCCCACGGGCCTTTGGTGTCCGCGTCGTTGAGATTTCCGCCGAGCGCCTCGGCAAATTGCAAAAAGCGATCCGCGATATGCGGGGGCGCGGACGGTTCGGGCACGCTTTCGCGAACAAAGAGCGAGTGCATGTCCCTGGCGCCCTTGCCGTAGCCGATTTTGCGGCGCGCGCGAATGCAGGGATAGATGAAATTGGCGCGCCAGCTCGCTTGCAGGCAAAACAGCGCGTCGAAACAGCGTCCCTTCATTTGCCTGCGAAGCGCGAGGTAGTCGCCGATGCCGCGCGGTTTTTCGATGACAACAAACTCGACGCCCAATCGCTCCAGTGAGGCCACGGCGGGGTGGGCAGCCTTGCCGATGATCCATGTGATTGACGTCGATGGCCATTCGCGACGGATCATTTTTATCAGCGGCGCGACCATCACGACATCACCCAGCGCCGAGAGCCGGACGATGCAGATCGAGCCAGGCGCGGCATCTGGCCGGGTGTTGGTTACGGGGGAGGTCACTTGGTTTGTTCCGATTCAAGTTTTTCCATTTGTGCGAGAACGTCGGCCACGGAAATGTCCGCCACCGTTGGCGCGGTGAGCATGCGCACCAAGGGATCGTGGTCGATCCGTTTGCGGGCGCCGAGCACGACAATTGCCGGACGCCCACAGGCGGCGGCCATGTTGACGGCGCCTGTGTCGTTGCCGATGCATGCGCGCGCCAAACTCAATGCCGCGGCGCTTTCCAAAATGGGCGCATGCGTGAGTTGCATGATGTTTCCGCGAAGCGTTTCCGGCACGGCTTCGATAATTGCGCGCGCAAAGGCATCCTCATTTGGTCCGCCGGAGAGCAGCACACCCTGGCCGCGCCTGGCGATCTCAGTGGCGAGCGCGGCAAAGTTGTCCAGTCCCCATTGTTTGTCGGGTTCCGATGTTCCGATTGAGAATGCGTAGAATGTCCGCGGCAGTCGCGCGACGACTTCGCGCGCCTTTTCCACCAGTTCGTTGGGGATGGTCATGCGCGGCACGATCGGTCCGTCGCACACGCCATGCGCGACGGCAAATGCGGTGGCGTTTTTATACACTTCGAGCGACGGCCCCTTGTAGGGCTTGATGTATGGGCCTTCGTTGAGAAAGAGGCGCTGCAGCCAGCCGAAACCATAGGCAGTGCGGCGCGGAATGCGGGCGAGCCAGGCGATGATGGCTCGATTCGGCCTGTGCGTGAAAAGCATTGCGCGGTCAAAGTGCCGCTCGCGAAGTTCGTGCGCCATTTTCCACATGCCGGAGAGTCCGCCATGTTTGCGCTTGGTTGCGCGGTCGTTTTTGCGGCGGCGGTGATCATAATAGATCACCTCGTCAAGCCACGGCTCGACGGACAGGATTTCGCGCGCGAGCGAGGATGGCTGGGAGATGACGGATACCTTGCCACCGCGGCTTTGCCGCGCGATTTCGCGAAAATAGGGAATGTGCCAGATCAGGTCGCCGATGCCCGCATATTGCTGCAGCACCACGGTTTTGGGCCGCGGATCGCCGGACGGGCCGGTTGGTTTTGCATCAGGTGTGTCGCCAGAATCGGTCATTTGAAAACAGGCGTTCATTTCACAAGCGCCGCGTTTGTGCAAGGTCGCATCAATCGACAAGAAAGGGCGCGTGTTGCGCCCCCTTGTTCAAAAACGAAAATCAATTTTTGATTTTTGAATCACTGTTTTTCGGCGTGCTCGAATTCGTGGACGCCGGAGCCAATCGTCCGGGTTTCGCGGTCGATTTCCTCGGCTCGCTTGAGGCCGTAGGCGCTCGATTTGCCGGTGACTTTCACGCAGATGCGGTCCAGCAAAATGTAGAGCACGGGAATCACAAAGAGCGTGATCACCG
This sequence comes from Ereboglobus luteus, assembly GCF_003096195.1. NCBI lineage: Bacteria > Pseudomonadati > Verrucomicrobiota > Opitutia > Opitutales > Opitutaceae > Ereboglobus > Ereboglobus luteus. The sequence goes on along the minus strand of NZ_CP023004.1, from coordinate 3,757,642 downwards.
TCGAAAGCGTAAGCCCGCCCACGACCACAATGCCCATCGGGTTGCGCGTTTCCGCGCCCGCGCCGGTCGCAAACGCGATCGGCACCGCGCCGAGGATCGTTGCGATGGAGGTCATCAGAATCGGACGGAAGCGGATCGTGGCCGATTGGAACGCCGCCGTGAACGCGTCCTTGCCCTCGATTTGGAGCTGGTTGGCAAACTCGACGATGAGAATGCCATTTTTCGCCACGAGGCCGATCAACATGATGAGGCCGAAGCGCGAGAAGAGGTTGTCCGTCATCGGGGTGGCGAACCAGAAGCGCGTTGACCAGAGCACCATCAGCCCGCCCGCGATGGCGAGCACGACGCCGCTGAAGATTGTGACGGGGTGGATCCACGACTCGAATTGCGCGGCGAGAATCAGGAATGTGAACAGGAGCGCGAGGCCGAAGAGCATGTAGGTGTCGTTTCCGCTCTCGATGTATTCGCGCGTCTCGCCGTCCCACGCGATGGTGTAGCCGGGCGTGAGGAGATCGGCGCCCCTCGCGTTGAGGTAATCAACCGCGTCGCCGATTGTGAACCCCGGCGAGAGTTGCGAGGAGACGACCACCGAGCGCATGCGGTCGAAGTGGCGGTAGCTTTCCGCGACGGTGTCCTCGGTCCAGCTGACGAGGTTGCTCAACTGGACAAGGTTGCCCTCGGTCGAGCGCACATAGAGGCGCGCGAGGTCGGAGGGCGTGGCGCGTTTGGCGTCCTCGATTTGCACGACAACGTAATACTGCTGGTTGCCGCGCTGGAACTCGGTGACACGGCGGCTGCCGAGGAGTGATTCGAGTGTCGTCGCGATGTCGCTCACTTTCACGCGCATGTCGGCCGCCTTGGCACGGTCAATGCGCAACTGGAGCTGGGGTTTGGTCGGCGAGGGATCCACGCGCGGCTGCACAAAATGCCCGCTTTCCAGCATGTCCTTCACGAAGAGCGCGCCGAGGCGTTGCAGCTCGTTGAATTCGCTCCCGAGCAGAACCATGGTCACGCCCGCCGCGCCGCGTCCGCCGCCAAATGAACGCACGGCGCTGACGATGGCCTGGCCTCCGGTGACTTCGCGGGCGAACTGCCGGCGCAGATCGGCGCTGACATCCTGCGTCTTGCGTTTGCGATCCTCCCAAGGAACCAGCGTGGTGTAGATCCACGCGCGCCCGCCGTCGCCCGTGCGGTGATAGGTGCGGTCGATTTCGGGAACCTTGAGGACCATTTGCTCCATATCGTAGGAGTAGAGGCGCAGGTATTCGGCGGTGGAGCCGACGGGGGAGATGAGCCGGGCGGTGAACACGCCGCGATCCTCGGCGGGCGTGAGTTCGCGCTGGAGTTTTGTGTAAAGCCAGAATCCCGCGCAGGAGAAGGCGAGCGCGGCGAGAAGCACGAGCGCTTTGTTGTTCGTGGCAACGCGCAGGAGCCGTTCGTAGCATTTGTTGAACCAGACGAAGAACGGCTCGGTTTTGTCGTAGAGCCAGCCGTGTTTCTTGACGCCGTTGACAACTTTCACGGGGTGCAGCACCCGCGAGCAAAGCATGGGCGTGAGCGTGAGCGCGACGAACGCCGACACGAGCACGGCGACGGCAAGCGTGATGCCGAACTCGTAAAACAAACGCCCCGTCTGGCCGGATTGGAACGCGACGGGCAGGAACACCGCGGCGAGCGTGAGCGTGGTGGCGATGACGGCGAACGCCACTTGGCGCGTGCCAAAGATCGCCGCGTGGATCGCGTTCTCCCCGTGCTCCATGCGCCGGTAAATATTTTCAAGCACCACGATGGCGTCGTCCACCACGAGGCCGACCGCGAGCACGAGCGCAAGCAGCGTGAGGATGTTGATCGAGAAGCCGAGGATGGACATCACTGTGAACGTGCCGATGATCGAGACGGGAATCGCGACGAGGGGCACGAGCGTGGCGCGCCAGTTTCTCAGGAAGAGGAAGATGATCAGGATGACGAGCGCGGAGGCCTCGAGGATCGTCTTGTAAACTTCCTTCACGGAGCGCTCGACGAAGGTGGAGTTGTCGAACGCCACCTGCACGTTCACGCCGGGCGGCAGGTCGGTGCGCACGGCGGGGATCACGGCCTTCACGCCGTTGACGACGTCGAGCAGATTGGCGTTGGGCTGGCGCACGACGGCGACGCTCACGGTCAGGTGCCCCTTGAAGTAAGTCTCGGAGCGGTAATCCTCGGGCCCGAGCTCGACGCGGCCGATGTCGGAAAACTTAACCTGATAATCGCCGCGCGTGACGAGGACTAGGTTTTCAAAATCCACGACCTCCTGCATGCGGCCTTCCATGCGCAGGGGAAACTCGCGCGCGCTCGATTCGATGCGCCCGCTGGGCACCTCGACGTTTTGCGCGCGCAGCGCCGCCTCCACATCGGCGACGGTGAGCTCGTAGGCGGCGAGCCGGTCGGAATCAATCCACATGCGCATCGCGAAACGCGGCCCGCGCACGGTCACGGAGCCGACGCCGGGCACGGTCTGGATGCGCTGGATGGCTAGCTGTTCGACGAGCTCGACGAGCTCAAGGCGCGAATAGCGGTCGGAGTTGAAGGAGAGCGTGATGACGGGCGTGGCGTCGGGGTCGGCCTTGGTGATGATCGGCTCGTCGATGTCGTCGGGCAGGCGCCGGCGCGCGCGGCTCATGCGGTCGCGCACATCGTTGGCGGCCTCGTCGATGTTTCGGTCCAGGTTGAACTCGATGGTGATTCGCGAGCTTTCCTCCTGCGAGGTGGACTGGATGTTTCGGATGCCGTCGATGCTCGCCAACTCCTTTTCGATGGGCTCGGTGATCTTGGTCTCGACGACCTCGGCGGAGGCGCCGCGGTAGCTTGTGCGCACTGAGATGACGGCGGTGTCGGTCATCGGGTATTCGCGCACGGGCAGGCTCATGAAGCTGAGCACGCCGAGCAACACGACAAAAATCGAGGCGACCAGGCTGACGACGGGACGCTTGATGGATGTGTCGGACAGAATCATAGTTCGTCCCCTCCGAGCCTGAATTCCTTGCGCAACGGGCGGGGATCGAGCTTGCCATCCTGATAAAGAATCAACGCGCCCACGCCCGAGGCGACGACGCGGGAGTTTTCATCGACGGGCGCCTTGTTGTTGCCCTCCTTGATTATGTTGATCTCAACGAGTCCGCGAGTGCGCAGGCCGATTTCGACGGACACGAAGTCGGCGAAATACTCACCGCCGCGTTCGCGCACGACGACGATTTGCGGGCCGGTGGACGCGGTGACAAGGATGGCGCCCTCGGGCACGACGAGCACGTTTTTGTGCGTGGAAAGCTCGAGCTCGATGTTGACGAACATGCCCGGGCGGAGGCCATCGATCATCTGGTCGAGGTAACCCTTGACCTGCGTGGAGCGCGTGGCGCGGTCGATGATGACCGATGCGAAATACACCTCGCCATCCGCCTGCGCCTCGCCCTCGGTCGTGCGGGCGCGCACGCGGAATTTAGTGCCGGGTTTTACGCGCAAGCTGTAGCGCTCGGGCACTTGAAATTCGATTTTCAGGCGGCTCAAGTCGTCGATTGTGGTGATTGCCGTGGCGGTGACCGACGCGGTCACGTAATCGCCCGGTGAAACGGTGCGCGCGCCGGCGATGCCGTCGAAGGGCGCCTTGATTTCCATTTTGCTGACGCGCACGCGCAGGTATTCGGCCTCGGCGGTTGCGGCGTCAAAGTCGGAGCGGGCCTGGTCGGCGTCGGCCTCGGAGATGAGTTGCTGGGCGACGAGGCTCTGGATGCGCTTGAGGTTTTGCGAGGCGAGGGCGCGCTTGGCCTCGGACTGGGCGAGCTGGGCGCGCAGTTCGGCGTCGTCCACCCTCACGAGCAACTGTCCCTGTTTCACAAACTGGCCCTCGTCGAAAAGCACCTCGCGGATCTGGCCGGCGATCTCGGCTCGGATTTGCGCGGTTTCATTGGCCGCGAGCGAGCCGACGAGATTGAGCGTTTCGACAAGATCGCGCCGCTGGATTTGGGCAACCTCGACCGGTTGCATGCGAATTTGACCGCCTCCCTTGGGACCCGATTTTGCCGAGTCCCCCTGTTTGGTTTTTCCGCCGCACCCGACGAGGGAGAACATCGCGGCGACCGCGATGCTAAATATAACTGATTTGTAGCAACTGAGATAACGATTTAGGGACATTGGGAAAAATTACTCAAAAAAACCTCGCATATTCATGCGTGAGAAAAATGCGAATAGCGGCTAGACGGGAAGAGTCATGAAAAGTTGCTTTTTTGTTTGAAGAAAACAAGCGGAGTTTTCACTCCGGCGGTAATCTTCATTCGCAGAATGTAACAAACCGAAAAAATGTGTAAATTTTCACACGCATCATGGCAAACACGCCGGGCAATATTTGAAGAATCGAAAATCGCGGCATGCGGCTTCGCGGTTCCGAGTTTTGATGCGGAATAATTTTGATGTTTGAATTTTCGCCGCGATTTGGAGGACATGGATGTTTTCACTCAATGTCCGAAAAATCCTTTGCCGCAAAAACCACCATTCCGATCCTGCTCGGCTATTCCACGATTGGCTGCGCGTTCGGGTTGATTGTGCACAATTGCGGATATCCGTGGTATGTGGTGCTGCTCACAAGCGTGTTGATCTACGCGGGCGCGGCGCAATATGCCATCGCCGGCATGTTCGCCGCCGGCGCCGGCTATCTCGATATCGCCATCGCCATGTTTCTCATCAATTCGCGCCACATGGTTTACGGGTTTTCGCTGCTTGAAAAATTCAAGGGCACCAAACCCTACACGCCCTACTTGATTTTCGGGCTCACGGACGAAACGTTCGGATTGCTCAGCACCGTCAACGTGCCCGCGTCGCTCGACCGGCCGAAGACGTATTTCTACATCACGCTCCTCGACCAGCTCTATTGGATTCTCGGCGGGCTGGCGGGTTATTTCATCGGCGCGGCGATTCCGTTTGATTTTGAGGGCGTCGATTTTGCGCTTACCTCGTTGTTCACGGTATTGCTCGTCGAGCAATGGAAACATTGCGCCAACAAACTGCCGTTTCTAATCGCCGCCGTGTGCGCGGTAGCTGCGATCCTCATCGCCGGGCCGCGGCACATGCTCATCCTCGCGTTCGTGCTGGCGGTTGCGGGCATCATGATTTTCAGAAAGCGGGTTGAGCCATGCTGAACATGACCCAAGTCATTATTGCGACCTGTGTGGCCGCCGGGGTGACGCTTTTCACACGACTTGTGCCGTTTCTATTTTTCCGAAACCGGCCGCCCTCTCCCGGAATCGCGTATCTGCAGCGCTACATTCCGCCGATGACAATGGTGATTCTCGTCGCGTATTGCCTGAAGGATGTCGAGTGGCATGACATCGCGCGCGCGATCCCAGTGGTCGTGGGTGTGGTCGTGACCGCCGCGCTGCATTTCTGGAAACGCAATCCGCTCATCAGCATATTCACCGGCACCGCGTTGTATATGATTTTGATACGGGTGATGTGATTTCGAAACTTCGTTATTTGGTGAAAGTATTGAGTTTTTTTATAATTTGTTTGCATCGGTTTGATTGAACATATCGCAACCAAGTTTCACCCTGCGGCCCATGAAAGCTTTTTTCGCCAATTCGGCGTCAAGCGCATCCGGCTCGCGGGCCGTCGCGCCGAATGACGTCCAACTGACAACATCGCTTCTCCTCGATGTGCGCACGCCCGCCGAATTTGATCAGGCGCATATCGAGGGCTCAATCCTGAGTCCGCTTTCCTCGCTGGATGCCGAAATCATCGCGAGACTTGCCGAGGGCAAGGATACGTGCGTGTTGATTTGTCGCTCGGGAGGACGGGCGCGGAAGGCGGCTGAAAAACTGGCGGCGAACGGATTCGCGGCAACCTGCGTTCTCGACGGAGGCGTTGCGGCTTGGGAGTCGGCCGGACTGCCGCTCGTTCGCGGGCGCAAGGCGATTTCGCTGGAGCGGCAGGTGCGGATTGCCGCGGGCGCGCTGGTGTTCATCGGCGCGGCGCTTGGGTATTTTGTCCATCCGGCGTGGATTGCGCTGCCAGTGTTTGTTGGCGCGGGGCTGATTTTTGCGGGAATCACCGACACATGCGGGATGGGCATCCTGCTCGCTCGAATGCCGTGGAACAATCGCTGATGCGATTTCAAATCGAATAATCGCTTGTCGGGGAAGGGCCGTTTGCGGGGTTGCCGGGCGTGCTGGCCGCCTTGAGTTGCTCGCGGCGTTTGTCGTAGAAAAGGCGCAGGTCGGGGGAGTCGGTTTGCAGGAGGTGCGAGGCGCGCAGAAGCGCCTTCTTGGTGCTGGCGGTGAGGTTGGCCTCGGCGGGGAAGACGTTTTCACGTCCGATTTCCTTGATCGCGCCGCTTGAAACCAGGACGTCCTCCACGTCGGGATTGATGCCGCTGACGATGAGGTGGCGGTGCGTTTTTTGCAGATACTCGTGGAGCTGGAGGAGCGACATGACCGAGGTGGCGTCGAGGTGGCGCGCGTTTTTCATGCGCAAGATGACGACGCGGATGTTGCTGTCGGCGGCCATGAGGCGCACTTGCTCCTGAAAGAGATCGGCGGCGCCGAAGAAGAGCTCGCCCTCGACGTGCACGATGGAGATGGCGTCGTTGCGACGTTTTTCGCCCTCCTCGAGCTGGGTGAGCGCGCCCTCCTCGGTGAAGGTGTATTCGACGAGCGAGGGGGCGCTGGCCTTGCGAAGGAAGAGCGCGAGCGAAACGCCGATGCCGATGTAGATCGCCGTGTCGAGTTGGAGGAAGAGGCAGGAAAGGAGCGTGAGCGCGAACACGATCGCGTCGGCGCGGGTGGAGCGAAACGCAATGCGGATTTGCGAGGGGTTGATCATTTTGAGGCCGACACGAATGAGGTGCGCGGCGAGCGCGGCGACGGGGATGTAACCGAACGCGGGCGTGATGAAGAGCACGATGACGATCACGATGACGCTGCTGAACATGGAGGCCAACTGCGTGGCCGCGCCGCTCTGGTAGTTGGTTGCGGACCGGGCGAACGACGACGAGCCCGGCACTCCGCTAAAGAGCGCGCAGGCGATGTTGGCCGCGCCCATGCCGGCGAGTTCCTGTCGCGGCTCGACGGACTGGCCGCTTTTGGCCGCGAGGTTCTTGGTGATCGACGTGGCCTCGAGCATGCCGAGGATCGCGATGGCGACGCAGGTGCCGAAGAGCGATGGCATGACGGAAACCTCCGCGGCGGAAATATGCAGTCCGGCAAAGGCGGGGAGTTGCGCGGCGAGCGCGCCCTCGCCGCTGATGAGGGCAAAGGGCACGGTGCCCATGGCGCGCGAGCATATCCATCCGGCGAAGCCCATTATCACGAGGCCGAAAAGCGCCTCGGGCCATTTGGGTTTCAAGCGGCTCAAGATTTCAAAGACGAGCCATGTGGCGAGTCCTATAACGAGCGGAATCCATGACGCATGCCCCTGGGCAATGCCCTTGACCACGCCCCAAATATTGGCGCCGAAGGTGCCGCCCCGCGCCGAGGGAAGTCCGAAGAGATGATGCAGCTGGCTCGACATGAGGAGCAGGCCGATGCCGGTGCCATAGGCGACGACGACGGCGAGCGAAATGAATCGAGTGACCTCGCCAAATTGAAACAGTCCCGCAAGAAACTGAATCACACCGATCATGAACGCCATTAGCACGGCGAGCTGGATGGCGGAAAGTTCCAGTCCCGGATTCGCGGCGATAACGGTCGTGATGGTCGCCGCGGTGATAAGGCTGATCGAACTCGTGGGGCCGAAAACGTGGTAACGCGACGTGAAAAAAAGCGAGCCAATGAAACCGCCGATAACAACAGAGGTGATGACGGGGCCGGGCGGCAGCCCGAGTATGAGCGCGAAACCGATTGCCTGCGGAATCGAAACAAGTGTGAGCGTGGCGCCCGCGATCAGGTCGTGCTTGAACTTGTCGAGCGAATACTTGCGCAGCTCGCCGACAAAGGGCATGCGCAGTTTGAACACCTTGGCACCGTATGCCTGCGTGGCTTCGAGAAGTGTGTCGGGCGCGTCAGGCATGGTGAAAAAGTAGAAAGTAGGAGTTAGAAATTAGGAAGCGGGGCGCTTTCGCGCCACAGTGTCGTTTGGGTTCGCCGGTGTTTGGTTTTCTAATTCCTAATCTCTACTTTCTAATTTTTTCAGGCTTCCACGCCGAGTTTTTCGAGGATGCGCTGGAGGTCGCCGTTGCCGGCGTATTCGATCACGATTTTTCCCTTTTTGGCGGTGTGGTGGACGGCGACGCGCGAGCCGAAATGCGAGGTGAGTTTTCGCTCGATGGTCGCGACGGTGGCGGCGTCGGCGGGCGCGGTTTTGTTTTTGGCCGCGCCCTTGCCGGTTGCCGCTGCGGCGTGCTTGTGTTTTTGAACGAGCAGCTCGGTGTCGCGGACATTGAGCGCCTCCGCGATGACGCGGCGGGCGAGCAAGGCGCGTTGCGCGGCATCGTCAACACCGAGCAGCACCTTGGCGTGTCCGACGCTGAGGCGGTTGGTGGCGACATAGCCCTGCAGCTCGGCGTCGAGCTGGAGGAGCCGGAGCGCGTTTGCGATGGTGGGCCGTTTTTTGCCGACGCGGTCGGCCACGATTTCGGCGGTGAGTTTGAAGTCGCGAATGAGGCTGGCGTAACCTTGCGCCTCGTCGATCGGGTTGAGGCCCTCGCGCTGGAGATTCTCGATGAGGCCGAGGACGGCGGCGGAGGTGTCGCTCGCGGTGGTGAGGCGCGCGGGGATGGTCTTGAGCTTGAGAATCTGGAACGCGCGCCAGCGGCGCTCGCCGGCGATGAGCTGGTATTTGTCGCCTTGCTTGCGCACGACGATTGGCTGGAGAAGCCCCTCGGCGCGGATGCTGTCGGCGAGTTCCTGCAATTCGTTTGGCGTGATGTCCTGGCGGGCTTGCGTGGGACTGGGGACGACGCTGGTGACGGCGATTTCGATGAACCCGGGAATGCCTTGGTGTTGCGCGGCGGGCGCCGTGGATGCCGGCGCGGCGGTTTTTGCCGGCGCGGTTGCAGCGGGCGGATTTTTCGGGGCGGCCTTGGCGATGAGTCCGCCGATGCCGAGTCCGCGGCCTAAACGATTTTTTTTGGGAGCCATGTTAAAATGAATTGGGTTGCGAAATATGTTTTAGTTGACCGCGGGGGCGACGGGGGAGGCCGGGGCGGGTTCCTTGGCGCCGGGAATAAAAAGTTTCTGGCCGGGCATGAGTTTGGTGGGATCGGCGATGCGGTTTGCGTTGATGATGTCGCTGGTCTTGGCGCCGGTTTTTCTTGCGATGACGCTCAGGTTGTCGCCGGGCTGGACGGTGTAGCTGATGCCGTCCTTCGGATAGTTGTCGGAGAACGTGGGCACGGTGGCGGGTGCGTTGTTGCCGGTGCGCCGTCCGCTGTTGATGTTTTTGGCCATGGTGTTGAGCGCGTCGTTGGTTTGCTTGACGAGCTTGTCCATTTGCGTGCTGACGGTGCGGAGTGTGTCTGCCTTGGTCGCGACGCCGGAGTCCTTGATGAGGCGGTTGATCTCGGCGATGGCGTCGTGGAGCTGGTTGACGGTGGCGTAGCTTTGCTTTCCGGCTGCGGCCGAGGCGCGCGTTTCGCTGACTTCGCGCCGGAGCGACTCGACCTCGAGCTGGAGTTCGCCGACCTGCTCGCGGAGGCGGATGAGCTCCTGGCGCATGTTGGCGACTTCGACGTTGAGGCTTTGCGCGGGCGCGAAATTGACCGCAAAAATGATGGACGCGAGCAGGAGGCCGGCGCGGATGAATTTGGTCGGTTGAAACATGATTGCGCACATGTTGGGAAAAAACGCGGTGGAAAACAAGAGGGGAGGTAAAAGTGTTTTTGGCGATAAAAGCGGGGCGCGAAAACGCGCGCTTGTGCAAAAGCGCGCGGGTTGGCAGCGTTGCGGGCATGTCTTTGAGGGTCATTTTAATCGCGGCGCAATCGCTGGACGGGCGCATCACTTTTCATGATGTGAAAGGGGCGACGTTTGCCTCGGCGGCGGACCGGCAGTATTTCCGCGAGGTGCTGCGCGGGTTTGACTGCAGCGTGATGGGCGGGGAGACCTTTCGTGTGTCCGAAAAGGCAATACGCGGGCGCAAGGACGACGGCCGCCTGCAAATAATAATGACCCGGCGATCGGGCGCGACAGACCCGTGGGGGAGCGTTTCCGGCGTGCTGGAGTTTTCCCGCGAGTCGCCGGAAAAAATTATCGCGGGACTGAAGGCGCGGGGGAAAAAGCGATGCGCGCTGCTCGGCGGCGGACAAATCTACGGCGCGTTTCTGGCCGCGGGCGTGGTCGATGAAGTTTGGTTGACCGTGGAGCCGCGGATTTTTGGCGCGGGCGTGCCACTGACAACGCAGGCGGTTGATGTGAAGCTGGCCTTGCTGGATTGTGAACGGCTTTCGTCCGACACGCTGTTGCTGAAATATAAAGTGACGTGATTCTTTTTGGGGCGGGGCGCCGTGCGGAGGCTTGACTGTTTTCGGGTTGGCGAACTGCGTTGAACGCATGGAAGTCATTTTTCTAGGCACAGGCACCTCGCAGGGGGTTCCGATGATCGCGTGCGATTGCAAGGTTTGCACGTCGGATGATCCGCGCGACCGGCGCGCGCGCTCGAGCATTCATGTGGTCATGGACGGGCTGCATGTGCAGGTGGACGCGTCGCCGGAATTTCGCGTGCAGTGCCTGCGGGAAAACATCAACCGGATGGATTTTTTCATCCTTACGCACGGCCACGCCGACCACATCGCCGGCATGGATGATTTGCGGCGGTTTTGCGATTTGCGCGGCGGCACGGCGCTGCCGGTTTACACGACGCGCGAGGACGGGATGGCGCGGATACGCAGCATTTTCCCCTATGCGATTGGCGACCGTCCCGCCGCCGTTGGTTACGCCGCCTTCGATTTAAGGGAAATGCCCGCGAAAATGGAATTGCCGCAAGGCGTGATCGAAAGCGTGCCGTTGCCCCATGGCGCGCTGAACACGCTCGGCCTGGTTTTCACGGAGCGCAGCAGCGGACGAAAGTTTGTTTATTACACGGATTGCAAGGAGGTGCCGCCGGCGGCAATTGAACTGGCGCGAGGCGCCGACGTGGTGGTGCTGGACGGGTTGCGTCCGTGCCCGCATCCCTCGCACATGACGACCGCCGAGGCCGTCGCCGTGGCGCGGCAAATCGGCGCGCCGCAAACCTATTTGACGCACCTTACGCATCTGGTCGGTCACGAGGAGCTGATATCGCAGTTGCCGAAAAACGTCGCTCCCGCGCACGATGGCTTGCGAGTGGTGTTGTGACATCGTTATTATTCTCCACCAAACTAAAATTCGTTTTATCACAAATGATTACCTCCCTCAGAAAACAATCGATTTTTGGCATGTCGTGCGCGTTGGTGCTCGCATTTTTTGCAGTTGCCGTTTTTGGGCCTTCGCAAGCGTTCGCGGATTCGCGCGACGAGGAAATCAAACAACTGCGGGCGATGATCAACGCGCTCGATCAGAAGTTGCAGGTGCTCGAGCGCGAGCAGGCATTGCGCAAGGGGGAGACTGCGGTAACGCAACAAGTCGCCGCGCAACCGGCCGCGGCTTCGCAAGCAGCTCCCGCACAACCCTCCGCCGAGTCCACGGCAAAGGCGAAGGTCATTGTGGACGACAAGGGATTCACGCTGGCATCGGCGGACGATTCCAACCGCCTGCGTTTGCGCGGGCTCATGCAGGCCGATTCGCGCTGGTATGGCGACGGCGGCGCGAAGGGGCGCGACAGCTTTGTGCTGCGGCGCGCGCGCGTCATGCTCGAGGGGCAATTTTCCAATATTTTCCGGTTCCAATTCGTCCCCGAATACGGCGGCAGCAGTTTCACTTTGATGGATGCGAACGTGGCGATTGATTTTGCGCCCTCGGCGCAACTGAAGATCGGCAAGTTTAAGGCGCCTTTCGGTCTCGCGCGGTTGCAGTCCGACGCATGGGCGGCGCTTACCGAGCCGTCGTTTATCGCGCAGATCGCGCCGAGCCGTGACATCGGCGTGCAGCTCGGCGGCAGTTTTTTTGGCGGCGCGCTTGACTATCAAGTGGGCGTTTTTAATGGCGTGGGCGACGGGCGCAGCAATCAGGACAACACTGATTCCGATGACGACAAGGATGTCTACGCGCGGATTTTTGCGCATCCATTTAAATCGTTAAAAGACTCGCCGCTTGCGGGGCTCGGCATCGGCATCGCAGGCAGCCACGGGCGGCAGAATACCAGGCAGGGCCTCACCGCCGGATACCGCACCAGCGGGCAGCAGACGCTTTTCACGTATGCGTCGGACAACGGGGCGGGCAATTACGACACATCGCTTCCAACGCACACCGGCGAAATCTGGCGTATTTCGCCGCAGGCGTATTATTATTACGGCCCGTTCGGGCTCCTCGCCGAGTATGTAACATCCACGACGCACGTTCGTCCCAACGCCGGGCAGGACGCCATGCGAATCACAAACAAGGCCTGGCAGGTCACGTCGGGCTGGGTGCTCACGGGGGAAAATGCCAGCTACGACGGCGTCACTCCCGCGCGTCCGTTCAGCGTGGAGCGCGGCACATGGGGAGCGTTCGAGCTGGTTGCTCGCTATGATCACATCGACGTCGACAACGATGTTTTTCCGATTCTCGCCAACCCCGCGGAAAGCGCCACGGAGGCGGCGTCGTGGGGCGTGGGGCTTAACTGGTATCTGACAAGGGCCGTGCGGTTTTCGGTCGACTACAATCAAACCGATCCCAAGGACAGCGGCCTCGCCGCGCCCACCGGCACCGTTCTTAAAAAAGGGGAGAAAGTGATCCTGACACGCGCGCAGATCACGTTTTGAGTGTATGGTGGTCCCGTTTGATTAATAGTATTCATTTATATAAATAATAATCAATTTTGAAATTTACTTTTTATAAACATTTGGACGTTGCGTCCTTTTTATAAAATCTTCCGCGCCGGCGGCTGCTCTGGAAAACATACTCATGGCAAAAAAAATATACAACGATATCACCGAGACCATTGGAAACACTCCGCTCGTCCGCCTTAACCGGACTGCGGCGGCGCATGGCGCGCTTGCGGACATCGTGCTCAAGCTCGAATTTTTTAATCCGCTTGCCAGCGTCAAGGACCGCATCGGGTTTGCGATGATCGACGACGCGCTCAAGAGCGGGCGCATCAACAAGAACAGTGTGCTCATCGAGCCGACCTCGGGCAACACCGGCATTGCGCTCGCGTTTGTCGCCGCCGCCAAGGGACTGAAGCTCATTCTCACGATGCCCGAGACGATGTCGATCGAGCGCCGCAAGCTCTTGAAAGTGCTTGGCGCGCGCGTGGTGCTCACCGAGGGGCCGAAGGGAATGAAGGGCGCGATTGCAAAGGCCGAGGAGCTCGCGTCGAAGATTCCAAACAGTGTGATTCTCCAGCAATTTTCCAATCCCTCGAATCCCGAGATTCATCGCAAAACGACCGCGGCGGAAATCTGGCGCGACACGGATGGCGAGGTCGATATTGTCGTGGCGGGCATCGGCACCGGCGGCACGATCACCGGCATCGGCGAGACGCTCAAGTCGCGCAAACCCGGCGTGAAGATAATCGCGGTCGAGCCGGATGCGTCGCCTGTTTTGTCGGGAGGCCGGCCCGGGCCGCACAAGCTGCAAGGTTTGGGCGCGGGGTTTGTGCCCGCCGTGCTCAACACAAAAGTTTACGATGAAATCATTCGCGTGAAGGACACCGATTCCGCGCCCATCTCGAAGGAGGTGAACACCACCGATGGCATCCCCGTGGGCATTTCCTCGGGAGCGGCGATTTGGGCGGCGCTGGAAGTCGCTAAACGCCCTGAAAACAAAGGCAAGCTGATCGTCGTGATCGTGCCCTCGTGCAGCGAGCGTTACCTTTCAACATGGCTTTTCACGGACATCAGCGCCGAGTCGGACAATATTGACGACTTGCTGCGCGCCGGCTGGTAGCGCGCTTTTCCGCGAAGTGGTGCGAAGGGTGGGGCGGTTGGCGAATTGGCTCTAACGCTCAAAACGGCGCATCCACCCGCCTGCCGCGGCTCGGCTCTTGCATTTTTTCCCAAGTTGCTCCGAGGTTTGTGGTCATGATTTTTGATCCTGAAAAATTATTGCTCATTGCCGGACCGTGCTCGCTTGAGAGCGAGGGTATTTGCCGCGCGGTCGCGGAGGAATTGACCCGCATGCAAAAGGCACGGCCCGATTTGCGAATCGTGTTCAAGGGGTCGTTCGACAAAGCCAACCGCACATCGATTTCCGGTCCGCGAGGCACCGGCATGGACGAGGGGTTGCGTTTGCTCGCGCTCATCAAACGCGAATACGGGTTTCCCGTGCTCACCGACATCCACGAGCGCGAACAGGCGCGGCCCGTGGCGGAGGTGTGCGACGTGTTGCAGATACCGGCGTTTCTCTGCCGCCAGACCGACTTGCTCGCCGCCGCCGCCGAAACGGGACGCGTGGTGAATGTGAAGAAGGGGCAGTTTCTTTCGCCGCAGGAAATGGCGCATGTGGTCGCAAAGCTGCGCGGCGAAAAAAACGCGCAACATCCTGGGCGCGAAATCTGGCAAACGGAGCGCGGCACGACATTCGGCTATCAAAACCTCGTCGTGGACATGCGCTCATTTGCGATTATGAAGGCCAACGGGCTGCCCGCGATTTTTGACGCCACGCACAGCGTGCAGCTGCCCGGCGCGGGCGGGGGCAAAAGCGGGGGACAACGCGAGTTTGTGCGGCCGCTTGCGCTCGCGGCGCTCGCCGCCGGCGCGGACGGACTGTTCCTCGAAACGCATCCGAATCCCGACGAGGCGATCAGCGATGGTCCCAACATGGTGCCGCTGGGCGAACTGGCGGCCTTGCTCGACAGCTGCCTTGCAATCTGGCGTGCCGCGCGCGGCAACGCGTGAAAACACGGAACCCACAGATGCGCGCGCGCAAACGAACCGGCGATTATCAGTCCGCCGGGGCGGACGCGCGTTTTTTTTTGGCGCGCATTCGTTGACCACGGCATGAGCGAGGCATCCGCAGAACAACCGCAGGCTGCGCGGCATCCGCCGTTTCCGAAGGACGCCAAGTTGTCCGAGCAACTGGCCTATCTGCACAATGTGTTTGCGGGCAAGCCGATGTTGTTTCGAGACATGGTCGGCGTGCTTGGCGCGCATGCGCCGCTGCTGCTCATCATTTTGCTCGCACTGCTTTTCACCGTTCCCAATCCGATTCCCGTATCGGCGCCATTTGGGTTCGCGATTGTGGTGGTCGCGATTTCGCTTTTGCGCGGGCGCGAGCCGCGGTTCTCGGAAAAAATTCTCAACGCCCGTTTTTCGCCGTCGGTGCACGACAAGCTCGTGCGTTTTTCGGCGCGAATATCAAAGGGCATCGAGCGCTGGCTGCATCCGGGGCGCGCCGCGGTGATCCTCGCCACGCCGGCGCGCGAGCGCCTTCATGTGTTCGGGTTGTTGCTCGCGGGGGTGTATTTGCTGCTGCCGCTGCCAGTGCCGTTTTCGAACACATTTCCGGCGTGGGCGATCATGTTTGTGGCGAGCGGGCTCATCGGGCGCGACGGCGTGTTTGTGATGCTGGGGCACGCGGTGCTCGTGGCGGGCGTGTTTTATCTTGTGTTTCTCGGCGCGACGATGGCCGTTGTGATGAACCAATTGTGGGATTGGGTTACAGGGCTGTTTTGATGAGGGCGCACCGCGCGGAAGCGGCGTCGCGAAGCCCGCGGTCACGGTTTTTTCAGCTGGCTGCCGTGCATCACGGCCGGTGTGCCGTGGCGGCGCGTGGCGGCGTTGAGCGCGTCGACGACTCCGGCGAGGCGCTGGCGTTTTTCGTCGGTTTGCGCCCCGAACAAATCCATCTGCTCGGGGCCGTTGTCCACGCCGGACAGCTTCACGCTCACCAGGCGCAAGGGCGCGCGGCGTTTCTGCCACGCCTGTTTCAACAGCGGCGCGACCCACGGGTAAACCGGTTGCTCCAGGTTGGTCGATTGCGGCAGCGAGTGGCCCGCCGAGGCCTGCTCGAAATTCGGATAGCGCACCTTCACGGTGATTGTGCGCACGCGTTTGCCGTCGGCGCGAATCTCGCGCATGAGCGCGTCGATCATTCCCTTGGCGACACGTTCGATCTCGGCAAAATCTCCGATGTCGCGCGCGAAGGTTTCTTGCTGGGAGTAGGATTTCGCGTCCTCGAATTCCGTGACGACCGGACTGTCGTCCTCGCCGCGGCACGTCGCGAGCATGTCGCGCCATCCGTCGCCGAAGATCGCCTGCAACCGTCTCTCCGGCAGGGCCAGCACGTCGGATACACGCGCGATGCCCTGCTCCTTGAGCGCCTTTTCCGTCTTCGGGCCGATGCCCGGCAGCTTGCCGATGGCGAGCGGCGCGACAAACGCCGCCTCGTCGCCCGGGGCCACGACGATGAAACCGCGCGGTTTGTAAAGTTTGCTCGCAAGGGCCGAGACTAGTTTGTTTGTCGCCAGGCCGAACGACACCGACACATCAATCGTGTCGGTGATTTTTTTTTGCAATCTGCACACCGCCGCGACGACGGCCTCCCGCGTTTTGAAACCGCACGGAGTCAGGTCAATGTAACCCTCGTCGATTGAGCGGCGCTCGACCAGCGGCGTGAGTTCCTCGCACAAGTCAAAAAGCCGCCGCGAGAACTCGCCGTATCTGCCGCAGCCGCGCACAAGAATCAAATCGGGGCAGACCTTCAGCGCGCGCGCCGTTGGCATCGGCGTGTAAACGCCGCATGCCCGCGCCTCGTAGCTCGCCGATGAAATGATGCCGCGCTCGCGCCCGCCGACCGCGACTTTTTTCCCCTTGAGCGACGGGTCAAGCGCCTGCTCGACCGACACGAAAAACGCATCGGCATCGAGGTGGACGATTGTGGGGAGCGGCGGCATTTTCAAAATCTGAAAACGCGAATCGAAAATCCGCAACACCTCAGTCTCGGGCCGGCTGACAAACCCGGCGCCCGTGGCAAAATCCAAAACAAGGGAGGCATCGTTTGGTTTGTCTTTTATTTTTCGGAAAACAATTTATCCAGACTCCCATGAAACACTACGACTTCTCCAAACAATTTCGCGCGATTTACGACAAGGCGGTTTCGCTCTACGCGGAGGGCCGGCGCGGAACGGATGCGTTTTTTTCCGGCGACGAGCTTGCGTTTCTTTCCGCCAACGGAATCACGGCGCAAAACATGTATGACTACGCGGAGGATCATAACAACTACGACGGGCAGCCCGGTTACGACATCGCGCTCGGCATCGAACTCGTGCGGCGCGACTATTTCCTGAACGCGCAGGGCGGCAAGCGGTCGACGGTCGTGCTCGACATGGACTCGATGCCCGCGAAAACCGACGCCGTCGACGGAATCGAATGGCTGCCGCGCCTGATGCCGAAAGCGCGCGCGAAGCTGCGCGGCGAACTGCCGTCGTCGCTCATGTATTGCTGCGGCGGCGACCGCCGGTTTTTCATGCAGCACGATATTTTGCCGCAGGAATTCCTGAGCCTCGTCTGGCGCGCGGGCGACAACGACAGGATGATCATCGACTGGGTCGCGGCGCGCGGTAACACGGGCGCGTAAACCATCGGCGTTACCCCGATCCCCATGAAATCGAAACGAGCCGTCCCTGTAATCGCCGCGGCATTGATCGCGGGAATATGCGCCCCCGCCGGTTTGTCCGCGCAAAAGGCCGGCGCGACACCGCCCGATGTCACCGCTTATCGAGACATGCCTTACGTGACCGGGGGCGGCAAACGCCAGACACTCGATCTCTATGTTCCGAAAAATGCCGGCGCGAAAAAACCGTTTCCCCTGATCATTTGGATTCACGGCGGCGGCTGGGAAAAGGGGAGCAAGACATCATGCTTTCCCCTGCGGATGGATTTCGCGAAACGGGGATACGCAATCGCCAGCATCAATTATCGTTACACCTCGGCCGCGCCTTTTCCCACCCAAATCGAGGACTGCAAGGCGGCGGTGCGCTGGCTGCGCTCCCGTGCCGGGGAATATAATCTCGATCCCAATCGCTTTGCCGCGTGGGGAAGCTCGGCGGGCGGGCACCTCGCAGCTCTGCTCGGAGTGACCGGAGATGTTCGGAAATTTGACGTTGGCGAAAACCTGAAAACCTCCAGTCGTGTTCAAGCAGTGGTGGATTTTTATGGCCCCGCGGATTTCACCGCGAAGGAAATGTGGGAGCCTGCTTACGAGACCCGCGTGAAACTGCTCGGAGGCAGCCTGGCGGAAAAACGGGATGTGGCGGTTGCCGCGAGCCCCGTCACGCATGCGGGCAAGGGAGCCGCGTCCTTTTTGATCTGCCATGGCACGAAGGACACACGCGTGCCCATTTCGCAAAGCGAACGCCTCAACGACGCCTTGAAGTCGGCCGGCGTTCCAACGGTATTGCGGCGGGTTCAGGACGCGGGGCATGGATTGCGCGGATTTTTCAATGAGGAACTCATGAACGAGATCGCCGCGTTTCTTTCGACGCACTTGGTGGCAGCCGGCAAGTGAGGACATGTTGCGTTCGCGCGGGGCGGCGCAAGCGGTGTCCCGCGCGAGTTTAATTCAACGCGGGGTCGTCGGGCTCGCCGGCGGCGAGGCGCCATTCGTCGCCCATGTCGCCGAGGATTTTTCGCCACATGCTCTCGTCGTATTCGCCGCCGTCCTCGTTGACCAGCAGGTGCGGCAGGAGCGGAGTGACAACCCAGGTGTCGCGCCGCAACTCGCCTTCCAGTTGTCCGGCCGACCAGCCCGCGTAACCGTAATACGCGCGCAATTCCATGCCCTGTTCCTCTCGGAGCTTGATCGCGTTGTCCGGCTCGATGCCGAACATCAGTTGAAACCCCAGCCCTTGCGGGTGCATGCGCCATGCGCAGATGAGCAGCTTGTCACTCGCCACCGGGCCGCCTTGGTAAACGGGCACATCGGCCAGCGGGCTGAACGCCAGGTCGTTGCTGATATCCGCCATGCGTTTGCGCAGCGGGTGATTGAGCACGATGCCCATGGAGCCGTTTTCATCGTGCGCGGGGAGCAGAATCACGGAGCGCCTGAAAATGCCGTCGTTCAACGACGGATGCGCCAGCAGAAGCGATCCTGCCAGCGGACGTTTTTCATCGGATGTGATTTTGCCTTCCCGGCTCATTGTGGGCGCAATTAAACGATTCTGTTTTAATCCGGCGCAATCACATAACACACTTTGTGGAAATGCGCGTGGATGCGTGCGAAGGATGCCGGCGTTTTAGGGGACGCGCGGGAAAAATTATTTCCTTCGCCATGCGGCGATGAACATGCCGTTGCAGTCGTGCTCGTGCGGCCAGAGGGTGGTTTGCGCGGACGGATTGCCGGAGGCGGCAAAAACGGGCGCGGGCTCAAAATCGGCGTGCGCGGTGGTGAAGGCGTCGGCGATGGCGGTCGTTTCGCTGCGCGTGAGCGTGCAGACGGCGTAGATGAGGCGTCCGCCCGGTTTGAGCGAACCCGCGACATTGGCGAGGAGCTGCGTTTGCACGGCGGCGAGTTCGCGGACGTCGTCGGGCGTAGTTGTCCAGCGCGCGTGCGGGTTGCGCTGCCAGGTGCCGAGTCCGCTGCAAGGGGCATCGAGCAGGATGCCGTCGAACTTGGTCTTGGTGGGAAGCTTGGCGGAGCCGTCCCACGCGGCGGCGCGGTAGTTAAAAACCTTTGCGCGCGCGGCGCGGCGCTTGAGTGATTGTAGGCGCCGGAAGGAGCGGTCGCTCGCCCAGAGCATGCCCTTGTTTTGCATGAGCTCGGCGAGGTGGAGCGTCTTGCCGCCTTCGCCGGCGCAGGCGTCCCACCAAGTTTGGCCGGGTTTTGGCGCGCAGGCGTGGCCGGTGAGTTGTGATGCGAGGTCCTGGATTTCGAAGAGGCCCTCGTGAAATTGCGGTGTGCGGAAAAGATCCTGCCTGCCGGTGTAACGAAACGCGTCGGGCGCGGGAACGGGCGTGTTTGAGGCGGGCTCGCAGTCGCCGAGTTGCGCGGCGAGCGTGTCGATGCCGGATGTTTTTGCGCGGAGCCAGAGGACGGGATCGTGCTGGAGAAGCCGGAGGGTTTCGGCGGGCCATGCGACCTCGTCGCGCGACCATTCGGGAATGGCGCGCGCGGCGATGGCCTCGGTTTTGATCGAGGCGGGGTTGTTGTCGAAGCGGGATTGGAGATCAAGGGCTCCGGCGATTTGTTTTTGCGGAGAATCCTTGCGGTCGAGCCAGCCGAACCATCGAAAATAGGCGAAGGTGGCGCGGCTGATGGCGCGTTTTTCGCGCGGACCGAGGCGGTGCCAGTAGGCGAAATAATTGCGGAGCGCGGTGTCGGCGTGGAGCCCGGGACGGAGGGAATCGAGCACGCGCGCAGTGTGCGAAATGGCGGAGGCAGTGGCGCGGTCAGGCGTGTTGGCGGATTTGGTCATGCGTTTGTGCCGTTGTTGAAATGCGGAAAACGCGGGGACTACAAGAGGCAAAGATGAACGGACTATTCTTGAAATGATTCTAAAGGTTCGGGTGTCCAGAGTGCATCAAGGGGAAGCGGGAAGCGATAGAGTGCGGACATTTTTCGTCCATCGATTAAAACAGGGCCGTTGATTTCCCGCGATGCGAGGAATGTCTCCAACTCGGCCAGTCTTTTTGTTGGGAAAAGAATGCGGTAATTGGAATCTGAGTGTTTGATGGTGGATTTATCATTTAGGCTGGGCCAATCTTTTGGCCAGTTGACGGATTTAGCAGGGGAATGTTCGTATGAACTGAGTATGATTTCGATTTTTTCCGGGAGCCAAGGCGTGCCCGCGATAAGGATTTCTTTTTCGATGTTCAACAGGGTTTGGCGAATTCCATCAGGCAACGTTTTCCAGAGTTCGTTTTCCCGTTTGATCAGGCCGGCAAATTTTGGATTGTTTTTCATGCTAGGGTCAAATCTTCGAGGCTCTTTCCATTCCCCGTAGATTTTGATTTTTTTCGCAGGTGTCCAAATGATGGTTTCGTTTTGGCAGGTTGCCGCAGTGAGTGCGTAATCGGATTTTGCAGCAGAAAGATCGAAAGAAAGGAGCTCTTCACTTTTCTTTTTTGCATCAACGACTTTGCGGGTGGTGTAGAGTTTCTCAATTTGGGGCCATTCGCCGTATGCAGGCTTGTGGTAGCAAATAATCGTGCCGTCGTCGTAAAGAACGAAGGATGGACTTCCTCCGTCTGGAGTGTCGCCACCCCAAGCGTAATACGTGGCGACAACAAGCAGGGGCTTCGGCTCGGTTGCTTGGCAAGCGAGGCAGAGAATGCAAAAAACAATGATGTTGCGGATCATGTGATGCCGAAGGCGCCCCATGCCGAGCTGGGGCTCGGCGCTCCCAAGTTTACACCGTGCAAATTTTTACTGCGGCGGCGAGGGAGGTGAGCGGGTCGCGCTTGGGGGAGAATTCCTGGCCGACGTAGCCGCGGAAACCGGTGTCGTGGATCGCGCGCATGATGGCCGGATAGTTGAGTTCCTGCATGTCGCCGGGCTCAAATTCGTTGCGACCGGGATTTCCGGCGGTGTGGTAGTGGGCGATGTATTGGTGGTTTTCGCGGATGGTTTGGATGATGTTACCCTCCATCATTTGCATGTGGTAAATATCGTATAGGAGCTTGAAGCGCTCGGAGCCCACGCGCTTGACCAGCTCGACGCCCCAGGCGGTGTGGTCGCATTGGTAGTCAACGTGTCCCTTGGTCCTGCTGTTGAGCAGCTCCATGATGAGTGTGACTCGGGCTTTTTCGGCGGCGGGAAGTATTTTCTTCAAACCCTCGGCGCAGATTTCGAGGCCCTCCTCGTCGGATTGTCCGTCGCGGCGTCCGGAGAAACAGATGAGGTTGGGAATGCCGGCGTCGGCGCATTCGCGGATGCGCTGGAGGTAGGCCGGAACGATTTCGATGTGATGTTCGCGGCGATTGAGTCCGCGCATCAACGAGGTGACTTTTCTGGGGAAGGTTGAGACGGCGCAGGTGAGTCCGGCTTTTTGGATGACGGGCCATTGTTCGGGGCCGGTGAGCTCGATGGACTCGATGCCGAGTTTTTTCGCGGCTTGGGCAAACTCGGGCAGCGGCAGGCGTCCGGGGCGTTTATCATCCGCGTTTTTCTTGAGGTAGGGGCCGGGGCAGACGGAGTGGTGGAAGGAATTCCGGGCGGGAAGGGTGGTGGCGGCGCGGGCTTGCGGCGCGATGCGGGAGAGGGCGGTGAGCGCGCCGGTGGCGGCGATGGTTTTGATTGCTTGGCGTCGGGTCATGGTGGAAGGGAAGGGCTGAAAGGCTGAAGGACTGAAGGGCTGAAAATGCGGGAGATGGTGTGTGGTGGATGCGGGGAAATGTTCCGCGTGGGTTTTTGTTGTGGCAAATAAGAAACGTGAAGCCGGGAACGCCGAGGCGTTCCCGGTGCGGGTTTTAATTACTTCGAGTAGTCGGCCTTAACGTAGGGGGCGTCGTTGAGGTATTTGAGGCTGGCGGTGACGGACTCGATCGGGGGCATGTTGTATTTTTCAACTTCCACAATCAGGTATTTGGCGCCGGAGCCGTCGATGTTTTTGAATATGGCCTCGAAGCCGACCATGCCGCTTTGGCCGAGTTCCTTTTGGTCCTTGATGTGCAGGACGAGGAAGCGACCCGGATATTGCTTGAAAAGTTCAACGGGGGAAAAACGGCCCATGACCGTCCAGTAAACGTCCATTTCGAAAAAGACTTTTCCGGGGTCGGTGTTTTGGAGCATGTATTCATACTTGGTGAGCTTGTTGGGAAGCTTGGTTTCGAATTCGAAGGCGTGGTTGTGGTAGCCGAATTTGAGTCCGGCGGCGTTGCACTTGTCGCCGATTTTATTGAGGTATTCGCAGAAGGCCTGGATGTCCTCGACCTTGGTGAGCCTGGGCATGGAGGGCATGATGACGTATTTCATGCCGGCGGCCTTGTGGTCGGCGATGCACTTGTCCCACCACGAGAGTGCTTCGTCGAGCTCGGCGCGGGTGGGCGTCTTTTTGAAACGTTTTTGGACGTGGCAGGAGAGCGCGTGGAGGCCGTGGGCGCGGAGTTTTTCGGCGAAAACGGCGGGCTCCATGCCGTAGATTTTGCCGTCGCCGCTGTAGTTGGCGGTTTCGACGTATTTGTAGCCGGCCTTGGCGATGGCGGCGATGATGGTGTCGATGTTGCTGAAGTCCTTGGCGATCTCGGTGCGAAGGGAATACATTTGGAGGCCGATGTTTTTTTCGGCGGCGTTTGTGTGCACGGCGGCGAGAGTCATGGCGCAAAGGAGGATGAGGATTTTTTTCATGATGTGTTTGGTGGAATGAACTATTGGTTATTAATGGAGAATTGATGGGCGCGAGCGCGGAGTTTTTTTATTACACGGTGCAAATTTTCACCGCGGCGGCGAGGGATGTTAACGGATCGCGCTTGGGGAGAAACTCCTGGCCGATGTAGCCGCGGTAGCCGGTGTCGCGGATGGCGCGCATAATGGCGGGGTAGTTGAGTTCTTGCGTGTCGGTTGGCTCGAACTCGTTGCGGCCGGGGTTTCCGGCGGTGTGGTAGTGGGCGATGTATTGCGCGTTTTCGCGGATGTTGCGGATCACGTCGCCCTCCATGATTTGCATGTGGTAGATGTCGTAGAGGAGCTTGAACCGCTCGGAGCCGACGCGCTTGACCAGCTCAACGCCCCAGGCGGTGTGATCGCATTGGTAGTCCTTGTGGTTCACCTTGCTGTTGAGGAGCTCCATGATGATCGTGACGCGCGCCTTCTCGGCGGCGGAGACGATTTTCTTCAGACCCTCGGCGCAGATTTCGAGGCCCTCCTCGTCGGACTGGCCGTCGCGGTTGCCGGAGAAACAGATGAGGTTGGGGATGCCGGCGGCGGCGCATTCCTTGATGCGCGCGAGGAAATCGGGGACGAGGTTGGCGTGGTGTTCGCGCCGGTTGAAGCCGCGCTTGATCGAGCTGGATTTTGGGCCGTTGGCGACGGCACACGCGAGGCCGTGTTTTTGGACGACGGGCCATTGGTCGGGGTTGAGGAGCTCGATGGATTCGATGCCGACGTTTTTTGCGGCGGGGGCGAATTCGGGAAGCGGATTTTTTTTGATGTAACACCATGCGCAGACGGAGTGGCGGAGGGCGGGGGACATGTCGGATTTTGGGTTTGAGTTTTCAGATGCCGAGTTGGCCCGGGCGGAGGGCATCATGCGGGAAAGGGCGGCGAGCGTGCCGGTTGCCGCGATGGTTTTGAGGGCTTGGCGTCGGTTCATGGGATGTAAAATGATAAAGGTGGTGTGAATGCGAAAGCGATGTAATCGGCGGCGACAGACAAGAATTATTTGTGTTATCTTGTGTAGCGGCGCAAGCGCAGGCCCAGCATCACGGCTATTGCAGCCAGCCAGTAGATGCTTGATGCGCCACCACCACCGCCACCGCTATTGTTGTCACCGGTGGAGGGCGGCGAGGTCACGGTCAGGGTTGCGGGGGCGCTTGTCACAGTGTTCATGATATTCGTGAGGACTACGGTGTAGGTGCCGGTGTTGGCGGTGGTGGTTTTGGGGATGTTGTAGGTGGCAGTGGTCGCACTGGTGATGGCGGTGCCGTCGCGGAACCATTGATAGCCGGGGTGGGTGCGCCGCTGGCGACGACAGTGAGCTTTGCGGGGGAGCCGGCGTGCACTGTCTGGCTGGTGGGTTGCGTGATGATGGCGGGGCCGATCTGGAGGACTCGAATGGTGTGGTTGTTGGTGTCGGCTACGTAGATGTCGCCGGTGTCGGAGATTGTGATGCCAGCGGGGGTATTGAGTTGGGCATGCGTGCCGGAGCCGTCGAGTGAGCCTTTAATCCAGGGGGCACCGGCGAGGGTGGTGACTGTGCGGGTGTCCGCGGTAATTTTGCGGATCAGGTTGCTGGCGGCATCGGTGACGTAGAGGTTGCCGGCGGCGTCGGTGACAAGGGCTGCCGGGCTGGCGAAGCGCGCCTCGTCGGGCGCGCCGTCGGCGGCTCCGTATTGGTTAAAATCGCCAGCAACGAGTGTTAATTCGTGGGTCGCCAGGTTGATGGCATAGATGGCACCGAGGTTTTGAGCAGTGCCGTAGAGTGTGGTTCCGTCGGGGCTGGCGGTAAGTCCCATTGAGTATTTGAAGCGGGAGCTGCCGCCGATGGTGGTTTGGGCACCCGTGTTGGCGGCGATTTTTATGATGTTAAAGGTATGGATCTGCTGGCCGGGGGGCCGAGGAGGTCGGAGATGTAGAGGTTGCCAGCGGGATCGGTGGCGAGTCCATAGGGGTAGAGTTCGATACTCGCAATGGTGATGACTTGGTTGGTGGTTAGATTGATAGCCCGGGCGGTCAAGTTGCCTGGGTCGGCGACGTAGAGCGTAGTGTTGTCCGGGGAGATGGCGAGGCCCCTAGGAAAGTTGAAGAGGGCGTTGGCGGCAGGGCCGTCAGTGGCACCGCTGAGACCGGGAGTGCCGGCAAGGGTGGTGACTTGTCCGTCGGGCGCGAGACGGCGGATGACGTGGTTGCCAGTATCGGCGATGTAGAGATTTCCGGCTCTGTCAGTGACGAGTCCATTTGGGGCGGCGAAAAGAGCGTTGGAGGCGGGGCCGTTGTCAGTGCCGCTGACACCCGGTGTGCCAGCGAGTGTGACGAGGGCGGTGTGGGGTTCGATGGTGATGGAGGGCTCATCGGTGATGATGACGATGGAGGAGGGGCAAAAAACATGTGCGCCGTCATAGTCTTTGATATCAATATTGCTATGGGCCGCTCCGGCGGGGACGGTGGTTTTGATGGTTGTGCCGTCGTTGAAAATAACAGGCGCGTCAACGCCGCCGATGGTGACGGTGGTCACGCTGCCCAAGTTTGTGCCGTGGAGTGTAATGGTATCGCCGATTTGCGCGAACGCCGGCGAGATGCGGTTCACGGACGGAGTGGGAATGAGTGTGAATGTTTGCGCGGCGGTGACGGAGCCGTTGGGTGTTGTGACAACAATCGGGCCGCTGATCGCATTGTAGGGGAGAGTGACTCGGATCGTCGTGTTGGAGTTGTTCGCCACATTGGCCTTCACGCCACCGATGGTGACGGAGGCTCCGGTCAGGTTTACGCCGGTGATGGTGATGGGGTGGCTGGTTTTCGCGGATGTGGGCGAAACATCGGTGATGATTGGCGAGAGGTTGAGGGTTTGTGTGGCGGTGACGGTGCCGCCGGGAGTCGAGACAACAATCGTGCCGGAAGTCGCCTCAGCGGGAACGGTGACCGTGAGTGTTGAGTCCTTGGGGATGGTGCGCGACTGCGCTATCACGCCGCCGATGATGGCAGTGGCGTCGGTCAGGTTTGTGCCGGTGATGGTAATGGTATCGTTGGTTTTTGCGTCGAGAGGCGAGACGTCGGTCACGATTGGCGCGGGCGTGGTTGTATTGAGTGTGAATTGTTCTTGGGCGACGAAAATGCCGCTGTCTGTCCGAACGACAACGGGACCGCCGGTCACGTTGTCCGGAACCATGATATAGAAGCCTGTGGTGTTGCCCGCTGGAACGACGGGTGCCGTCACGCCGTTGATGGTGATGACTGCCGACTTGTTCAACCCGATGCCATAGATGCTGAGGATGGAGCCAGCTACCGCAGCCTTGGGTCGAAAAGAGACTATCCTTGGCGCGCTGTTCTCGGAGTAACGATTGGCGGTCGGGTAGAGGTGTTCGATGTAGGCGTCGCCGAGGGCGGTGTCGGCGGCAGTGGAGGAAATGCCTCGATAAATACCCCATCTTGGCTGGTAGACGAAGGTTTGGTCGCGGTAGAGGGAGATGTCGCTTGTGCCGGTGAAAGCGTCGCCATCGACAGAGACTCGCACGGCGCCGGTGGTCTGGTCGGAGCCGGAGGTGGTGACGCGAAGGGTGATGGTCTGCCATGTGCCGGGCGTGTAGGGAAATTCGCGCACGACGGTGTGTTTGCTGTTTTTGCCCGAGCTGTAGCTCACGGCGGCGGTGCCCGTGGCAACGATTCCCACGGCGACGAGCGGGGTGTCGCGACCGTCGTTGGAGCCGTCGATTGATTTAAGTTGAAAGAAATGGAAAAAACTTCCCGTGGTTACGAGATCCGGATTGCAACGCCATGTGGTGGAGTATTCGAAGGTTTCTTTGTTTCGTTGATTTGCACCGAGGCCCTTGACTTCGGATCGCTGGCGGTCGGTATTCGCAGTGTTGCCGTCGCCGTCCCACCAAGTGCCTTGTGCGGTGGCGTCGTTGCGATAGCGAAAAGCCATGCGCATGACACCAGTGGATTGATCCGTCTGGCTGCCGGCATAGGCTTCCGAAACAAACGTGCCGGAGCCAAGCAGGGGGTAATAGATGGATTGGGGAGGCTCGCACTCCGTGAAACTGTCGAGGCTGGTGGCTATTGTGGCCCGCAGTGGAGCAAGCGAAAGCGGCGCGGCAAGAATAGTGAAAATAATGGCGATTGCGAATGCATGGGGGCGGGAATTTCTTTTCATGGCAAAGTTACTTGGATTAACAGAGTTCGCATCCAACGAGAAAGCGGGTGCCTACGAAGATGGCAATGATGGTTTGAGCGTGGCAATGGTCAAGTGGCACCGACAGCCTCCCCGTGTTTTTGAGCGCATTAGGTGGCGAAGGAAAAGTTCAGCCCCAAAACGATTCATGGTAAGTGGCAAGGTGAACAAACCAAAGCCACAAAACATAACAAAAAGATATGGATCACCCGAAGCCTGGAAGTGCGCATCAATCTCACGGGCTGGGCAGCCGGCGCGCGTCAGCTCAGTGTCACGCCTTTGACCTTGGCGGCGCGGAGGAGGGCGTCGGCCATGTCGCTGGGGGTTTCCGCGACTTCGATGCCGCATTCCTTGAAGACCGCAATCTTGGCCGCGGCGGTGTCCTCGGCTCCGCCGACAATCGCGCCGGCGTGGCCCATGCGGCGTCCGGCGGGCGCGGTCGCTCCGGCGATGAAGCCGGCGACGGGTTTGTCGCAGTTGGCCTTGATCCAGCGGGCGGCCTCGACTTCGGCGTTGCCGCCGATTTCGCCGATCATGATGATGCCGTGCGTGTCGGGATCGGCCGCGAACATTTTTATGACATCAAGGTGCGAGGTGCCGTTGACCGGGTCGCCGCCGATGCCGACGGTCGTGCTTTGGCCGATGTTTTTTTCGGTGAGTTGATAAACCGCCTCGTAGGTGAGGGTGCCCGAGCGGGAGACGACGCCGACGTGGCCTTGTTTGTTGATGTAGCCGGGGGCGATGCCGATGCGGCAGCCGCCGTGTGATTGCTCGCCGGGGCCGGGGCAGACAAGGCCGGGACAGTTGGGGCCGACGAGGCGGGTTTTCTTTCCGGCGATGGCGCGTTTAACGCGGACCATGTCCTTGATTGGAATGCCTTCGGTGATGACGACGACGAGGTCGAGCCCGGCGTCGGCGCATTCGAGGATGGCGTCGGCCGCGAAGGGCGGCGGCACGAACACCGCGGAGACAGTCGCACCGGTTTTAGCCGCGGCCTCGGCGACGGTGTTGAAGACGGGCACTTTGTGGCCGTTGTGCTCGAAGACTTGCCCGCCTTTGCCGGGGGTGACGCCGGCGACGACTTGCGTGCCGTAGTCGAGCGAGAGCTTGGCGTGTTTTCCGCCGAAGGAGCCGGTGATGCCTTGGATGAGGATTTTGGTGTCGGGTTTGATGAGGATAGCCATTTTTGGAAAGAGTGAAGGGTGAAGTGTGGATGGTGAAATGCGGTGCGCGGAGGCGTGGATTCGTGTGCGTGTTTTTTATTTCCACACCCCGTATTCCGAATTCCGCATTTAATATCAGTGATGTCCTTTTTTGCAGTGGTGGATGGTGATGGTGTTGCCGGAGGGATCGGCGATGTGCGCCATGTGGCAAACGGGCGTTTCGAAGGGCTCGCCGAGGATGGTGACGTTGTTCGCCTTGAGGTGCGCGATGGCGGCGTCGAAGTCGGCGACTTCAAGCGCGGCCACGGTGCCGGCGGCCGAGGGTTTCCACTCGGGCGCGCTGTCGGTGATGGCGAGTGTGTTTTTGCCGGGGCCGATGTCGTATTCGATCCACGATTTGCCGTCCCACTCGAAGACGTGGGAGGGAACGAGGCCGAGCACGCCTTCGTAAAAGGCGCGGGCCGCTTTCATGTCGGTGACGGGTGTGCCTATGAAGGCGATGTCGGAGATTTGGATGCTCATGGTTGTGAGGAGGGTGCCGCGATCAATGCGCGGGATGTTTGCATTGGTGGATGTTGATGTTGTTTCCGTCGGGGTCGCTGATGAAGAAGAAGCGGCAGGCGGGGCTGTCCATGATGACGGTGCCGGGCTTGATCTCGTGCGGGGCGACTCCGAGCGTTTTGAAGTGCGTGAGCGCGTCATCGAGATTCTCGACTTCGAGGGCGATGTTGGCGCCTTTGCCTTCGGGGGCGGGTTCCATAATATTGTGGAGGGCGAGCGTGCCGTGGCCGATGTCGTATTCGATCCACCATTTGCCGGGGCCGAATTCGTATGCCATGGTTTCCTTGAGGCCGAGAACCCGGGAGTAGAATGCGCGGGCCCGGGAGACGTCCGTCACGGGATACGCTGTGAAGGCGATGTCTTTGATTTTAAGCATAAGGTTTTTTTGAATGCGGATTTCGGAGTGCGGAATGCGGAATGGGGGAGCCACTGCTCCGGTGCGGAGAAGGGAGCGCGGTGTTTTTTAATTCCGCGTTCCGAACTCCGCATTCCGCATTTGTTATTTCCCGGATACGAGGGCGACGATCTTTTGGGCGGCGTCGGCCATGGTGGTGCCGGAGGTGATAGTGAGGCCGGAAGCGGCGAGGGTGGCCTTGCCGGCGTCGGCGTTGTTGCCCTCGAGGCGGACGACGAGGGGGAGCGTGAGGCCGATCTCCTTCGCCGCGGCGACCACGCCGTGCGCGATGACGTCGCAGTCCATGATGCCGCCGAAGATGTTCACGAGGATGCCTTTCACGTTCGGGTCGGTGAGGATGATCTCGAAGGCGGCCATGACTTGCTCCTTCGAGGCGCCGCCGCCGACGTCGAGGAAGTTGGCGGGGTTGCCGCCGTAGTGCTTGATGATGTCCATCGTGCTCATGGCGAGGCCGGCGCCGTTGACGAGGCAGGCGATGTTGCCGTCGAGCGCGATGTAGCTGAGGTTGTGCTCGGAGGCCTTGATTTCCTTGGGGTCCTCCTCGTTGAGGTCGCGCAGGGCGGTGATCTCGGGGTGGCGGTAGAGCGCGTTGTCGTCGAAAGAGACCTTGGCGTCGAGCGGGTAAACCTCGTCGGAGGGCGTGCTGATGAGGGGGTTGATCTCGACCATCGAGGCGTCGCACTCCCAGAACATCGTGTAGAGCTGGCGGATGAGTTTGGAGGCGTTTTTCATTTCGGCGGGGTTGAAGCCGAGCTTGAAGCAGAGTTCGCGCACTTGGTAATCGGCGAGGCCGTAGGCGGGATCGATGAAGACCTTGAAGATTTTGTCGGGCGTTTCGTGCGCCACTTTTTCAATTTCCATGCCGCCCTCGGTGGAGGCGACGATGACGGGGCGCGAGGTGGCGCGGTCGAGGAGGATGGCGAGGTAGTATTCCTTTTTGATGGAATCGGCGCCGGTGAAATAAACGGTCTGCACCTTGCGCCCGGCGGGGCCGGTTTGGAGGGTGACGAGCGTGTTGCCAAGCATTTTGCCGGCGATTTCCTTCGCCTCGGCGCGCGACTGGCAAAGTTTTACGCCGCCCTTGAAGCCGTCGGTAAAGGTGCCCTTGCCGCGTCCGCCGGCGTGGATTTGCGATTTGACGACGATTTTGCCCTCGGGAAGCTGGGCGAGCGCGGAGTCAAACTCGGCTGCGGATTTGGCGGCGACGCCCTTGGGGACATGGACGCCGAACTTTTCAAAAAGGGCTTTTGCTTGGTATTCGTGGATATTCATGGAAAAAAGTAACTCAAGTTATCGTGTGCAAAACTGGGAAGCACGCTAAAAATGAGAAATCGGCGCGCACATTGGGACAAAATACGCGCACATTTTGACTTGTTATAAAAAATTTACGTTTGAGGTGACTCAAATATTGCCCAATCCTGCAAAAAATATCATTTTTACATTATTTCCATGCAGTCCTACGAAGTCCTCAAAGAAGTCCTGAAAACAACGAGTGCCAAGCAGATTGCCGCGGACATGGGTCTGTCGCTTTCGCTGATTTACCGCTGGACGGAGACTGTGCCGCAGGGAGCCAACACCAATTCGTCAAACAATCCGCTGGATCGAGTGGCGCAACTTTTGGCCGCGACGCGCAATCAGGCAGCGCCGCATGGCGACACGCGCATCGCCCAATGGGTGTGCGAGCAGGCGAACGGTTTTTATATCAAGAACGCCCCTGCGCTTCCCCAAGCGCAGGGGACAAATCTTATCCCCGCGACCAACGCGATTGTGCAGGAGTTTGCCGACATGCTCTATGAAATCGCGAGCGCGTCCGCTGACCAGCAAGTGAGCGCGACCGAGGCCAAGAACATCCGCAGGCGCTGGGAGGGATTGAAGAGCGTGACGGAGGGTTTTGTGCGCGCCGCTGAAAGCGGACATTTCAGCGAGGATGCAAAAAGCAAAAAAGCGGACGGCTGATTCTCAAAGAATCCAGCCCGAACGCGGGCATCACAAATACTCGCGACGGCCCTCGAGCGCGCTTTTGAGCGTTATCGAGTCCGCATACAAAACGCCGCCGCCGCTTGGCAGGCCGAAACCGATGCGTGTTGTTTTTACGATTTCCGCGCCATCGGTCGCGGGCAAATGCTGCGTGATGTAGTGGCACGTCGCCTCGCCCTCGACATCGTTTGACAATGCCAGGATCAGTTCGCGCGCCTCGCCGTTTTTTACGCGCTCAAGCAGCGGCGCGAAATTGAGTTGCTCGGGGCCCACGCCTGAGATTGGCGAGAGTTTCCCATGGAGCACGTGATACACGCCGCGATACGCGCCCGAGCGCTCCATCGCCACGAGGTCGGGAACATGCTCGACTACGCACACCACTGAATGGTCGCGGCGGTCGTCGGCGCAGATCGGACACAGCGCCTCGTCGCCGTCACCCTCGGCGAGATTGCCGCAACGCGCGCAACGCCTCACCGAGCGCGAGGCCTCCTCGAGCGCGCCCACGAGCCCGGGCAGTTGCTCCGGTTTTTCAACGAGCAGGTGCAGCGCAATCCGTTCCGCCGACCGGAATCCGAGCCCGGGCAGTTGCTTGAGCTGCCTTTGCAATTTTTCAAATGCGGGAGTCATTATACGCGCTTCGCGCTGGTGAACCCGTCGGCCGCGGCGAGCGGCGGCGGCGCGGCGTTACATCATTCCGGGCATCTGGATTGCGGCGGTGATTTTTTTCACCTCCTCGTCGTTAAAATCCTTTGCCTGCTTGGCGGCGTCCTGCACTGCGGCGAGGATTGTGTCGGCGACGAACTTGGCGTCCTCCTTCAGGAATTCGGGGTCGAGGTCGAGCGCGAGAAATTTGCCCGCGCCGTTGACCTTGATTTTGATCGCGCCCCCGCCGTGCGTGAAATCGAGTTCCTTTGCTTCGAGCTGCGCTTGGAGCGACTCCATTTGGCGCTGCATTTTCTGTGCTTGTTTAAGGAATTTTCCGAGACCTGCCATAGTGGGTGAGTATGTTTGTTGTCGTTGAAAGGATGTGGATGAACGTCAAAAGTGCGCGGAATCGTCCGCCCTCTTCAAGCTCCAAGTTCGCCCCGCGCCGCTCTTGCGCGGTCGTCGCGCGATTATTCCGGCGCTGCCGCGCGTAAATATTTCAGCCGTAGCGCTTGACGTTGCTTCCAAGACGTGGAGATTTTTCAAACATTCACTTCGAAGCATTGTCACACGAACGACATGGTTTCTTTTTCGCGCATGCTGGCCATTTTTGCCGTCCTGTTTTGCACAACGGGCGCGGTCGTGCGCGCGGATGTCCTGACGCTGGCAAACGGCGACAAGCTCAAGGGCAAACTTGTCCAGAACATCGACGGCATGATCACGTTCAAGTCGGATATTCTTGGCGATATCATTGTGGCGACAACCAAGGCCAGCGTGGAGGTTGAGCTGACGCCCGAGCAAAAAGCCGCGCTTGCCGCCAAGGCCGCCGAGGAGAAGCGCATCGCCGAGGCCAAGGCTGCCGAGGAGAAAAAGAAGACGGCGGAAACGACCCCGAAAAAACCGGCCATCGACAAAACGAAGGCAAGTTTCTCGGCCATTGATTTCAGAGACTTGCGTGCCAACGCAAAAAAGACCCGTTCCACCAAGGTTGACGACACCGGGTGGGTCAACCGCATCGAGTTTGGCCTGACCAGCCAGACGGGGCGCGTTGACAAGCTGGACATCTATTTGCGCACAGAAAACAACCGGCGCACGCCCAAGACCGAAACGCGTTTCCTGAATCGATACACCTATGGTGAAACAAATGACGCGCGCACCGCCGATTCGATTTCGTCCAATCTCCGTTTCAGGCGCACTCTTTCGGGACGGCTCTTTTTTCAAAGCAACACCCGCTATGATCGCAACCGGATAACGCTTGTTGGCAGCGATGTGGAGCAGGGTGTTGGCATGGGTTACAATGTGCTTTCGGGCAAACAGCTCGTGATCGCCTCGGGCCTGGACGCGGCCATGCGGCACAGGGAATACATGAGCCCGAGCAGTGGCGCCGCCAAGACTCCCAATGACACATCGGCGGTGATAAATGTTTTTCAGGACGTAAGCTGGACCATCAACAGGCGATTTTCGCTGACACAGGATTTTATCGCCGTGTTAAATACCAGCGACACCAATGACCAGAAATACAATTTCAACGCGGGGCTGACGGGAAAGATAACGAACACGTTCAACATCACCACGCGCGTTGAACTGGAATACAACAAGTTGCTCGCAAGCGATCTTCGCTACTTCCAGCGCATCACGACGACGCTTGGCTACATATTTTGATTTGCGGGGCGCGCCGCCGAAGGGTTTTCTTCGCAGGCATGTCCGATGTCATGTCAAAACTCCTCTGTGTGTATTGTGCCTCGAGCGCAAAACTTGATCCGAAATATTATGCCGCCGCCGAGCAAATCGGCCATGCGATGGTGTCGGCGGGGTGGGATTTGATTTATGGGGGCGGCAACGCCGGGCTCATGGGCTCGGTGGCCCGGACGGTGAAGGGTGACGGCGGGCGCGTCGCCGGCATCATTCCGGATTTTATGATCGAGCGCGAACTCGCCTATCGCGAGGCAGACGAGCTCGTGGTCGTGAAGACGATGCGCGAGCGCAAACGCATCATGGCCGAGCGCGCGGATGCGTTTCTCGCGCTGCCCGGCGGCATCGGCACGCTGGAGGAACTGAGCGAGGTGCTCACGGAGCGCTCCCTGAATCTGTCGCAAAAACCCGTCGTGATTTTTAACCAGGACGGATTCTACGACGACCTACTCCGCTTCTTTGAACGCATGGTGCGTGAAAACTTCAAACGACCGGGAATGTGCACGCTTTATTCGGTGGCAAACTCGGTCGATGAAATCTGGCCGCTGATTGCAAACGCGCCGGCGTTCGAGGCGGAGAGTCTTTGGGCCAACGACAAGAAAAGCTGACGATGAAGCGCGCGCCGATTTTGAAAATGCTCGGGGCCCATGCGTCCACTGGAATCGACGCGCACGAGGCGGCGATGGCGGCTGACATGATCCGGTTTGTCGAGGCGCACGAAAACTGCGCGGAACGCTCGCTGCTCGCTGGTCATTTGACCGGCTCGGCGTGGATTGTGGATGCGGCGAGACGGCGCACTTTGCTCACCCATCACCGCAAGCTCGGCATGTGGTTGCAGCTTGGCGGACACGCCGATGGAGAGCTTGATCTCGCCTCGGTCGCGATGCGCGAGGCGCGCGAGGAATCGGGGCTGACAAAATTGCGACTTGTCACGGACGCGGACGGCGCGGTGAAAATTTTCGACGTGGACCGGCATCGCATTCCCGGCCGTGGCGAGGAGCCGGAGCACTGGCATTACGATGTGCGCTTTTTGGTCGAGGCGGATCCGGACGAACCGCTTGTGATAACGAGCGAGTCGAAGGAACTGGCGTGGGTCGATCTCGCGGATGTGGCGCGAGTCAATCCCGACGAATCGATGCTGCGGATGGTGCGAAAAACACCGGCGGAGCAGGGCGCGCGCGGCGGGGGTTGCTGAACGCAAACCGCCCCGTCCCGGGAGTTTCTCACCTCAGCCCGACGGGTTTGTCCAAAATATCGCGGAGGATGAATGCCTTGCGGAGAGAGTTTGTGTCGCGCAGGGAGGCGAGTGCCTCGCTGACCGCCGGCGATGTGACATGGCTTGTTCCCTGCGATGCGGAAATCTCTTCCATGTTTGCGCTGGCGGCGGCGGCGGTTGCCTGCATTTCCGCGAGCCTGTCCATTGCGGATTGATAGGCGCCGGACGATTCGCTGAATGCCGGTTGCGCGGACTCGGAGGGAATTGGCGGCGGTTTGGCGGCGGCGGTTTGCCTGTCCGCGGGGAAGGGGGGCGGCGCTGATCCGCGCGGCATGGATTGCGGGGTTTGGGCGCGGTCCATGCGGGCGAGGATTTTGCGCCGGATTTCCTCCTGAAGCCGGCGCGTGCGCTCGGCTTCCTCCGCGACATCATCGCGCGAACGCGACTGCTCCGGCGGCTGCCTGCCGGAGCGCATCTGGCGTTCGCGTTTTTCCTTTGCCTCTTTCTGCATCTGCGCAACGCGTCCAAAGAGCGCGATCACACCGAAAAGGAGGAAGATTACGATCTGCGGATTTTTAAGGAGCCAGTCGAGCATGGTATTTTTTAGTAGCGAGTAGCGGGTAGTGAGTAGCGAGTAGGATGTCAGCGACGGGCTGCGCCCGCAGGTGGCGAGCAGTGGTCTTTCTACGCACTACCCGCTACTCGCTACTTCCGGTCATTTCTTCTGTTCGGGTTTCGCAATGGTGGAGCGCATGTCGGTGTCGGCTTGGACGTTTTGCATGCGGTAGTAGTCCATCACGCCGAGGTTGCCTTTGCGGAAGGCGTCGGCCATGGCGAGCGGGACTTCTGCCTGCGCCTCGACGACCTTGGCCTGCATCTCCTGCACCTTGGCTTTCATTTCCTGCTCGAGCGCGACGGCGGCGGCGCGACGGATTTCGGCCTGCGCTTGCGCGATGGATTTGTTGGCCATGGCTTGAGCCTCCTGAAGCTTGGCGCCGATATTCTCGCCAATGTCAACGTCGGCGATGTCGATGGAGAGGATTTCGAACGCGGTGCCGACGTCGAGACCGCGGGCGAGCACGTTTTTGGAAATGGAGTCGGGCGATTCGAGCACGGCCTTGTAGGACTCGGCCGAGCCGATGGTGTTGACGATGCCCTCGCCGACGCGGGCGATGATTGTTTCCTCCTTCGCGCCGCCGACGAAGCGATCGAGGTTGGTGCGCACGGTCACGCGCGCGCGGACTTTCACCTGAATACCGTCCTTGGCGACGCCGTCGATGGTGACGCGTCCCTGGTCGGGATTGGGGCAGTCGATGACCTTGGGATCAACGGAAGTGCGCACAGCCTCGACGACGGATTTGCCGGAGCCCTTGGTTGCGAGGTCGATGGCGCAGGCGCGGCGCCAGTCGAGCTTGATGTTGGCCTTTTGCGCGGCGATAAGGGCCTGCACAGTGGGGACAACGTTGCCGCCCGCGAGGTAGTGAGCCTCAATGTCGGAAACGGGAATCTCGATTTCAGCCTTCTTGGCAGTGATGCGGGCGTCAACAATGAGCGCGTAGGGCACGCGGCGCAGGCGCATGGCGACGAGGTCGCCGAACATTTTGACGGGCGCCTTGGCAAGGAGGGCGCGCAGCCACACGGAGAAGAATGAGCCGATAATGGCGATCAGGATGATGCCAATTACGATCAGGACAATGAGGATGGGAATACCGATGGATTGCATTGTGTGTGTGTTTATTTTTTGGTTACTTGCAGTGTGAAAGTGTCGAGTGATGAAACGATCAGGAGAGCGTCTTTTTCGATGTAGCCGCTGAGGCTGCGCGCCTCGTAGCGTTTGCCGTCGAGGAGCACATAGCCGGTGGGGGCGAGCGTGGTGAGGGCGACGCATTCGCGACCGACGACATCCTTCTCGCTGGCGGGCGGGGGCTGGCTTGCCCCCGTGATTGCTGAGTTGTTAAAAATGCCGCGGCCGATTCGCGTTTTTGGAAGCACGAAGATTTCGATGTAAACGAGAATGCCGGCCAAAATAAGAACGGCGACGATTGCGGTCAGGCCGGCAGTCGCGCCATAGGTGCTCCAGACGAGCACGCAGCCGATGAGCATGAAGATGCCGCCGATCGCGCCGAGTATTCCCCCGGGCGTGATGACTTCAAAGCACAGGCAAACCAGCCCGATTAGAAAGAGGGTGACGATGAGCGTCATGCGTTGCCTCCCCCTGATTTATCGACGGATTCAACATCGAGCGAAAAGTCATTGTGTCCGCGCACGATGACGACGGTGTCGCGTTCGGCGGAGCCTAGCGGGAGCCGCGCCTCGTAGATTTTTCCGTCAATTTCGATTTGCCCAAACGGGCGCAGCGGCGTGGTGACTCGCGCGCGCCGGCCCACGAGCGCGCCGAGCACGCCGGCGGCCTCGGGATCAAGGCCGGCGATTTGCGCGGCCCCTGCGATTTCGCTGGCAAGTTCGATGCGGTCCCAGAACCAGCTTTTGGGCATGTAGCGCAAAAGCGCGAGAATCAGGACGCCGCCGATGGCAAGGCCGATGCCGAGATTGACGAGCGGGGCGACGAGTGCGTCGGTTGTCCACGCGACCGAGATCGGGTCGCCCGGCCAGAAGTCCGCCATGGCCCAAACAAGCGAGCCCAGCATCATGAGCAGGCCGGTGACCATGGGCACGATGACTCCGGGAAAAAAGATCAGTTCAAATATAACAAGCGCAAACCCGATCACAAAAACGATCATGGGTTCGTATCCGGAAAGTCCCGCGGCGTAGCTGCTGAGAAACACAACCGCCATGAGCACAATTCCCGCGATGCCAAAGAAACCGAAACCGGGTGTTTTGAATTCGATGAACAGCGCGAGCATTCCAAGGCCGAGGAGGAGCGGCTTGACCATGCTGAGCCATTGCGCGAGGCGCTCCGACCAAGTGACTTCGAGGTGGGTGATGCTGAAATTAGACGAGCCGTATTTTTGCTGGAGCAGATCATCGATGCTCTTGGCGATGCCCGCGCCGAGAAGCGGTTCGGACGGACTGCCGTAGCGTTTCATTGCCTCGGTGGCGGTGAGCGAGAGGAGCTCGCCCTTGGCCTTGAGGGTCTGTCCGTCGATGATGAGCTCGTAGTCCTTGTCGATCATCGCCGAGATGACTTCGCCGCGATAGGAGTGCGCTTCCGTTGCGGCGCGGATTTTGGCGCGAAAGAAACTGTTTATCTTGAGGCGCATCGTTTCGGGAATGTCCTGCCCGTCGGAGTTGACGGCGGCGGCCGCGCCGATGACGCCGCCGGGAGCGAACCAAATTTCGTCCGTTGCGGCGGAAATAAACGCGCCCGCGGAGATGGCCTCGTCGTTCACGTAGGTGATTGTTTCGCCGGAAAACTTTGACAGTGCCTCCATCATTTCCATCGCAACACCGGCCGCGCCGCCGGGCGTTTTCATGTTGAGCACGACGACTTGGGTTTTGTTTTCCTCCGCCTCCTTGAGGCCGCGACGCAATATGTAGAGCACCGGTTCGTCGATCGCGCCCCGAACATCGATCACCATAACGCGAGTTTTTCCGCCGTCGGTGGTGGCTGCGACGGCCTTGTGTGGAGGCGTCTTGGGTGTCTCGGGTTTCGACGATCGGTTAGTGAGCGCGGGACAGGCGGTTGCGAGCGCCAGTGTTGCGAGGAGAGCTGTGATCAGGGTGCGAAGCATGAACGTGTCGCGAATGTTGTGTGGCCGCGCAGCACAACGCAAGCCCCGTGCCGCATATTTGTAGAAGGAAAAAGAGGATTTTTTTACAGAAATATTTTGCCAGCCGTCATGCCGCGGGCGTAACAAGTAGGACTATGGAAAAAGTCCCCTATCTCGGCAAAGAACTCACGCGCTGGCAGGTTGGCAACTCGACGTTTCTCGGCATGCCCGAAATGGGCGCGCGCCTCATGAACTGGCATGTTACGCTTGGCGACGGCACGGTGCGCGACGTGCTCTACTGGCCCGAGATGACCGACCTCAATGACTTCGCGGTCGTGAAGGGCGGCAATCCCGTGCTCTTTCCGTTTTGCGGGCGCACTTTTGACAACGGCGACATCCATTTCTGGAAGGCCGCCGATGGCGTGCGCCGGCCAATGCCCATCCACGGCATCGCGCGCCAGAGCAAATTCGACGTGCTGCGTTGCGATGAGCGCGGATTCGCCGCGCAGCTCATCCTTGATGACGAAAACCGCGCGAGTTATCCGTTCGACTACGAGTTTGTCGTCAGCTATCGCTTCGAGCCGCTCAAGCTTTCCTGCGAATACACCCTGCGCAATCTCGACACGCAGCCGCTTCCATGGAGCGCCGGGCACCATTTCTATTTCACGCTTCCCTGGAACGAGGGCCTCGCGCGCGGGGATTACGCGATTCGCATTCCCGCCGGAAAAACGATGAAGCAGGATTTCACCGATGGAAAACTCGTCGAGCCCGGCCCCAAGTTCAAGGCGGAGGAATCTATGGCGAACCCGGTGCTGCTCGATACGTTTCACACCGCGCTGACAGACAACACGGTGACGTTTGGCCCGAAAACACAACCGGGACAAGTCAGCGTGAAGCTCGGCACAAGCAAAGTGCCCGAGCCTGACTCGCTTTTTGTGACATGGACTCTCGATGACAAGGTGCCCTACTTCTGCGTCGAGCCGTGGATGGGGCCGCCGAATGCGCCGACCCATGGCGTGGGCATGCACTGGGTCATGCCGGGGCAGACACAAAGTTTTGTGGTCGAGGTTGACGTGGGCTGATTTTCCCGGCACTCCGCGAACCGGGCGTTTGTTTTTCGTTACAAACGCCCGACAGGAATGCCATGTTTCCATTTTACCTAATCATGCCCACCTTAACACCAGTCCTTGCGTTTCTCGATGTAGGCGGCCCGGAGATGCTTCTCATCTTCGTGCTGATACTGGTTCTGTTCGGCGGCAAACGCATGCCCGAGCTCGCGCGCGGACTGGGCAAGTCGTTGCGCGACTTCAAGCGCGCCCGCGAGGGGGTCGAGGATCAGATCAAGCGCGCGCTCGAGGACGCGCCCGCGCCCGCCAAAAAACGCATCAAGGCGGACTCCGCCACAACCACGCCCGAAGACACGAGCGTTTATGACGAAGCCGCCGGCGCCGCGGCAACCGCCGCCGCAACCGGGGGCGAAGATGCCCCGGATGATGGCGGTGCGTCCGAGTCCGACGAAACCGAAAATGCCGACGACCTCGAAATCGAGGATGATTATGAGGTCGATCCCTATGAGGATGAATACATCGGGGGCACCGCGGAATCCGACGCGCTTGCCCATGGTGTTGAATCCGAGGCGGACGCCGATGCCGCGCAAGAATCCGAGCCGGCGGCGCAAGAATCCGCTCCCGAAACTCCTGATGAACCTCCGCCGGAAAAGAAACAACCTGACGCAGGAGAACAGGCCGCGGACGGCGGCGGAATCTAATCGTGAGCGACAAACGCGACACGCGCGACGGTTCAGCCACGCACGAATCCGCCGGGGACGAGCCGGTGCAAATCCCGATTAATGGCGAACTTGACCTGCACACATTTCTGCCGCGCGAAACCGCGCGGGTGATCGACGCCTACATAGACGCCTGCCTTGAGCGCGACATTCGCACCGTGCGCATTATACACGGCAAAGGCACGGGCGCGTTGCGCGAAACGGTGCACGCGCATTTGCGCAAACATCCGTGCGTGGAAAGTTTTCGCCTCGGCGATGAAACCAGCGGCGGCTGGGGCGCGACGCTGGCACGGCTGAAAAAGGTTTAAAAATCAGCGCTGCCCGGCGTGCGCGCGAACGGGATCACGTCGCGAATGTTGGCGACGCCCGTCACGAACATCAGCATGCGTTCGAAGCCCATTCCGAAACCGCTGTGCGGCACCGTGCCGTATTTGCGCAGGTCGAGATACCACCAGTAATCCTTCTCGGCGAGTCCGTGCGCGGCCATGTTTTCGCGAAGCACATCGAGCCGTTCCTCACGCTGGCTGCCGCCGATGATTTCGCCGATGCCCGGCACGAGCACATCCATCGCGCGCACCGTTTTGCCATCGTCGTTCACGCGCATGTAAAATGGCTTCAGTGTTTTCGGGTAGTCGTAAACCGTCACCGGGCACTTGAAATGCTCCTCGGCGAGAAAACGCTCGTGCTCCGATTGCATGTTGTCGCCCCATTTCACGGGATGCTCCCACTTGCGGCCGCTCTTTTCCAAAATTTCAATCGCCTCCGTGTAGCTGCACCGCTGGAACGGCCGCTGCAGCACGAAGTCGAGCCGCGCGTTCAGTTCCTTGTCCACGAACTTGCCGAAAAACTCCAGGTCCGCCGCGCAATGCTCGCGAACGTCGGCCACGAGGTATTTCACGAACGATTCCGCCAGGTCCATGTTGCCGAAAAGATCGAGAAACGCCGACTCCGGCTCGATCATCCAAAACTCCGCCGCGTGCCGCGAGGTGTTCGAGTTCTCCGCGCGAAACGTCGGCCCGAACGTGTAGACATTCGACAGCGCGCACGCAAATGTCTCCGCCTCCAGTTGCCCCGACACGGTCAGAAAACTCTGCCTTGCAAAAAAATCACTCGCGAAATCAACGCTTCCGTCCTCCGCGCGCGGCGGTTTGTCCGTGTCGAGTGTTGAGACTCGAAACATCTCGCCCGCGCCCTCGCAATCGCTCGCCGTGATGATCGGTGTGTGCACGTAAAAATAGCCGCGCTCCTGAAAGAATTGATGAATCGCATAGGCGAGCCGGCTGCGCACGCGAAACACCGCGCCGAAAAGATTCGAGCGCGGGCGCAGGTGCGCGATCTCCCGCAAAAACTCAAGTGTGTGCCCCTTCTTCTGCAGCGGATACGAGGCATCCGCCTCGCCGATGATTTCGAATGTGTCCGCCTGCACCTCCCACTTTTGCCCCGCGCCTTGCGAGGCGACGAGTTTGCCGCCCACGGAAATCGATGCGCCGGTGCCCGCCTTGTGCATGAGCGCCTCATAATCCGGTAGCGTGTTTTGCACGATAATCTGCATGCCCTTGAGGCACGAGCCATCGTTGAGCTCCACGAACGAAAATGTTTTCGAATCCCGCCTCGTGCGCACCCATCCCTGGAGCAGGATCGAGTCGCGAGGTTCGGTTGAATTGTGGGCGTCTTTGACGAGAGTGCGTTGCATGGCTTGGAGTCGTGTGGGTTGAAGTTGGTGTTTTGATTTGCGCCCAAATCACAGACATGCCGCCCGTTTGGCAAATCCAGAGTGGCGGCCGCGCGCCGGTTCGCATTGCTTGTAACAACCCTGTTAAAATGGCCCGGAAGCCCGAAACTAATTCGACATTAAAATAATAAGTGCTTTGATGTTGAACAATAAAAAACAACCGACGAGCCATGACCACCCGACGCAAAACAGCCAACGCGGAAAAAAACGCACTCCGAGCCTATGTGAAGCTCGTGCGCGCCGCCGAGACCGTGACCGCGCGCGTCCACACGGTTTTGCCCGCCGGTTTGACCATTGCGCAGTTCGGCGTTCTTGAGGCGCTTCACCACAAGGGGCCGATGATCCAGTCCAAAATCGCCGCCAAGGTTCTCAAGAGCGCGGGAAATCTCACCATGGTGGTCGACAATCTGGAGCGGGATGGGCATGTGAGGCGCACGCGCGAGGCCACTGACCGGCGGCGCATCCGCGTCAGCCTCACGCCCCAGGGCTCCAAATACATCGCCGGCCTTTTCCCGAAAATCGCCGCCTCGGTCGGCAGGGAATTCTCGATCCTCACTCCCGGCGAGCAAGCCATGCTCGCGGAAATCTGCAAAAAAATCGGCCTCCAAAATACGACGGACTGAGAAGCTCGAATCTCCGCAAGAGGAGATACCGGCTTTGATAATACTTTAATATTAAATTAATTATTTCATCCAAACACCACATCATGAACAAACTCATTCGAAAAGTCTTCTCGACCAATTCGTCAAACTGGGCGGCCCTGCCCATTCGTCTCGCCGCGGGCGGCGTGTTTCTTGCGCACGGCGCCCAAAAGCTCTTCGGCGCCTGGGGAGGGCACGGATTGCAGGGCACGGCGGGCTTTTTTGAGGGCACGCTTCACATGAAGCCCGGGATTTTGTGGGCCTCGCTTGCGGCGGGCGGCGAGTTTTTTGGCGGCGTCGCCATCCTGCTCGGCCTTGCCACGCGTTTCTTCGGCCTTGTGACGACCATCATCATGGCGACCGCCATTTACACGGTGCACAACAGCGCGTTCTTTCTCGCGAACAACGGAATGGAATACGCCCTCGTGCTTATGCTCGCCTCGTTTGCGTTGGTGATCAGCGGTGGAGGCGCCTTTTCAGCCGACTCGCTCATCGCTCGCAAATCAAACGCGGGGTGAGCCCGGGCAAAGTCGCAAACATTTTTTCTCCATACCAGCCGCGCCAACCCCGCAAGGGAGCGCGGCTTTTAATGTTCAAGCCGCGTCAAAATAAACTCGGCCACATCGCGTTTTGGCGCGGGGCCAAACTCAAACCGCGCGCCATCACGTGAAATCATAACGACCGCGTTATTCGCCGCATCCATGCCGATGCCGGGTTTTCCGACGTCGTTGGCGACAATCCAGTCGAGATTTTTTTCGGCGAGTTTTTTTCGCGCATAAATTTCGACATCGCGCGTCTCCGCCGCAAACCCGACCACGCATTGGCTCGCTGTTTTTCGCGCCGCGAGCGTTTTCAAAATATCAACGGTGCGCACCAATTCGAGCGTCATGCCCGCGCTTT
Organism: Ereboglobus luteus; assembly: GCF_003096195.1. Taxonomy (NCBI): domain Bacteria; kingdom Pseudomonadati; phylum Verrucomicrobiota; class Opitutia; order Opitutales; family Opitutaceae; genus Ereboglobus; species Ereboglobus luteus. The sequence continues at coordinate 3,713,748 of NZ_CP023004.1, read as the reverse complement.
CGTCCGCCGTTTTTTTTGTCTTCTCGGCGGAAACCACGCGCGGTTTGTAATCGCAGACCGCCGCGACCGCGATGAACACATCGCACCCGGTGAAAAGCGGTTCGCATGCGGCAAACATCTCCGCTGCCGACACGACGCGCGTCACGCGCACGCCCTTGGGAGTGTCGAGCGAAACGGGGCCGCTAACCAGATCGACGTCCCAGCCGAGCGCCGCGGCCGCGGCCGCGATTTCATAACCCATGCGCCCGCTGGAGCCGTTGCTCAGGTAGCGCACCGGATCGATGTGCTCCCGGGTGGGGCCGGCGGTGATCAGGCAGCGCGTCATGAGGTTCGTTTTTCCGCCGGATGTTATTCCGCCCAATAAAACGTGATTCGTTTTTCGATATCAGGATGCAAACTCTGATGAACGGGGCAGCTTTCCGCGGCGCGCTCAAGCGTGCCCACGGGCAGTGCGTCCTTGCGGAACGGCACCCAGAATTTTGTGTCCACGGAGGCGATGCGGCGGGGCAGGTTCGTGGACATTTCCTTCACGACCTCGAAGCGCGTGCCCTTCAATTCGACGCCATGCTTGCGCGCGGCCATGGCCATGATGGTGAGCATACAGGTGCCCAGCGCGGTGGCCGCGAGATCCGTGGGCGAGAACGCCTCACCGCGGCCATTGTTGTCGCGCGGCGCGTCGGTGACGAGCGTGTTGCCCGACTGTTCATGTTTTGCGACGCAATGAAGCTCGCCTTGGTATTCGCCGGTGATTTTGACCATGATAAAAAATTGGCTGAAGTGCGGAGAAATAAAAAATGGCACGGTGGGCGGGACTCGAACCCACGACCGTCGGTTTAGAAAACCGATGCTCTATCCAGCTGAGCTACCACCGCGTGGAACGGAAGATTGATATGCGCGGAAAACTTTTTTCGACAAGGGTAAAAACAGACGCTTGACATGACTGCCGCGCATCGTAGCTTTTGCGACCTTTCCCACTTTTTGGGGTGGTAGCTCAGTTGGTTAGAGCGTCTGCCTGTCACGCAGAAGGCCGCGGGTTCGAGTCCCGTCCATCCCGCCATTTAAACTCCTTGGTAACAAGGAGTTCTTTTTTTGCCCTGTTTCGATGCACTCCCGGTTTATGGCTTTTCCAATGGGGTTTTTGCACTGGTTTAAAGGGCTGTCCGCAAAACAAGAGGGCCGTGCAAAAGTGCAGTGCTCTTTCACCTTAAAAAAAACATCGTCTGCCCCAAAAGAGGACGGATGACTGCGTGCGCATGGGTGCGCGAAATCTTGAAGATTTCTCCACACCTATGACTCGCGGTGTTTCTTTAAAAAGCCACCGAATCTTTTTTGCCCGGCTTTGCGATTTACGCATTACCGCGGCGGGAACTCGAAATCGGCTTTTTTCTTGTCCTTGGACAATACCAGATAGGCGTTGAATTGGCTGCCGCGCTTGCTCACGAAACCTTCGATAAGCGGGCTTTTGCCGTCGGCGAGCATTTGCTGAACGTCGGTCAGGGCGATGTCTTTTTGGCAGATGCTCTTTTTGCACTCAAACACGATGCGGGGCTCGTCGTTCGCGCCAGGTTTGGCCACGATGTAACTGTCCGTCGTTTCGTAGAGCGTGCCGCCTTCGTGCGCCTTGCTGTCGCCGATTTTGGTCGCCTTGGTGAGGTCGGGCGCGGCCTTGGTTTTGCGGGCCACGGGTTTGCCGTCCTTGCCTACTTTCGGGGCGCGGGGCGGGAACTCCCATGCAATGCGCGCGCCTTTGCGCAGGAGATACGCGTCGAAGGGGCGTCCGCGTTTCGATATGAAGGCTTGGATGAGGTCGGTTTTGCCTTCGGTGACGAGCTTGATGGCCTGGTCGAGTTCGATGGGCTTTTGGCACATGAGGCGTCCGACCGAGAAGGTCTGCTCCCAGCCGCCGTCGGCTTTTTCGTTGCGGCGTCGGAGGATGTAGTTGGTGGGCGCTTCGCAGAGTTCTTCGCCGGTTTTCGGGTCGGTCCAGACGGGCGTGAGCGCGGAGAGATCGACTTTGTTGCCGAAATCGAGTTCGACCTTTTTTTGGCCTTCGTTTTTCGGGTCGTCGATGATGCGGAGTTTCGACGGGAAGCGGTTGCCGGTGCGGGGCGAGACAAAGCCGTCGAGCGGGCCGATTTCGCCGGCGGCGACGAGCTGGCGGATTTCGTCCTCCTCGATTTTGCGGCCGGTGATGACTTTGTAGATGACGAGCGCGCCGTCCTGCGATTTGTAGGCGCGGAGCGTCTCTTTCATCGGCTGGCTGTCGGTCGGGGAGATGATGTCGGTGACGCGCGCGGTGGTTTCGTCCTCCTCGAAGTTTTTTGTGCGGTCAACGATGCCCTTGGTGACATCGACGATTTCGTGCATGAACTTGTCGCGCGTGTAATTGTTGTGCTCCATGAGGCGGAGCTTGTATTCCCACTCGCCGGTCATGTCGGGTTTGGTGAGCGCCTCGGCGCCGACGACGGAGAGAAACTCAAGGAGGCCCTCGGCTTTCGGAGTGGGGGAGAGTTCGCGGCCGTTGCGCTCCATGTATTTTTGGTAAATGAGGCCGTCGATCGTGTCGGCGCGGGTGGCGGGGGTGCCGAGGCCGCGTTCTTTCATGGCGTCGGCCATGTCCTCGTCGTCAACGAGTTTGCCGGCGCTTTCCATCGCGGAGAGGAGCGTGGCCTCGGTGTAGCGCGGGGGCGGCTTGGTGGCTTCGGCGTGGAGTTTGGTGTCGAGGGTTTTGGCGCTGTTGCTGTCCGCGGGCGTGAGCGCGGGGAGGGCGGCGGAGGCAGACTTTGCGGTCTGCGCCGCGTTGCTGTTGTTGGCGGAATCCTCGTCGATGCTGGTGCGGCCGTAAACGGCGAGCCAGCCGGGGTTGGTGAGGACTTTGCCCTCGGTTTTGAAGTTGTGCTTTTGCGCGATGGTGCTGATGCGCGTGGTGACGTCGTATTCGGCGACAGGATAGAAGGCGGCGACGAAGCGGCGGGCGATCATGTCGAACACCTTGGCCTCCATGTCGTCGAGGTTCTTGTATTCGGAGCCGGTGGGGATGATGGCAAAGTGATCCGAGATTTGCGCGTTGTTGAAGATGCGTTTGTTCGGACGCACGTAACCCTCGGCGAGTGCTTTTTGGGCGTGCGGGGCGAGGTTGCCCTCGAGGGCCTGGAGCGTGGTTTTGCAGGTGGGGATGTAGTCCTCGGGGAGCGCGCGCGAATCGGTGCGGGGGTAGGTGATCATCTTGTGCTTCTCGTAGAGCGCCTGCGCGATTTGGAGGGTGCGGCGGGCGGAGAGGCCGAGGCGGTTGTTGGCCTCGCGCTGGAGTGTGGTGAGATCGTAGAGGCGCGGGGCGATTTGCGTGGCGGCTTTTTTCTCCTCGGTGACGGCGGCGGGCGGGTTGCCCTGGCAGTCGGCGAGGACGGCCTCGGCGGCGGCCTTGTCCCAGAGGCGGTCGATGCGATCGTGCGGGTCGGCGTCGTTTTTCTTGTAATTGGGGCGCTGGTAAACGCCTTCGTAGGAGCCGTTGGCGATGCCGAATTGCGCGGTGATGCGCCAGTAGTCGCGCGAGATGAAGTTGCGGATTTCGAGCTCGCGGGCGACGACGAGGGCGAGGGTGGGGGTTTGCACGCGGCCGACGCTGGCGACGTTGCCGGCGCGTTTGCCGAACATGCGCTTGGTGAGGGCGCGGGTGCCGTTGATGCCGATGAGCCAGTCGGCCTCGGAGCGGCAGCGGGCGGCGTCGGCGAGGCCGGACATTTGCCCGGCGGTGCGCAGGCGGGTTTCCTCGAAGGCGGCGCGGATGCCCGCTGGCGTCATGGTTTGCATCCATGCGCGGCGGACGGGGAGTTTTGATTTCGCGAGCTGGTATATATAAGTGAAGATGAGCTCGCCTTCGCGACCGGCGTCGCAGGCGTTGATGACCTCGTCGATGTCCTTGCGGGCGAGGAGTTTTTTGAGCGAGGCGAAACGGTCCTTGGTTTTGTCGATGGGTTTGAGTTCGAAGCGGCTCGGGATGATGGGAAGGGTTTCGAGGCGCCAGAAGCCGTATTTCTTTTTATCAATGTCCTCGGGCATGAGGAGTTCGACGAGATGGCCCACCGCGGAAGAGATGACGTATTGGTCGTTTTCGTAATGGTCGCCCTTTTTGGGCACCTTGCCGAGGGCGCGCGCGAGGTCGGCGGCGACGGAGGGCTTTTCCGCGATGATGAGTGACTTCATGATGTTTTAAGAGGCGAGCGGTTATGGGGGTGGCGCGAGGATTTCAAGGTTTTGTTTTTTGAGGGGTGTGAAAAACACAGATTTTTGACAAAGCACAAAGTTGCGAAACCACAATGGGATGCGCACAAAAAACCAGCCGCCATCCAGTGGGTGAATATTCACACAATAATTTTTTCCCGAGGGCCGTGCTCGGCGGTTTCGACGTTTCGAGCGTTAACGACAGTCTGCCAACCGCCCTGACGTCCGCCTGCCGGCGACCCGGCCCTTGCCGCGCGGTTCGTCGGAAGCCCTTAGACCTTGGCCATCTTGCCCTTTTCCATCAGCGTGAGCATGACGCCGCGGCGAAAGAGTGTCACCTGGCCGGTGCTCGACGAAATCGCGATTGAAATGCAGTTGGTGGCGACCGAAATCGCCGCGGCTGCCGAATGGCGCGCGCCTAGTCCGCCGGGGAGCGCATGGCTGTCCGCCGCCTGAATCAGGCTTCCGGCGGAAATCACCACGCCGTCGCCGCGGATCACGAACGCGCCGTCGATCGACGAAAACTCCTTGATGGTTTCGTCCATGAACGGATTGAGGATGTTGCGATCCTCCTCCTTGTATCCATAGAATGGATTCAACACGAGCGGCTTGGTGAGTTTTTCCACGTGCGCGTTGTCACCGAGGACGAAGAGGCTGCCCACGGGCTTGCCCTCGCGCCCTTCGATGGCGAGCTCGCTTGCGACGGCGATCACGCGCTCAAACACCTCGGGTTTCACGTCATCGGGCAGCAGGTCGGTGTTTTGTGTGAGCAGCGTTTGGAATTCGCGTCCCACATCGACAACCACGATGGTGTCGAACTGGTTGTTGCCGGTCAGCCCGGCGAGGCAGCAGATGCGGTCGTCGAATGAAATGATGCCGCGAGTCAGGCCGACGACGATCGCGCTGCGCAGTTGCGCGAGCCGCTGGCTCGAAAAGGAGCGCACTTGTATGACCTCGGCGAATTTTCCCTGCGCTTGCGAGGAGTCGACCAAGTTGCGAGTCACAAGCAGCGATTTGATCTTGGAGGACCAATGGCCGAGCTCGACGCCGCTGTTGAACGTGTCGCCGAACACCATGATCATGCCGCAAGCCGTGCCCTTCGCAACGCGCTCCGCCTCGGCGATCATCGTGCGGTTCATGCTGTTTTGCTGCACTTGCACGGGGCGCGCGGTCATACCGCCGAAGGCCGAGTAGAGGCGTTCGTAAACGTCATCGAGCTTGGGCGCGGTGAGCAGCGTTTTTACGAAATCCGCGTCGTCAATGATGCGCGCCAGGGCGGCGAGCACTTGCAGGTAATCGCGCGCGCGGTCGTCCGCCAGGAGCATGAAAATCAGGTTGATCGCCTCGTCGGCCTTCGTGCCGTCGTGGCGTATGCCCGCGACGCTGCGGCCCACGGCGAGGATGTAGCGGCGCTCGCCTCCGAGTTTCACACGCACGTGCGGGAGCGCGACACCGTTGCCGAGATAGGTGGTCATCGTGCTCTCGCGCTGGAGCAGGCCCTTGAGCAGAACGTCCTGCTTCAGGTTGGGAAACCGGTTGATGGAAACCTCGAGCAATTCCTCCAGCGCGCTGGTGATGTCGGGGCTGCCGAGTTCAACAATTCTGCTCCGGGCGATGATTTTTTCTAGCCGCATGGAAGGAATCTAGTGGGGGAAGGGGAGGGCGGACGGGTCGTGTTACTTTTCCCATTTAAGCGCGCCTTTTTTCACCTCGTAGAAAAGGCCGAGCACGATCACGCCGATGAAAACCAGGATCGGCGCGACAATTTCAATGTTGTTGGCGAGGAAGTCGCGATAGATGAAAGCCCAGGGGATTAGAAAAACGACCTCGATGTCGAAAAGAATGAACAGCATCACGGTGACATAAAACTTCACCGAAAAACGCGTGTGCGGGTTGCCGTCCGACTTGACGCCGCACTCGTAGGGCGAGTCCTTGATGGCGTTTCTGCGCGCGCGCTGACCCAGCAGTTGCGAGGTGAGAATCACGCCCGCGGTGAGCGCGATTGCGAGGCAGATTTGAACGAGGATGGGAAAGTAGGCCGCCGAGGACATGGTGAGATAAATTTGAGAGGCGAAAAAACGCAGCCTGTTACATGGCCGCAGAACAGCCGTAGAGACAAGGGATTTTTTGGATGGTTGCGTGTTGGCTCCGTTAAGCGCCGATCAAGGCCATTCGCACAAGAGAATGTTTCGTCCAGAATGCCGCCAAATCATGCGGATGTAAAAATAAAATGAGCTTTCCTTCTTGAGTCTTGGGATTTGGATTTCTATCAAAGCACCCTCTCCCCCTTTTACCCGCCCTATGCAAAACCCTAGACACACGCCTCGCTTATTCCATTCCATGCACGCGCTGCCCGCATTTTTGGCATTGCTGCTGCTTTCCGCCGGACTTTCCGCTGCGGACGCGTCCAAAAAAGCGCCACAAAAAGAAATCGTGTGGCACGATGCCTCGCAATGGAAACCCGCAGGCCGCGCTTGGGACGACACGCCCTCGCACTACTCGCGCCTCCCTCAACGCGCAGAGGGCAAGGTCACCAAGGCAGTCTGGCGACTCTCTCGCAACTCGGCGGGCCTCGTTGTCTATTTCAGAACCAACGCGCCGGTGATCCACACGCGCCACGAAGTCTCGGGCGAGTTGGCGAAACCGCACATGACCGCAACCGGCGTCAGCGGTCTCGACCTGTATGCGCGCGCTCCGAACGGCCAGTGGCGCTGGGCGGGCTCGTCGAAACCCAAGAACAAAATCCACGAGGAAAAAATCCTGAACGGCGCGACTCCCGAGTGGCGCGACTACATGCTCTACCTGCCGCTCTATAACAACACCACCTCGGTCGAAATCGGCGTCCCCGAGGGCAGCGGATTCGAGCCCGTCGCGCCGCCCCAGGCCAAGCCGATCGTTTATTACGGCACCTCCATCGCGCATGGGTGCTCCGCGTCGCGTCCCGGCATGACCACGCCGGCAATACTCGGACGCAAGCTCGACACGCCCGTCATCAACCTCGGTTTCTCCGGCAACGGCAAAATGGAACCGGCGATGGCCGGCCTCGTCGCGGAAATCGACGCTTCTGTCTTCGTGCTCGATTGCCTGCCCAACATGAGCTCGCTCGCCGCGGACGAGATTACCAAGCGCACGGAAAACTGCATCCGCGCCATCCGCAAAAAGCACCCGGCGACCCCGATCATATTGATGGAGGATCGCAGCTACGCGAACGCGTGGATACTGCCCCGGCAGTTCAAGAAAAACGAAACCGCCCGCGCGGCGCTGCGCGTCGCTTACGAAACCCTCGCCGCCGAAGGCGTGAAAGGCGTCACCTACGTCACCGGCGGCCAGTTGTTCGGCGACGACGACGAAGGCACCGTTGACAGCTCCCACCCCTCCGACCTCGGTATGTATCGCCAGGCCGAAATCCTCCTGCCCGTGCTCAAGCGGGTCTTAAAAGAATAATCGCATGCGCGCGCTTTGCGCGAGGCGGTCAGAAAATATGTCTTGGCGAATCTCGCGCCATCATGCCAAAAACAATTCCCTTCAATGGAAAATCAACAAACCCCGTTCGTCATCCTTTAATCCACTTATCCTACTAACAAAATGAAACCACGTTATCTTCTTTTAACCTCGTTTGTCTTGTCCTTCAGTTTGCAGCTCTTTGCGCAGGATCAGGAAATACGCGTCTTTTCCCATCGTGGCGGACGCCTAGAGCATGATGAAAACACGATGATGGCCTTCAAGGCGAGCTATGATGCCGGCTATCGTGGTTTCGAAACGGATATTCGCATGACCAAAGACGGCGAATTGGTGATTCTGCACGACAGCACCCTTGAACGCACAAGCAACGGAAAAGGAGCCGTCGAAGAGAAAACCGCGCAGGAAATCCGACAACTGAAAACAAAGAAAGGAAACGACTTCCTTTTTCTGGATGAGTTTCTCGATTTTCTGAAGGACAAGCCGGGTTTATACGTGGAATTCGAGTTGAAAACGAAGCCCGTGGCGCTTTATCCGGAAGCGCGTTTGGCCGAGTATTGCGACAAGCTTTACAAGGCAGTCATGGCGAACAAGCCGGCCGACGCCCAATACCTATTCACTTCCAGCGATTATCGGGGATTGCGTTACCTGCAATCGAAATATCCGGGTGTGGATTTGCTTTTGATCACGGGCAAACCCTGCAACGACGAGACAATCGCACTATGCAAGGCACTCGGCATCAAACGGCTGGGGGCGACCATGAACGGAACAAGCCGGAGCAGTGTCAAAAAAGCGCACAAGGAAGGATTGACCGTCAGTTTGTGGCCGGGACTTACGGTGGACGATTTTATGCTGGGAGCCTATTTGGGCTGCGATTACATGTGCACCGACATTCCGCTTGAGGTCAAAAAATGGGCCGCTGAAAAGACGCCCTGGCTCAAAGTGAAGTATTAGTGCACGTTCGCCTCACCAAGGGCATTTTCATGCGATAATTTAAACCGAAACGCCTTTGTTTTTTTGGGGGGCGAAAAAAACCAAGGCGGACGAGGCGCGTCGCACCTCGTCAGGAGGCCCGGGGATCGCTGCTTCGTCCTGAGTCGGTTCCTCGCGCATCGAAAATTTTGGGATGCGCCCGGAAGTTGTGTCAAAAGGGCGAATTCCGGGACGCATGAGAGCAATTCCGTGGAGCACACACGTCCCGCGTGTTGGCAGCGACGTCCCGTCGACGCCCTTCCCTCAGAGAAGTCCGGCGAGACACCGAACTTCGCACGCGAGATGCGTGCGCCCCCCGGGACAAATCGCTCTCGCCGCCGATTTGCTGACGCAACTTCTGGTCACACCCACGTGGCGGTGCGAATAATTAACACGCTTGCTTAAGCGCGGGGTTCCCTGCAAAAAAAGGCCTAAATTCGATTTTATCCTTATCACCCCCTCCCGCCCCCCCACACAGCACACCCCGGTTGCATTCTGTCTAAATTTTATTCACGTCCCTCCAGTATTCATGCAGGGTCGCTCGCCGGCATCGTGGACGCGGTTAAAAACACGACACATCCCTTTATATTTCCCATGAAATTAAAACTCCCCCTCCTCGCCCTCCCCGCGCTCGCCGCAATCCTCGCCCTCGCGCCCGCGACCCGCGCCGCCGACATCTTTTGGGGCGGCGGCAACGGTGCCATCACCGACGATAACTGGTATTCCGACGTCGCTCTCACGACCCCCGCTACTCGCGCCAACAACCACACCATCAACCTCGCCAGCGGCACGCTTCGCATCACCGACAACGCCACCGTTTACGACAGCAACATTGGTCTCGCCGCTGGCGACAATGCCGCCGTCATCGTTTCCGGCACGTGGACCAACACCAACCTCGAAATCTCCATCGGCGGCGTTAGCGGCACCAGCGTGCTTTTCCCCGCCCCGACCGGTGGCGCCGGCGCGCTCACCATCCTCGGCTCCGGTTCCGTTCGTGCCTACACCTTTTACGTTGGCAGTTACGGCTCGGGCACATTCCACCTCGCCAAAGGCGCCGAGCTCACCAACACCGCCAACGCTTGGTTCGGCCGCAACGCCGCCCCCGCCCCCGCCTACAACAAAGCCACCATCGACGGCACATGGAACGTTGGCGGATCCTTTAATCTCGGCAATGCCGTCAACCACACCAGCGATGTCACGGTCAACGGCCTGCTTAACATTACTGGCGCCACCGGCACCTTTAGAATTGCCTACGCGGGACAGACCACCGTCGCCGGCGCCGCATCCATTGGCGTGCTAAGAATACCCCAGACAGGCACCGTCGTCTTCAGCGGCACCGAGACCACCCTCGGCCATTTCGGACGGGGATCCACCGATGACTACTATAGCAATGCCTCCGGCACCGCCATTGTTGACGGCGTTTGGTTGCAGAACAACGCTACTCTCATTGTCGGGCGCTCCGGCGCGGGGCATCTTCATATTGGACAAACGGGCACTGTCAGCGCCGGACGACACACCATCATCGGCCAGTATAAGATTTTTAACGCCAAGCACCCCGTCGGCAGCCCCGCCGACGGCCCCAGTGGCGGCACGCTTATTGTAGACGGTTATTTTAGCACCGGCACCTACGTTCACGTCGCTTCCAGTGCCAACTCGCTCGGCAATGTCGATGTCTCCGGGCGATGGGCAGTCGGCACCTCCTTCCAAGTCGGCTATCAGGGATCCGGCACGCTCAACATCACCGAAACCGGCACCGTCACTGTCGGCACCTACTCATCCCTCGGCGGCCAAAATAGCGGTCATGGCACCGCCACCGTCGCGGGACTCTGGACCAACAAGACCCACTTTTACCTTGGACGCAACCCCACCGTGTCCCCCGCCGCTGGCAACGTCGGCACCGGGATTCTCACTATTCTTCCCACCGGCACGGTCACTGTTGGCGGCGATTTTCGCGCCGCCGCCAGCGCAAATTCCGGGCAGAGCAACAACGCCGGCGTCTATTCCTCCGGCACCGCCAGCGTCGCCGGACTCCTCGACATCAGCGGCAACCTCGCCCTCGGCGAGCTTGGCGACGCCCATCTTCACATCGTCTCCGACGGCGCCGTCCTCGTTGGTGGCAACTACTCCCAAAACGCCCAGTCCTCGCTTGCCGTCACGCCCGACAGCGCGCGAACCACCCCCCGCGTCACCATCGCCGGAGGCGCCACGCTCGGCGGCGCGCTCCGACTCGAAGGCGTTGGGGATTTTGCCACGCCGGCCGACAAGTCCGGCGACCTCCGTTCAGCCTTCGTCCTGCTCGCCGGCGGCGGCATCACGGGTGACTTCGCCACCATCACGCCTGCCCTCTCCGGCGCCACCGGTCTCCCCGATTATATATTTCTCGGGAAAAATATTCTTAACTTAAGCGAATACCGTATCGGCCGCTTCCTCGCATGGAATGCCCCCGCCGCCAACGCCCACGGTGTTTTCACCGTTGACGAGGGCAAGGCCTTCACCATCGACACCCCTCTCGCCGACCGTTTCGGCGCCCTCGCCTCCGGTTGGGACGGAAAATCACTCGCCAAAAAAGGCGCAGGCACCCTGGTCCTCGCCGACGCCGGCACGCGCACAGGCGACACCGCCATCGAGTCAGGCACGCTCCGCGTCGCCACGCCTGCCGTTTCCCTTGGCAACCTCGTCAACAATGCCACCCTTGATCTCGGGGGCTCCATTTCCGGAGGTTTCCACACCGCCACCGCCACCACCCTTGCCGGATCCGGCACCATCGTTCTCGCCATCAACCCCGACACCAGCACTGGCGACCGCCTCGTCATCACCGGCAATGCCACCGGCGCATACACCATCCGCGTCTCGATAAACGGCGAGCCAACCACGCCCACTCCCGCACAGCTCGAAAACATTAAGACCAATTTGATCTCCGTCGGGGGCTCAAACACCGCAACCTTCACCGACGCGGCCACGCCCGCGGGCATGATAGTCGCGTTTTCCGCGCAAGGCGGCTCTGTCACGCCCTCGCAAAAAACGGTTTCCGTCGGCGTCGCCTACGGGGCGCTCCCGACACCCACTCACACCAACACCAACGCCACCTTCGCCGGCTGGTGGACCGCGCCCAACGGCGGCACACAAGTCACCGCCGCCACCATCGTCGCCGCCAGCCACATCCTTTACGCCCGCTGGACAATCGTCCCCCCGGCCATCACCCCCGACGCCGGCATGGACCTCTACGGCTCCATCGTTGACGACACCGGCGCGCCCGTCGCAGGTGTCGTTGTCAGCGACGGATTCCAATGCGTCAAAACCAACGCCAACGGCATCTACCAGATGAAACGCACGAACAAGGGTGGCACCACCAAGGCGCGCATGGTCTATTACTCCACGCCGGAAAACTACGCCATCAACACGCTCGGCACCCCCGCCAAGCCCGGGCAGGCGCAATTTTATACAAAACTCACCGACGAGCAGCAGCGCTACGATTTCAACATCGTCCGGCTCCCCGCGCCCGAAAAAGACTTCATCCTCCTCGCAGTCGGCGACCCCCAGGTGTCCAACAGCACTCAGCTTGCTCGCTACAGAAATGAAACCATCGCCGACATGGCCCAATTCGCCAAGACCGCCACCCTGCCAACCTACGCCATCCTCCTCGGCGATGTCTGCAACGACACCCTGAACATGCACATCCCCATACGCGACACCACCAACCTCGCGGGCATCCCCTACTTTGCCGTCATCGGAAACCACGACCACGACAAGGCCCTTGGCGATGGCAGCCACGACTACGAGGCCAGCGAAGCCTATGAAAACGTCTACGGCCCGGTTAACTACTCCTTCAATCGCGGCGACGTCCACGTCATCGGCATAGACGACATCCTCTACACTTCCCAAAGTGCCTACGGCACCGGCATCACCAACGATATTATTGAATGGATACGCCAGGATCTCAGTTTTGTCCCCAAGACAAAAACCATTATCGTCGCTTACCACATCCCGCTGCGTGGCAACACCGCCCACAAAAAACTCTACGATCTGCTCAAGGACTACGCCGACGTCCACTTCTTCGCCGGCCACACCCACTACCAGCAAAACCTCACCTTTACCATCAGCGGCTCCACCAAAGACATCACGGCCTACGAACACATTCACGGTGGCGCCTGCGGCGCATGGTGGAATTCCTTGGTCAATCTTGACGGCGCTCCCAACGGCTACGGCGTCTACACCGTCTCCGGCAACAAGCTCGCCGACTGGTATTCCAAGCCCACCGGCTACAGCGACACCTACCAAATGCGCATGTATCGCGGCAACACCGCCTTTGGCAGCGGCACCAATACCTTCACCTACAACCAAGCTGCGAATGTCGTTGTCGTTGACGCCTGGAACTCCGATCCCCAATGGGAAATCGTCGCCTACGAAAATGGCGTCAAGGCCGGCACATTGACAAAACTCAGCGCAAGGCCCGACGCCTATGCCAGCGGCTATCACAAGGGCGTCCTCGGACGCTCCACGGACAGTTACAGCGGCAACAAAAATAATCATTTGTATGCCTACACCATGAAAAACACAGCGGCCAGCGTCGAGATCCGCGCCACGGACCGCTTCGGAAAAACCTACACCCTGTCCGACTTTACCACCGACCTCGACGAGTTCCCTGCCAACTACACCTCGCCCGAAATCACCGTGCAACCGGCGAACGCCACTGCGAATGCCGGCCAGTCAGTCACTCTCACCGCAACAGCAGCCGGCACCCCGGCCCCCTGGTTCAAATGGCAATCCTCCGTCAATGGCGCCACCTGGACTGATGTCCCCGCCGCCAGCGCCGCCACGCTCACACTCACCACCGCCGCCTCGATGGACGGCATGCAATATCGCTTTGTTGCAACCAACGTGCGAGGCAGCGCCACCAGCGACGTTGCTGCGCTCACAGTCAACCATGCACCCGTCATCACCAAGCCGCCAGCAAGCCAAATGGCTGCTGAAGGGGAAAGCGCCACCTTCACCGTCGCCGCCACCGGAAACCCCGCGCCAACCTATCAATGGCAGTTCGCGCCTTCTGGCGGCAGCACATGGGCGGATATCGCTGGTGAAACTGCCACCTCGCTCACACTCACCACCATCACTCTTGCGCAACGAGGCACGCAATACCGCTGCGTTGCTTCGAATGGCATCAGTCCGAACGCCACCAGCGATGTCGCCGTCCTTACCGTTGTCAGCAAGGCGTTAAATGACGCGCTGGAATTCATGTATGAACTCGAAGCACCCGCCCCCGCAATAATCACTGTGACCGGCACGATTGATCTTTCACTGGTCGGCGGCGCAACCGTCGGCCACGGCAAAACCATCGTCGGCGCGGACGGCAACTCCACAATCACCGGCAACCTCACCATCCCGGCGAGCGCGAGCGGCATTGTCATCATGGGCGTCAACTTCACCGGCGGCACGCTGACCATCGACGGTGCGAACGACGTGGACGTTTCCCATTGCACCTTCGCCGACGCCCCCGTCTCCATCACCGGCAATGCCGACAACATCGCCTTCTCGTGGAATGAATTCACCGCAACGGGCGGCAGCGGCTCGGCGATGACCATCTCCAACGCGGGCGCTTCCACCGGCATCCTCCTGCACGACAACCTGTGGGGCGACGGACTGAAGTCAGACATGCCGAGCGTGACCAACGCGCAGGTTAACATGTATAACAATTACTTCACTGCGACGGGTAACACCACTGCGACCGTTGCTGGCGAAGGCGCGCAAATCCTCTCGGTCAACAACCTCTACGAGGGCACCAACAATCCGCTCACCACACAATCCACCGGCAAGCTGCATGCGTCGGGCAATGACACGACCACGACCACCGGCACGACCGCGACTGGCGACGACGAGGTGTTTGTCCCTGCGTATTCGCACACCATCAGCCCCGCCGACGCCGCATTGGTCGCCTCCATCACGGCAAACGCGGGCAACACCGCAGGCAAAAACTCCGTTCCGCCCGCGCAAACCAACGGCACCGCCAGCATCAGCGCAACCGTGACCGGCGCCGGTTCGGGCACGACCGCAAGCAGCGCCCATGTTCCCGCACTAGGAGCTTTCACGCTCACGGCGAACGCAACCGGCTTCGCCCCTAACTCGTGGCAATGGTATCTCGACAACTTTGCCATCGCAGGCGCGACCTCTGAGACCTACGCCGTGACCAACGCGGATAAGGGAACGCACGCCGGAACGTATGCAGTGGCATTGACGGCCACCACGGGCGAAATCGTGACCTCCGGCGCGTTCACGGTGACGGTGGGCGAACTCGCCGCGCCAGTCATCACGACGCAACCCGCGTCAAAAACAATCAAAGTGGGCGACAGCACGACATTCACGGTCGCGGCAACAGGCGACAGCTTGACCTACCAGTGGAAGAAAAACGGAACGGATATTCCCGGCGCGACCAATGCAAACCTGGTGGTAACCAACGCCCAAAAATCCGACGCCGGCAGCTACACCGTTGTCGTTACCAATCCCGCCGGTTCCAAAACCAGCAACCCCGCCACGCTCACGGTCAACGACGCGAGCTCCGGCGGCGGTGGAGGCGGAGGTGGCGCGCCTTCGCTATTCCTTCTCCCCGCCATGCTACTGCTTCTGGCAGAGCGAAGCCTCCGGCAGCGCCGAAAACAATAACCCGCCGCCTTCCGCCGCACCACGAAAAGAAACGATCTTTCGCATCACCTCTGATCGATTTCCTCCTCTTCCTGCGAGAATTTAAAAAATATACTGTCAATGAAATCCACCCTAACACTGCTCATTGCCTTCATCCTCGCGATCTCCTTCGCGCCCGCGATCCGCGCCACCGATGTCTATTGGGATACCGGCGTTAGTGGTTCTTGGTTTACGCCTAATGGCTGGCGCACTGGTTCGCCTTCTGGGGCCGCGCAAAATGCTCCCACTGAGAACGACGCCGCCTTCGTTACCGATGGCAACATTGCCATCAGTAACGGCATTACCGCTGTCAGTGGTTCATCCTTCATCGGTTACGGCGCAGGGGCGTCCGGCACGCTCGCCATTGCCGGTGGCGGCGTATGGACGAATACCACCAGTAATAATACCTACGTTGGTTACGAAGGCACGGGCGTGCTTAAAATCGACCAAGGTGGCGTGGCAAACACTAACTACCTGCAAATTGCCGCGAAGGATACCACCTCGTCGGGCACGGTCATTGTTGACGGCTATCTCAACAATCGTGTTGGCATGCTCTATGTTGGTGGTGTCGGTGACGGCACGCTCATTGTCGGGCAAACTGGCACGCTTTATCTCCAGTCGTCGTTTCGTGTGGGCGGTTACAATTCCGCCACTTCCGACCCCAACCCCAATCCTAATTTTATCAAGGGCGCCGGCAATGGCATTGCTCGCATAGAGGGCATGGTCTCCGGACTCAGTCGCACCATCGCCGTCGGTTTTGACGGCAAGGGGCGCATGGATGTAACCACCACCGGCACCATAAAAAATAACAACATCTACGTTGGCGACCACGGTGGCGCCAGCGGCACCGCCAACCTCGGCGGATACTGGGAAAGCGCCGGGGACATCTTGCGTGTCGGTGCCAGCGGCACGGGCGTCTTCAACATCCAGCCCACCGGCACATTCATCGGCACTAATTCCGCGGCGACAACCTCCATCGCCCATGTCGCCCAATCCACAGGCACACTCAACGTCGAAGGTTTCATGTCGGTCTCGGGCGATATCCGCGTCTCCAACGCCAACGCCGCAAATGGAACGCTTAAAATCTCCGGCACCCTTCTCAACAACACCGTTGGCGCGCGGCGCACCTACCTTGCCTATGTCGCCGGTGCAAACGCCACCGTCAACATGGAGCCCGGCGCGCTCTTCGTCACCGGCTCCTATTTTCTTCTTGGACGGCAGGGCTCCGCTGAAATGACTGTCGCCCCCGGCGCCGCCGTCCATGTTGGAACCTACAGCCAGATCGGCGACCAGTTGGACTCCGGCACTGCTTCGCCCACCTACAATCAGCCCACTGGACGCGGCACACTCCGACTTGCCGGCCTTTGGTCGGGATCCACCCACATAAATATCGGCAACAGCGCCAACGGCTATGTTGAGGTGCTCGAAAGCGGCACACTCCTCGCCGGCACTTACATCAGCATCGCCCAAGGCACCAAAAGCAGCGGCACGGCGATCATTCGCGGTTACATGGGTATTGGCGACCATTTCTACATGGGCGTCGGCACAGCCAACGTCCACATCGCGCAAACAGGCACCATCGTCACCGGGCTCAACGGATCCAACGGCTATGTCCACCTCGGGAGAAATGCCGCAGGCAGCGGCACCATGAAAGTCGATGGTCTCTTCGACCTTCGCGGGTCATTCCAGACGGGCTATGGAGGGAAGGGAACGCTCGATATTTCCGAAACCGGAGCAGTCATTGTGAAAACCTATTCCGCGCTCGGCAGCACAAACAACAGTCTCGGCACTGCCAATGTTGCCGGCATCTGGGCAAACACAACGCACTTCTATCTTGGCCGAAACCCCACTGTCAACGTCACCTCCAGCGGAACCGGCATCCTCAATATCCTCCCCGCCGGCATTGTCACAGTGGGGGGAAATTTCATCGCCGCCGCCGATGCGAATGCTGGCAAAACCACCGCCGAGGGCGTCACTTCCACCGGCACCGCCAGCGTTGCGGGGCTCCTTAATGTCACCGGAAAACTTATTCTCGGGCAGCTTGGCGACGCGCACATCCATGTCGCCCCCACCGGCTCCGTCATTGTTGGCGGTGACTACTCGCAAAACGGCCAATCCTCGCTCGCTGTCACGCTGGACGGCTCGCGCGATACTCCCTGTGTCACCGTTTTATCCGCCGCCGCGCTCGACGGCGCGCTCCGTGTCGACGGTCTCGAAAACATGACCGGCTACGCAACGGCGGCCTCCGCTGCCAAGGCCACCGATTTGCCTTCCGCCGTTATCCTGCGCGCCACCGGTGGCATCAAGGGAAACTTCGCCAGCGTCACGACCGCCACCGCGCTCACGGGCACCAACAGCCTGCCTGACTACATTTTCCACGGGAAAAACATCCTCAACGCCACCGAATACCACATCGGCCACCTCCTCGCATGGCGCGCTCCCGCCGCCAACGCCCACGGCACTTTCACCATCGCCTCCGGCAAAACTTTCACAATCGACACGCCGCTTGCCAACCGCGCCGATGCCGCCGCCCTCGCCACGGGCTGGGACGGCAAATCCCTCGCCAAAAAAGGCCCCGGCACCCTAGTCCTCGCCGAGCCCGGCACCCGCACTGGTGACACCGCCATTGAGTCCGGCACGCTGCGAGTCGCCACGCCGGCCGTTGCCCTCGGCAACCTCGTCAACAACGCAACCCTTGACCTCGGTGGCTCCGCCAGCGACGGCTACCGCACCGTCGAGGCGGCCACACTCGCCGGAACCGGCGCCATCCACCTCGCCATCAATCCCGCCACGGGCACGGGTGACCGACTCATCATCCGGGGCAATGCCTCCGGCGTGCAACGCATCCACATCACCATCGACGGCTCGCAAACCGGCCCACTAGACCCCGCGTTGCTCGCAAACCTCATCACGGTTCAAGGCGTCAACGGCGCTATTTTTACCGGCAATTTCACCTACAATGGCAACGCCCATTCCTTCACCCAACAGCCCAATGGCGACATCTCCTCCTCCAACGCCACCATCCCCGTGACTTTCGATGCGCAAGGCGGCACGCTCAACGGCCAGCCAGCCTCCAAGGCCGTCCTTCCGAGCCAACCCTACGGTCCGCTCCCCGCCCCAACGCGCGCCGGATACATTTTCTCCGGTTGGTGGACGGCGTCCGGTGGCACCGGCACACTCGTTTCGCCTGACACCATTGTCGCCAACTCCACTGCGCACACTCTCTACGCGCGCTGGGTGTCTTCCGACTCACAACCCACCACCGCCGCCCTCACCGTCACTTTCAGTCCGCAAGGCGGTTCTGTTTCCCCGCTCGCGAAAACCGTTCACCAAAACACCGCCTACGGCGACCTGCCCGCGCCGACCCGCGCCGGAGTCACCTTCTCCGGCTGGTTCACCGCGCCCAGTGGCGGCACGCAAGTCACCGCCGCCACCAATGTCCCGGCTGACTCCGCGGACCACATTCTTTACGCGCGCTGGGCAACCACGCCCGTCACGCCGTCCCCCGAGGTCGAAATCCGCGTTCGCCCCGCGCCCGGCACTCCCGGCGTTTACCGCGTCGTCAGCGCCAACCTGCGCGGCAACGCCGGAGGCGACGCCGAGCCGAGCAAAACCTATGACGCCTGGTGGACTGGCGCGGCCTCCACCTATTACGGCGAAAGCACTCCCTACACAAGAAACCTTCTCCCCCGCCGTGCCGTTCTCCGCGAAACCATCCTCGCCCTAAACGCCGACATCGTCTGCTGTCAGGAAGTCACGTGGGCTCAGCTTGAGGACATGCTCGCCGTCATGCCCGGCTACGCCGCCTTCAAGTATCCCATAAACAACACCACTCCCAGCACCTCCACCCAGGGCAACGGCATTCTTTACTCCACCGAGAAATTTGAGCTTCTTGACAAGGATCATTTCTGGTCGAACGCGCACCCCAGAACGCCGGGCACTTATCCGACCATCGGATCACATCGTGACGCCAGTTGGGTCAAGCTTCGCGATAAAAAAACCGGACGCGAGTTTGTGGTTTGGAACACCCACCTTCAGCACAACCCCGCCGAATACGGCCCCACCGGAAACGACGAGGCCCGCCTCCACGAAATCCGTCTCGTGCTCCAAGCCGCCGCGCTCCATCACCCCGACACGCCCCAGCTCCTCTTCGGCGACTTTAATGTCGGCTACACCGACATCTCTATCACCCACATCCACCAAGCCGGGTGGTATGACACCTTTGCGCGGGTCAACTCCGAGGCCAACCCGGGCAACACACATCACGGTTTTTCCGGCTACGATTACAACACCTCCAGCAACACAAAAATCGACTTCATCTTTGCCCGGGGCGCTGTCGTCACCCACTCCTCCGAAATTATTCGCGATTACAAAACCGTCAACGGGGTCAAGCGCTATCCCAGCGACCACTACTTCGTTTCCGCTGACATATCCTTTGCGGGAGAAACCTCGCCCCCTCCCTCAAATCTCGTGGCCATCGACGAGACGCCTTTTGCCGCGCCCTCCGGCCTCGCCATCAACAGCGGCACCTTGTTCATCTCTGATTCTGAAAACCATAACATCCGCGCCGCCGCCCTCTCATCCAACGCCACCGCCGCTGTTTTCGCGGGCAGCACCGGTTCCGCCTCCGGCCTGACCGATGGCACTGGCGCCGCCGCCCGATTCAACACCCCGATCGGCCTCGCCTTCGCAAGCGGCACGCTCCACGTCGCCGATTCCGCCAACGCCGCCATTCGCAAAGTCTCCTCCGGCGCTGTCGCATCCACGCTTGCCACGGTTGGCGTAGCTCCCTCCGGCATTGCCACCGACACCGAGGGCAACACCTATGTCGCCGACGCCGACACCCACGCCATCTACAAAATCACCCCCGCCGGCGCCGTGACCACGCTCGCCGGCAATCCGGGTGACTCCGGCCTCGTTGACGCCGCCGGCGCCGCGGCTCGCTTCAACGCACCCGGCGCGCTTGCCTACGACACCGCCGGCGCCCTCTACATCGCCGACACCGGCAACAACGCCATTCGCAAACTGGTCCTCGACACCGGCGCGGTGACCACGATCTATCCCGCCGCCGGCGCCGCGCCCCTCACCGCGCCCGCCGGCCTCGCCCTTGGCTCCGGCACGCTCTACATCGCGGACACGGGATGCGATGCCATTCGCGCGCTCGCCCTTGCCACCGGTTCCCTGACGCTCGTCGCGGGAAATCCCGACACGCGGGCGATCACCTACACATCCTCCACAATCGCCGGCGCGAACACGTATGTCGTTCCCGCCACGCCCAAGCTCTACGCGGCCGATGGCACCGGCACGACTGCCCGCTTCAACTCGCCCACCGCCCTAGTCCTCGCCAGCGGCACCCTCTACGTGGCCGACACGGGCAACGCCGTCGTTCGCAAAATCAACCTCGCCACCGGCGCGGTGACCACCACCGGAACCAGCGCGCGCATCGGCTCCATCGCCAGCCAAATCCTCTCCGGCTCCACCGCCCCCGTTGGCACTGTCGCGCAGACAATCACCATCACATTCAACGCCGGCGGCGGCACCGTGTCACCCTCGACCAAAACCGCGGCAAAAGGCTCCGCTTACGGCGCGGACGGCTTATGGCCCGTGCCTTCGCGCGACGGATACGCCTTTGCCGGATGGTGGACGGGCGCGGACGGCACCGGCGCGCAAGTCTCCGCCGCGACCATCGTCCCATCAGCGGCCAACAGCCAAACACTCCACGCCAAGTGGACCGAAGACGGTTCGACTGGCGGCGGTGGTTCCGCCAAAACCATCACCGTGATGTTTGATCCGCAGGACGGCGAAGTTTCCGCGGAGAGCAAGACTGTCACGCAAGGCGCGGCCTATGGCTCGTTGCCGGTCGCATCGCGTGCCGGGCATCTTTTTGCCGGCTGGTTTGCCACCGCCGCCGGCACTGGCGACCAAGTCACAGTAACCACACCCGTCGACCCCGCGGCCGACAATCACACGCTTTACGCCAAATGGACCCCGTTTGGCGCCGCGCACACCGGTGCCACCGAAACGGTTGCCACCAGTGGCACGTTTTATCCCGAGCGTGGAATCCGCCAGATTATCTCCGACGGCACCACGGTTGCCTATCAATTCCACAACACCAGCGCCGATCCCGCGCTTGCCGCCGCCGCGGCCCGTTCGGGTGTTTGGTCCTACGCCGACACCAATTTCATCATCGCCCCGGGCGCACCCCTCACCGCCGATGGCGCGGGCATCTTCGCCCTTGGCGAATCCGCAGCCGGTTCGCATCCCGTTACCTTTATCGGC
Source organism: Ereboglobus luteus (assembly GCF_003096195.1). Lineage (NCBI taxonomy): Bacteria > Pseudomonadati > Verrucomicrobiota > Opitutia > Opitutales > Opitutaceae > Ereboglobus > Ereboglobus luteus. The sequence goes on along the minus strand of NZ_CP023004.1, from coordinate 3,692,145 downwards.
AAAAATGTGAATTCCAACATTGCGCTTACCGGCAATCAGGATTCCCGCCAAGCCGTCGCCGCGGGCAATGACGCCAGCATTTATCTCTACGGTGGCGCCCTCTCGCGCACCGGCGGCGGCGCGTCCGAAACCATCCGCCTCAACGGCAGCGCCACGGGAGCCCCCGCATTGTTCCACGGCGAAGACCTTTCCATTTTCGTCCGCGACTCCCGCTCCAAGGCTGTCACGATTGGCGATGGTCAGGCATCCTTCACACTCAAACGCGGCGAAATCCTCTCCGAAAACACCACCTTCGATGGCATCGGCGTGCCTGCGTTTCTTGTTAACAGCGGCTCCGTCAATCGCGCCATCACACTCGAAGACGTTGCCATCGCAACCACGTCCGAAAGCTGTGCGCCCGCCCTGCAAATCCACGGCAGCCTTGCCACTCTCGCTTACTCCGGCGGCTCCATCACCACTGCCGGACTGTTCTCGCCCGGCATTCTTTTCCTCACAGGCAATGCCAATAACGGCCGGACTGACATCAATGCATTCATTGAGAATGTCACCATCAACGCCGCCTACAGCGCGGGCATCGACTGGAATTTTCAGGAAAACTATTCCATCGTCGGAATGCCGGACAGCCAAGCCGTGATGCCAAAACCCGATGGCGCGGGCGGCACCTACGAGATTCACCTCGCCAACTCCCGCGTCTCCGGCGCGCTCGGCTCCATCCGCATCGCCGCCGCCGGCGCCCTCAATACTCCCTACGCTGAAAACATTCGCATTCACCTCCGGGACACCACGCTCGACGGCCCCGTGAAAATGACCGCCGGTCTTCCCGGCGGCGCGTTCCCATCCACCACCGGCGCCACCCTCGAACTCACCGGTTCCGGCGCCACGCTCAGCGGCGGCGTCCACATCGACGGCACTCCCGCCGCGCTCCATCCCCACGACGCCATCATAATGCTCAATGGCTCCACCATAAGTGGCAACATCGCCATCATGAGTCGCGGTTTCATGGATGTTATGTTCACCGACAGCTCCGTCAACGGGCACTACATTCTTACCGGCGATTCCGAGCTCCTCGCCCGCCACACCCGCTCCACGGTCGCCGGCGCGCTCAACCTCGCCGACAACGCCACTGCCGGCATCACCCTCGTCGAGGGCTCCTCAATCCTTGGCGGGATTACCCTTGCTGGCAACGCATCCGCCACCATCACCCTTGATGAAGTCTCCTCCGTCGGCGGAGGCATCACGCTCAGCGAAAACGCCCGGCTCGCGATTTCCAGTGGTGGCGGCGACACTCTTGCGGGCGACCTCACCATCAACGGCAACGCCACGCTGGAAATCAATTCCGCTGATTCCACCGCCAGCATTAATGGCAGGCTCACCCTCGCCGGAGCCGCCCTTCGGCTCCGGGGCAAGGCTAGGTTCGCGTGCTCACTGTCCGTCACCAACCCCGCCGCCACCCTTGTCATTGCCGAAGCCACCACTCAAAGCATGACCCTTCTCGGTGATGCGGGCGTAATGAACAGTTCGGGCATCACGGGGCCGGTAAACCTCGTCATTGAATCCATTTCCCCGGATGCGGTCGGACAGGCGGACATTCACGTTATTTACGACGCCACCGGCCGCACCACGGCGGCAACTTTCACCAACCTAGCGCCCATCCTGCTCGGCCCGATCACCTACACTCCGGAAATTCGCGCTGACGGCGTCCACCTCATTCTCACTACCAACACTCCCGCGATTCCGTCCGGCAATGACCTGCCCGCAACCACCAACGTGAACGGCGACGCCACCACGCTCTCCGTCACCACGACTGGCGAACCTCCCTTCGCCTACCAATGGCAAGTCTCGACCGACTCCGGCGCAAACTGGGCCGATGTCTCCGGTGCGAACTCCGCAAGCCTTGCGCTCACCGGCCTCGGTTCCGCGGACAATGGCAAACACTACCGCGTCATCATCACCAACGCCGCCGGCACGATCATCAGCGCTCCCACCGCACTCGCAGGCATCATCCCGCTTGAGGCGCCAACGATAACCACGCAGCCCGCCGCCCAAACGGTCACCGCTGGTGGCACCGCCACCTTCACCGTCGCCGCCACCGGCAACCCCGCGCCAACCTACCAATGGCAATCCGCGCCCGTCGGCACCGACACATGGACGGCCATTGACAACGCGACTTCCGCCACGCTGACACTTTCCTCCGTCACCCTTGCGCAAAACGGCATGCAATACCGCTGCGTCGTCACAAACTCCCAAGCTTTCGTGAACAGCGCCGCCGCCAGCCTCACTGTTAACCAAGCGCCGGTGTTCACCACGCAGCCGGCAAACCAAAGTATCATTGAGGGCGCAAACGCCACCTTCAGTGTCACCGTTACCGGAAACCCGGAACCGTCCCTCCAATGGCAATCCGCGGCCGCAGGAAGCAACACTTGGACGAACATCTCCGGTGCGACCTTATCAACACTCTCCCGCCCCGCGGCCACCACCGCAATGAACGGCACGCAATATCGCTGCGTCGCATCCAATGGCATTAGTCCGGACGCCACCAGCGATGTTGCCGTCCTCACCGTCACCAGCCAGGCGGTCGCCGATGCGCAAGCCCTCAAAACTCAACTCGAAGCGCCTAGCGTGGGAACCATCACGGTGAGCGGCACGGTTGACCTCTCCTTGGTCGGCGGCGCAACCCTCGCGCCGGGCAACACCATTGTCGGCGCGGACTCCTCCTCCACCATCACCGGCAATCTCACCATTCCCGAGACGGCGAGCGGCACCGTCATCCTCGGTGTCAACTTCATCGATGGCGCGCTCACCATCACCGGCGCGAACGACGTGGACGTTTCCCATTGCGCGTTCACCAACACGCCTGTCGCCATTACCGGCAACGCCGACAACGTCACCTTCTCGTGGAATGAATTCACCGCAACGGGCGGCAGCGGCTCGGCGATGACCATCTCCAACGCAGGCAAGGACACCGGCGTCCTCCTGCACAACAACCTGTGGGGCGACGGACTGAAGTCCGACATGCCGAGCGTGACCAACGCGCAGGTTTACATGTATAACAATTACTTCACTGCCCCGGGCAACACCACCGCGACCGTCGCGGGCGAAGACGCGCAAATCCTCTCGGTCAACAACGTCTACAAGGGCACCAACAATCCGCTCACCACGCAATCCACCGGCAAGCTGCATACGTCGGGCAATGACATGATCTCGACCACGGGCACGACAGCGCCAGGCGACGACGAGGTGTTTGTCCCCTCGTATTCGCACACCATCAGCCCCGCCGACGCCGCATTGGTCGCCTCCATCACGGCAAACGCGGGCAACACCGATGGCAAAAACTCCGTCCCGCCCGCGCAAACCAACGGCACCGCCAGCATCAGCGCAACCGTGACCGGCGCCGGTTCGGGCACGACCGCAAGCAGCGCCCATGTTCCCGCACTAGGAGCTTTCACGCTCACGGCGAACGCAACCGGCTTCGCCCCTAACTCGTGGCAATGGTATCTCGACAACTTTGCCATCGCAGGCGCGACCTCTGAGACCTACGCCGTGACCAACGCGGATAAGGGAACGCACGCCGGAACGTATGCAGTGGCATTGACGGCCACCACGGGCGAAATCGTGACCTCCGGCGCGTTCACGGTGACGGTGGGCGAACTCGCCGCGCCAGTCATCACGACGCAACCCGCGTCAAAAACAATCAAAGTGGGCGACAGCACGACATTCACGGTCGCGGCAACAGGCGACAGCTTGACCTACCAGTGGAAGAAAAACGGAACGGATATTCCCGGCGCGACCAATGCAAACCTGGTGGTAACCAACGCCCAAAAATCCGACGCCGGCAGCTACACCGTTGTCGTTACCAATCCCGCCGGTTCCAAAACCAGCAACCCCGCCACGCTCACGGTCAACGACGCGAGCTCCGGCGGCGGTGGAGGCGGAGGTGGCGCGCCTTCGCTATTCCTTCTCCCCGCCATGCTACTGCTTCTGGCAGGGCGAAGCCTCCGGCAGCGCCGAACCTCATAAAACTCGCGTATATTTTCTAGCGTTTCAAAAATACGAATGAATATGAAAACTTTTCCTAAATTCGCGGCGGCTATTCTGCTGCTTGCGTTTGCCGCCGCGGTGCAAAGCACCGCCGTCGCGCTCCCGCCTGTTTTCGGCCCCGAATACGATGGCAAAGCCCAAAAGGACACGCTCGCCCGCGCACTCATCTCGCCGCAACGCATCGTGTGGAAAAACGACGGCGGCGAAAAACTCGTCGCAAACGAAGCCGTCCTCCTGCGGCAGGGCGACAGCCAGTCCATGCTGGGCCGCCGCAACATGTGCGTGATGAAAAGCACCGGCGCCAAAACCGCGTCCATCCTCCTCGACTACGGCAAGGAAATCCACGGCGGACTGCAACTCGTCATGGGTAGCTCCACGCGTCGCGAACCCTCGCTCGTGCGCATCCGCTTCGGCGAGTCGGTCGGCGAGTGCAACAGCGAGACCAACAACAGCGAATGGATGGTCGGCCGCTCCACCGACGACCACGCCAAGCGCGACATCGTGATGGAAATCCCCCGCGACGGCATGATCGAAATCGGCAACACGGGGTTTCGTTTTGTGCGCATCGACCTCCTGCAAAAAAACACCAGCATCTACCTCAAGGAGGCGCGCGCCATTCTCCGCTATCGCGACATTCCCTACCTAGGCTCCTTCAAAAGCAGCGACCCGCGCCTCGACCAAATCTGGCTCACCGGTGCCTACACCGTGCACCTGAACATGCAGGAATACCTCTGGGATGGCATCAAGCGCGACCGGCTCGTCTGGCTCGGCGACATGCACCCCGAGGTCTCCTCCATTCGCGCCGTTTTTGGCGACAACGAAACCGTCCCCAACAGTCTCGACCTCGCGTGCGCGCAATTTCCCCTTCCCGGTTGGATGAACAAAATCCCCACCTATTCGCTCTGGTATCTCATCATCCATCACGACTGGTATCTGCAAAACGGCGATCTCGCCTTCATGCAAAAACACAGGAGCTACATCCTCGGACTGATCGACCAGATAGACCAATACATTGACGAAAACGGCCTCGAAAAAACCAAGACCCGCGAGTTTCTCGACTGGCCTTCCAGCCCCAACGCGGAGGGTGTCAAGGCCGGCTGCCGCGCCCTCATGGTTTGGGCCATGCAGCACGCCGCCAAACTCTGCACCTGGCTCGACGAACCGGAATACATCAAGAAAACAGAAGCCATCACCACCCGGCTGAATCGCTCAATCAAGGACCACAACAATCTCAAGCAAGCCGCCGCGCTCATGGCGCTCGCGGGCATCCTGCCTCCGGAAAAGGCGTGCGACGAGGTCGTGTCTGTCGGCGGCCCGAAAAACTTCTCCACCTTCTACGGCTATTACATGCTCGAAGCCCAGGCGCTCGCGGGACAGCACCGGCAGGCGATCGACACCATTCGCTCCTATTGGGGCGGCATGCTCGACATGGGCGCCACGACCTTCTGGGAGGATTTTGATCTCGAATGGACAAAAAACGCCGCGCGTCTCGACGAACTCACGCCTCCCGGCAAGAAGGACATTCACGGTGATTTTGGCGCCTATTGTTATCCCGGATACCGGCACAGTTTTTGTCACGGCTGGGCGTCCGGCCCGACCGCGTGGATGAGCGCGCACATACTCGGAATTCAAGTGCTGGAGCCCGGCTGCAAAACGATAAAAATCGCCCCGCACCTCGGCGACCTCGACTGGGCCGAGGGCACATATCCCACCCCGCTCGGTGTGTTGAAAGTGAGACACGAAAAAGACGCCTCCGGAAAAATCACCACCACCATCGACGCCCCCGCTGGCATAAAAATCGTGCGCCCGTAGCGCGCGTCGCAAATCTCCGTTCAACGACGTAGCGCGGACTGTCGAGTCTACTTGCCTTGATAACAGAAAATACAGGCAGACTTGGCAGTCCGCGCTACGACGGCCGCATCGAAAATACGGCCGTCGCAAACGACGCGCCCCTGCGAACGAATTTTTGGCTCAGTAGTTTTTGTCCTGAACCCTCACGGCGGGTTCGCCTCTGAGACGGCGCTCCACGTTTTCGATGTAGATCTCGTCGGGCTTGGGCATGCCGGCATAATACCGGTTCAGTTCATCGCGTAATTTTTGCTCCATCTGCGCAGCTTTCTCGGGATATTTTTTGATCAGGTTGTTTGATTCGCGCGGGTCGATGTTGAGGTTGTAGAGCTCGTCGCCATCGCCGTTGAAGAGCATTTGATATTTCCAATTGTCCTCGTCCTTCATGGCCGCGCTTGCGTATTGGCCCCAGTGCATGCGGGTGCTGGGGAAATACCAAGTGAAGGTTCGCGCGGGGAGTTTTTCCTGTGTTCCCAAGGCGAGCGGGAGCAGCGAAAGGCCGTCGCCGCCGTGATTGGCGGGGAACGCGGTTCCGGCGGCGGCGAGCATGGTGTGGGGCAGGTCGTAGATGTTGATCTCGCTGTGGTTTTCCGCGCCGGGCTTGATTTTCGCCTCCCATGTCAGCGACGCGGGCATTCGTATGCCGCCTTGGTAGGTCGAGTTTTTTCCGCCGCGATAGGGGGTCTTGATGAGCCAGTTTGTCAGCGGTCCGTTGTCCGAGTAAAAAATGATCAGCGTGTTTTCATACACGCCCTTCTTTTTGAGCGCGGCGACGACGCGCCCCACGCTTTCATCGACACTCTCAATCATGGCGGCGTAAATGGCGCAGCGGTCGTCCATGGCCGGGTTTTCAAAATACCGCGTGCCCTTGGCGTCGTAAAAATATTCTTCGTTCATGCCGGCGAGGCGTTTGGCCTTTTGCCTGTATTTCTCGATTTTCTCCGGCTTTGCCTGATGGGGGGTGTGCACGGCGAAATGCCACAGGTTGAGGAAAAACGGGGTGCTTGTATCATGCTTGTCGATGAGCCGGAGCGCCTCGTCGGTGAGTCTGTCGGTGAGGTATTCGCCTTCGCGTCCGCCTTCCTCCAGGCCCGGCACGCGGGAGCGCGTGGGCACTTTTTCGATGGGACGGTTGCGGTTCTTTTTATACGGCCAGAAATACGACGCGGGCGCCCACGCTTCCCAGCCGGCGATGTTGACGTCGAAACCGACATCGTGCGGAAGCGTTTTGTTGGCGGGGCTTCCGCAATGCCATTTGCCGACGTGCCACGTCGCGTAGCCGGCGTCCTTGAGGCGGTTGGCGACGGTTATGGAATTGTCGGGCATGTGATGATAGTGATTCCACATGCCGAGTTTGAGCGGATGTTTTCCGGTCATGGCGGAGGCGCGGGCGGGCGCGCAGATCGCCACGGGTGTGTAGGCGTTTGTGAAGCGCATGCCGCGCGCGATGAGTTTGTCGATGTTGGGCGTTTCGTAAAAGCTCGCGCCAAACGCGCCGATGTCGGAAATGCCGAGGTCATCCACGAGGATAAAAACGATGTTGGGACGCGCGTCGTCCGCCGAAAAAACAGGGGCGGCGCACGCAAGCAGCCCTGCGGCCGCGGCGGATATTTTGGTTTTCATGTTCAATGCTGTGTTAATGCGGGATTGTGTTGCTTACGGTGAATTGGGAGCGACAAGCGTGGCGCCTTTTTGATAGTCGGGCATGATGCGGAGGCGGTGCTTCAAAATGGGCGCGCCGTCCACGGTTTGCATGATGAGTTTGAAAAGGCGGCGGGCAAAGGCGGCGGAGTCGAACGAGTAGCGCGTGGGCACGGGTCTTGTGTAGTCGAGAAACGTGTCGTCGTCGCGGCACATCAAGGAAATGTCCCCGGGCACGCGCAGCCCGAGTTCGTGCAGGTAGGTTTGCACGAGAATATAGAAATGTGGGTGCGCAACGAGCATCGCGGTGGGGCGGTCGTCCCTGGCGCGCAGCCTGTCCAGCACTTTCATCACGCTTCGCCGCGTGTTATTGTGGTGCATGATCTGCCCGCGCGCTTGCGAGTCGCTGGCGGCGGCGATGCCGTCCACGAATCCGCGCTCGCTTTCCAGGTCGCCGGCCTTGGTCGAGTTTTCTGTTATAAACACGATCCGCTTGTGGCCGAGCCCGGTCATCTGCCCCGCCGCGTGACGGCAGAGCGCGTAATAATCCAAGTCGACAAACGGCAGGCCGATGTCCGGATCGCAAGTGCCCGACACCACGCAAGGAATGTTCTGGTCGCGAAACCATTTTTTGACCTCGTCGGGCACAAGCGTGAGCACCCAGCAATCGTGCGGGTGCTCGGCCACAAGGCGCTGGAGTCGCGAGTTGGCCCCGGGCGTAAAATACTGCCCGCCGTGAAACGTGTGCAGCCTGTATCCGCATTCCGCCAGTTGCCCGCGCAGCTCGTCGATAATGAGCGCGATTTTGGGGCGCAACATGGTGATGGGATTGGGCGTGAGGAGCGCCACGATGTGGCTTTTTTTCGCCGTCTTTTTGGCCGCCTTGCGCGTCCCGAGAATCTTTGTGCCGTGGGGGCGTTGCGCCCGAACCATTCCCATTTTTTCCAGTTGCGCCAGCGCGGCGCGCAAGGTGCTGCGGCTCACATGCAGGCTTTCCGCGAGCACGCGCTCGGCGGGCAGCCATTCCTGCCATGTGCGTTTTTGAATGCCCGCTTGAATTATCTCAACAACCTGCCCGGCCAGCGAGTGGCGCTGGGGAATGCCGCCGTCGAGCTTTTCAAGCAACTCGCCGCCGTGCCCGGACATGCGTTTCGTTTTTTTGGAGGATTTGATCGGCGGCGTGGCTGAAAGCATGGGGAAGGGTGGGCGGGGGCGCTTATGGATTTCGGAGACGGTTGCGGGGGATTGGTTTGGTTTGTAGACCATGCGCACGCCCCTTGTCCATCACTCAGTTTGAAATTCGATTTTGCGGGCGGTGCGCGCCCGTCGAACGCGCCGAAAATAACGAAGACGATCTCGGCAGTTTCGGCGTTTCGAGCGTTAGCGACAGTCAGCCAACCGCCCTGCCTCAAAATGCGGCCGGCTAAACCGGCAAAAACTAATCCAGATACAGGCTACGCATCTTTTCCAAATCCACTTGAAGCACCTTGCGCAGGTAATTCTCAACGCTGCCGTGGTCTTTTTTCATCTGCTCGAAGCCGGCGCGCAGGAACTCGGGGCTCACGCGGTAAAGCGGTTCGAGTTGCGGATTCTTTTTGATCAGGGGCTCGTATTTTCCGGCGAGGTATCGGTTGGAGAGCAGGTAATCCTCAAAGATTATTTTTTCATCCACTCCAAGCGACGCGAGAAACAGGGCCGCGCCCATGCCCGTGCGGTCTTTTCCCGCCGAGCAATGAAACATCAACGGCAGCTTGCCCTCGTCCTGCAGCAGTTTGAAAAACTTCCGATATAGCTCGATTATGCGTTCGTCGGTCACAAAAAGACGGTTCATTTCGATCATGAACTCCTCCGTTTGTTTTTTTGTGAATTGGTTCAAGTCGTCCGCGCTTGTCAGGTTGCCGGGCGTGATCGAGTAGGCGTATTGATGGCGCACCGACGGCGCGGGAAGATCGGGCGCGGCCTTAATCTCTGACTCCGAGCGGAAATCGACAATCGAGGTTATCGGAACGCTCGCCAGGTAGGCCAGGTCCTCCGTTGTGAGTTTGTTCAAATCATCCGTGCGAAACACGCGTCCCCACCGCACGCGTTTTCCATCGACGGTTTTGTATCCGCCCAGATCGCGAAAGTTGTAGCCGCCGCTCATCGGCAGGTGCCGCTCCGCCAGCACCGTTTCGCCCAGGGTGCTTTTGACTCGAAAAAACGCATGGTTCGCATTTTTCAAGGGCAGCTCAACGCGTCCTGTTTGCGTGCCTTCGAGGAGAGGCGCGGTCATGTCGATTTTCTCAACCGAATCGCCGGCGTAAATGCTCCACTTTGCCGGTGCGTTCACCACAAGAAACGCGCGTTTGCCCCGCGCCTCGCGCTCAATTGAAAAAACATCGGCGGCGGTTTGTTTTTCCGCTCGCTCGCTTTTCCCGCATCCGGCGAAAGCCAGCAACGCGGCGATTCCCACAAGTGTGCTTCTGATCAGGCGTGCGTGTTTCATGATGAAAATAATTTTCCCGAAATGAAACGCGGCAACGTCAAAGTGCCGCGTGCATCCAGCCCAAGGCGTCACCCTCGCGCGCGTAATCAATCCCGGGCGCGCACTTCAAATTCGAATGAATGCTCGGGCGCGTGGAGGGCGTAGCGGCCGGCGGGGAGCGGGCGTTGCGTGCGGATGATATACAGGCTCGGTTCGGTTTCGGAGCGGTCTATGATGATGCGCTCGCTTGCCTTGCCGAAGGTTGCCGCGGCGTCGCCGAGGCGCTCGAGTTCGGCGACACGCTTGCGTCCCTTGCTCTTGATTTCCAATGGGGCGACTTCGATTGGCGGCAGTCCGACGGGTGTGCCGGGATAGGTGACAAAGGCGCCTCGAAACGCGAGCAACACATCGCGCCCGGAAACCGAGGGAGGGATGTCCGTGCCGTCGAATGTGAGCGTTCCAGTCTCCTGTTTCTCGGGTCGCGTCTTGATGAGCGAGACGGCGGAGCTCCACACACCGCCAACTTTTTGGAGTGTCGAGCGCACGACCCGGGCGTTGTTGGAGGGAAGCGGACGCCATGCGGTTTCGTCCCAGATATACGCGCCATCGGCCTCGGGCGGCGTGGCTGCGGGCACTGTGGGGACAACCGGCGCAACAGGAACGGGCCGGGTGGGCGGGGCGGCGTTTTCCAGAATCGCGGCCATGTTGATGGCGTCCTGACTGGCGGCGCGTTTTTGCTCGGCGCGCGCCCGGGCGAGCGCATCGACCTCGGCGAGAAAATCCGCGCCGGCCGGTTCCAGCGTGACCGGGTGCGCCTCGATCATGCGTATTGAACCTTTGAATACATTTCCGTTTTCGAGGCGGAGGCTGAGACCGATGGATGGAATATTGGGTTGCGTCGAGTCGAGCGTGGTGAGGAGGCGGACGGGGAAACCGCCCGAGCGGGCGGGGCTGGCGATGAGCGAGCCCTGGAGCTCGTGCTTCCAGAGGCCGTGTATGTTTTCAATGGTCGCGGTGAGCGCGCCGGTGGCCGGATTTTGTGTTTCAAAGCGGAGCAGCAGGTCGCCCTCCGTCTCGGTGTGGACGCGATAGGCGCGGCCGGGGCGCGTGGCGTCGAGGAGTTTTTGCTCGGTGGCGCTGAAGGTGGCGATCATGGAGGCGCGGTTGGCGTCGGGAACACGCGCAAGTTTGCACGACCATTCGCCCGCGTCGCCGGAGAGTTCGGTGCCGGAAAACTGGAGCGTGATGCGAAAGGGTTTTGCGCCGGCGACCGCGAGGCCCGCGGCGCTGACGACGGGAAGGCCCGCGCGCGCGGAGAGTGTGATTGTGAAGAGGTCGTTGCCGGTGTCGTAGGCGTAACGTCCCTCGAGGGGGCGGGCGTCGATCCACGAGCTGTCGGCGCGGAGATTGGCTCGAAGGGTGGAGGCGTCGCGGTCGATTGAAATGATTTCGAGGCAGATGTTCGGCATCGCCTGCCGTCCGGGAATGGTGGCCTTGCCGGAATAGAGCGCGCCGGGGGTGAGATGGGCGAGTCTGGCGGCGATCACGCGCGAGGCGCCGGCGGCGAGCTCGGCGCGATGGCGTTCGCGGGCGGCCTCGACGCGGCGGAGGGTTTCGCCGGTTTGCGCGACGGCGCGGCGCAGCGCGGCGATGTCGGATTCGCGGGTGATGTCGATGAGGCGCCCGCTGAATTTGCCGAGGGGCTCGCCTTGGGGAAGGGGAGTTTTCGGCGCGAGGGATGCGATGTGTATCCGCCAGTCGTCGCTGGCGCGAGAGGCCTCGATGTGCGCGCCCATCTCGAAGCGCGCTCCCGCGCGCGCGGTTTCACGAATCAGGCGCATGGAGGCGAGCGAGCCGGTGTCGTTGCCGATGCCCGCGAGCTCGCGGATGCGCGGGCCGCCGGGGCCGCGGAGGATTTCATCGATTTTTCGCTCCGGTGAGGTGTCGAGTTTTAATTCGCGCTCGATGTAGTCGATGGTGTTGACCGGGGCGTAGAGCGTCTCGGCAAGTTTCGTGGTGAGCGTCGCATTGTAATGAAGCCGTCCGTCGGGGCGGGCGCGGCGGCAACCGGCGACACGGGCGAAACGGGACTGCCGCCGGCGGGTTGTATTGGGGAAGTGGATACGGGCGCGCGGTCGAGCGCGGGGCCGGGCGAGAAATGTGCGAGCGTGTAAAGGCCGCCGTGGCGCGTCCCGAGCTCGGCGGCGGCGGCGGACTCGAGGGCGGCGGGCGAGGGGGCTTTTGAGGGTGAGAAAAGAATGCGATGCCCGAGGATTGCGACGAGGGTGATGACTGCGACGCCGAGCGCGCCAAACGCGAGATTGCGCGGCTGCAAAAGGGTCTGGACAAACGGGGGGCGTGATCGCCGCGGGCTGGCGTTGGGATTGGCGGGAGGCATGGAAACGTTGCGTCTAGTTTTACCGCGCCGGCCAGCTTCTCAAGAAAATTGGCTGCCGGGGGAGGGCGGGGCGGAGAAAAAAACGGCGCCCCGGTTTTTGCGGGACGCCGTTTGCGTTTTTTGGATAAATCTAAACGCGCCGATTATTTCACGGGCTTTTCAGCGGGTTGCGATTGCGCATTTTCCGGCTCGAAGATGTAGCCGATGCTGTGCACGGTGCGGAACGAGTCCAGGCTCAGGCCGTTTGCGCGAAACAGCTCGCGGACTTTCACGATGTATTGGTCGAGCGAGCGGCTCTTCACGTCGGCGTGGATGCCCCACACGGAATGGATGAGCGCCTTGCGGGTGATGACGATGCCGCGGTTTTGATTGAGATAGGAAATAATGCCGAGCTCCTTGCGCCCGAGCTTGACGGTGGTGCCGTTCGGAAACTCAACTTCGAGGCGAACCGGGACAATTTTTGCGCCGCAAAACTCGAACGGCTCGTCGCTGACCTTCGCGTTCTTGGTGACATTAAGGTCGCTGACCGATTCGGCGCGACGAAGCACGGCGCGAATGCGCGCGATCAATTCCGGATAGCTGAAGGGCTTGGTGATGTAATCGTCGCCGCCCATGTCGAGCCCGCGGACCTTGCTCGTCTCGAGCGTGTTGCCCGTGAGGAAAATCGTCGGGACCGAAATGTCGCTCTTCTTGAGCTCATCAAGGAGTTGAAAACCCGATTGGTCGGGCAGGTTGATGTCGAGCAAAAGGAGGTTGGCGAAGTTGCGCTGCAAGAAACGCATTGCATGCGCACAACGTGTGTAAACCTGCGTCTGCATGCCCGCTTCCTCAAGCTGGGCTGCGATGAGCTTGGCGAGCTCTTCCTCGTCTTCAACGATGACAATCAGTGGTTTTGGTGCGGATCTCATGGGAATTTAAGTGAGTGAACCGCATTTTTTACAAATGGCCTAAATTGTAAAGAGCAAACAAGGCGCTTTTGCAAGCGGGCGGCATTAAGGCGCGGTGAAGTTGCCAAAGATTTTGCTGTTTTTTGAAAAAAACTTGAAGCCTGTAAAACATGCGTTTGCCTTGCTTACCACTATGTCAAACCCAACGCCATTGCTCATGATCGGCCTGCCCAAGGGCAGCCTCGAAGAATCCACCAAAAGTCTTTTTGCCAAAGCAGGTTGGGTAATTACGACCAGTTCCAGATCATACAAGCCAAGCATCAACGATCCCGAACTCGACGGACGTTTTATCCGGGCCCAGGAGGTGAGCCGGTATGTCGAGCACGGCTTCTTTGATTGCGGCCTCACGGGGTATGATTGGGTGCAGGAAAACCAGTCCGACGTAGTTGAAGTTTGTGATTTAATTTACAGTCGCGCGAGCACCCAAAAGTCGCGCTGGGTGCTCTGTGTGCCCGAAAATTCGCCCGTTCAGAAGCCCGAGGACCTCGCCGGCAAACGCATCGCCACCGAGATGGTCGGCACGGTGAAACGCTATTTTGAGAAACGAAACATTCCCGTGACCGTGGAGTTTTCCTGGGGCGCGACCGAGGTGAAAGTGCCCGACCTCGTCGATGCGATCGTGGACATCACCGAGACCGGCTCCTCGCTCCGCGCGAACAAGCTGCGCATCGTCGACACGCTCCTCACCACGAACACCAAGCTCATCGCGAACAAGGCCAGCTGGGCCAATCCCGAGAAGCGCAAAAAAATCGAAACCATCGCGCTCATGCTCACCGCCGCGCTCGAGGCCGGAAGCAAGGTCGGACTCAAGCTCAACGCGCCGAAGGCAAAACTCGACGAGCTTCTCAAATCGCTCCCCTCGCTCCGCAACCCGACGATCTCGCCGCTTTCATCGACCGAATGGGTCGCGCTCGAAACAATCATCGACGAAAAAGTCGCGCGCGAAATCATCCCCCAGCTCAAGTCAATGGGCGCCGAGGGCATCATCGAGTATCCGCTGAACAAGGTGGTGTATTAAACCGGGGCAAGCGGCAAAACCGCGAGCAACAAAACGCTGGCGGCTTGGGTGACGCGAAAGACCCTCCCGTGACAGGGAGGCCACTGCGTTTTGATGCTTCGCGTCAGTCAAGTTCTGCCTTTTTAAGCACGAATTTCCCCGAGGAATTGAGTTCATAAATTTTATATGTCCCTTGATTTCCAAGCATAAGCTGAAGTGGTGCATTGTCAGTTGGCGGTATAAATACTCTTACAAATATCCTCATAGGGTTAAGCCCTTCACTAATCAACACTCCCTCTCCATCACGGGCAAATGAACCATTTTCCTGCCTTACCGATACGCCAAGGTAAGTATTCGCTTCATGGGAGTAAATGTAATACGCAGAGCCGCCCGATATAAAACAATCATAAAAAGCAAATCGAGGATACATTCCGTAAAGAGCGTCCTCGGGGCCCAATATGAATGTGTCCACAATATATTCCTTGTCAGATTCAATTATAATCAGGCTGTATAATCCCGTGTCTGGGTCATATACGCGTATAGCAGGCCACTTACCAAATAGCGTTGAAGTTCGAATGGCGTTTTTCCCCGGCCCCGTGACACTATTGGGGGCAAATGGCTTGCGTTCTTGCCTAAATAGTGGAATCAGTGTCAGGGCATCTTCTCCGGGGGCGATCTCTGCGGGGCGTGGTTCTGCAGGAAGCGCTTCCACGGGAGGTGTCTCTGCGGCGGGAGCCTGCTCTTCCGGTTTGCGTGCGCAAACCGTGAAAACCGTAAGGATAATAATTAAAATAACCCCCAAACCTATAATGCAATTATTGCATTTCATATTTTTATATTATAATATAAACATAAGCTGTGTGGCCGAGGGGGCAAGTTGAAACTTGTTCACCTTTTCCATTATTTCAGCCGTCGCGCCCCCTTAGTGAGGGAGCCAATAAAATGTCTCTGATGTTTTTTTGCTAATCGCGCCACCTTCATCCGCCTTGATTTCTCCCGTGTTTTTGTTCAACCAAAAAAAAATAATAATCAGCATCTTCATAACCTAAACTAGGCAAATATTCCACAGCAAAAGCCCCCGTGCCCATATAACGATCGGTTGCCTGATCCCGATTGGTTATCCTCATCTTCTTGGGTGGCCCGTAAAGAAAATTCAGACTTTTCTTTATTTTTTCAAAATCAAGGGATTTGACTTTGACTTCATCACTACTCAGCCAATGAATCTTGGCTATTAATGCCCCTTGCTCCCTTGGGCGTGGATTGACATCGTGCTGAGATGCGGTCTTTCTCCCTTCACCTGAGTGCTCAGTAATAATACCATTAGTTGTGACACGTTTATAAGTGCTGGCCTCTTCCAATGAAAGTGCGGGACGCGGCAATGCGAGGCCTGTTTCCCTGCTAAGCGTCCCTGCCTCTGCAATCTTTGATTCTTGATCACGTGGAAAAGCGATACATAATAAGAAAATTGCAACACCTAGCAAGATACCCGCAATCGTAAAAATGATTTTTTTATGTTTCATAACTGCGGTTGGTGATGCGGTGATTCAGAAAGGTCTGATAGTATTGTTCGAGTTAATGAAATCGTCAATCATCAACAATCTCCACGCCGAGCCCCGGGATTATCCTCTTGTTTTTGGGCAAATTGGTTTCGATTAGTTCAAACTTACCGGGTTCCTTTAATTCATAAATTCTATGATACCCGGCGCATTTTACCTGTGCGCGAAGCGGTGTTGATCCTGATGGCTCGATAAACATCATATCATTCAAAAACTCCCAATACAGGCCTTCGCTAATGAGAAAATTATCACTTACTACTTTGTAAAAACCGTCCGTAGTTTTCATGGATGCTCCTATGTATACATCATGTGAATTTCTGTGAATATAATAAACATAATCACCCAAGACATAATAATCACAAAAGCGAAAGCTGCCTTCAGCCACACCACCTCTTCCAACTGTGCGTGATGCAACGAGATACTCAAGGCCCGATTCGACAATAATTAATCGATATGTATAAGTGTCCATATCGAGCTCCCTGTATCCTGGAGGAATACGTTCAAATTTCATTGCGTGTCGCACGACTCCTGATTCCATGGCAAGGCCATTGGTTATTACACATTTGTAAGTGTTGGCTTCTTTTAATGAAATTGCAGGGCGTGGCAGCGCGGGATTTGAAAACTCGGTAGATGCCGTCTCCTTAACGCCATTCGACTTATGCTCATTTTGTGGTATAGATATTAAAAAGAAGACCACGAGGGCCAACGAAATAATCGCAATTGCTAGAATGATTTTAGTGTATTTCATTTCATTTCATTTCTCTTTTCTCCGTCTTGCCCGTTTTTTCCCAACTGATTGGGTTATCTTCATTCGGAGTTCGTCAATCAAAATCGAAATCGGTTACGTCGAGACCGAGGCCGGGGTATAGTGGGTTCTTAGGCAGCTTGCTTTCGATCAATTCAAATTTTCCAGGTTCCCTTAGTTCATATATTTTATAATACCCTGCGCTTTTAATTTGCACGCGAAGCGGTGTCGAATCCGATGGTTCTATAAATTCGATATCTCTCAGATATGCCCAATATAGATTATCGCTAATGTGAAAATCATCCTTTATAATTTTGTAGGAGCCGTCCTTATTCTTAACAGATGCTCCTATATATACCTCAAGGGGGTTCTGTATATGTAATAAACGCAATTATCCATGACATAGTGATCGCAAAATCGAAACGTGGGGCCAATGCCTTCCGCTGCACCGCCTTTACCAAATGTGCGCGAAGCAACTAGATACTCAAGACCTGATTCAACGATCAGCAATCTGTATGTATTGGTATCCAGGTCAAATTCTCTATATCCAGGAGGAATGCGGTTAGGTCTCATTGGATGTCGTGCAACTCCTGATTCCACAAGACGACCATCAATTTTGGTGCATTTATAGGTATTGGCCTCTTCCAATGAAACTGCGGGACGCGGCAATGCGAGGCCCGTTTCCCTGCTACGCGTCCCCACTCCCGCAATCTTTGATTCTTGATCACGTGGAAAAGTGATACATAAAAAGAAAATTGCAACACCTAGCAAGATACCCGCAATCGTAAAAATAATTTTTTTATGTTTCATAACTGCGGTTGGTGATGTTCTGATTCAGGAAGGCCTAATGGTATTGCTCGAATTAATGAAATCGTCAATCCTCAACAATCTCCATATCAAGACTGGGGATTATCAATAATCAACAAAACTCATCCGCCCCTTTTTTGCCCTCATGAAATAGCTTCTGGCCAAAATCTTGGCACACTCGTTGCTATTGGTTGCCATATTTTATAAATTTTGAAGGCCTCTATTGGTTTCGATGTTTTCTGTGGGTCATGTAGATCAGCAAGAGTATCGCCAGCGCGCTGGCTCCCAGCAGCCATGTCAGGTGTTTGGGTTTGACTGATTGTTGCGATGTTGTTTTTGGGGCTTCCTGAGAAACGGGGGAGAGGGAGGGTGCTATTGTTTTTCCGTCATCAGAAGTTAATTCCGCGGCACTATCTCCTCCCACTCCATATTTTTCTCTTAGCCTCTGCATGAATGCCTCCAAGCGCTCCATTCTATATGTTCGGGATTGGATGGGCACGATCAGACTTCTTATCTTAATATCCCTATCCTCTGCGCTGAGGCTCATATCATTGCTATTCATATAGTCCTGATATTCTTTTTTAGTGGCTGTTACAAACTCCTTGAGTTTTAAATGTAGTTTTTCCGCCACTGCGTAGGCGCCCTTTGGATCAGCATCACCTGTTATATCAAGCACGATATTCATGTCGCCCCTGCCTTCGTTGTAAGCACGGAAATTATCTTCATTATCTAAATCTTTTAATAAATAATCATGGGCATACCGAGCGTTTTCCTTCAGGTATACTCGCATTCCTTTTAAATATTCCTGCTGTTCTTTGCCTAATTTTTCTCCATAAGCTTCGTGTGCCAAAATATAACCAGTAACGCTATCGACAACTTCTCCAAGAGAGCGGTTTCCATAAGATGGCGCCTGCCCATGCGCCAAGCCTAGCGCTGAAAAATAAAATGCCAATATGCTTATAGTTTTCATATATTAATACTCCTTCAATGCCAACATAGTCCTCTATTTTTAAACGGGCGGGATAATGGGCGGGTAACATGAGAAACAGGAGGGAGTGGACGGGGGGCATCCTCAGATTGCCCCCTTGCGCCGTCCCCGGCGGTTCAAGGCGGGAAATTGCATTTCTGTTCCTTTGCCAGATTTTGCTTCGGGTCGAATTCCAAGCTACGGCTTTGAGGGTCGGAGTTGTAGTAATAAAGAAACTTAAGAATAGGCTTACCCTCGGCCTCGCCCCCACCTACGCGAATTTCACCTATTATTTTCCCATAATTTGCCGCCGTAATTTCACCTTCATCATTTATATTTGAGCGCACTCGAAAAATATAATCCTTGTAATTCGAATTCATGACATTTAATCCCGTGCGCTTTGTCTGCGGTCCCTGTCCGCGTTCGTTTATCCACACTTCTGTATAGCCGTCTTCCGGAGCAAGCTGGGGGGATGCAAGTTGGCCTTTTGATGCATTTGTTTTTGGGATTTCTTGAATTCCATCTCGAAAGTTACTGAATTTTATTTTCACAACAGAATAGTAGTCTTGGTAACTTGTCCATCGACATCTCGCATGAAACACAAAATCTGCTCTCAATCCTTGCCCATATGGCATTACCCAATCGCCTTTTTCCAAATCGTATCCGATATCTTTATCAGTATCCGGTATGCGTAAGACAATCTCCCTTACATACATAGGAACAGGATTGATGACTCTTTTCATGAGCACAATTAGCTCTGGACTACTGGGATTCCACCTCATTTTTGCTACATCAAATTTGTAATCGAATCTATTGCCCGTCGATTCGTAGTATCCCTCTTTACTTGCGCCATAATAGATTATCCCCGTGCATATCTCCGAGGTTTGAAAGTATCCATTCTTATCCGTTTTCGCTTCCTTACGCTTCAGGTAGTCGCGATTCTGCGCATTGACAGGCACCTCGAATGCCACATGAGCGAAAGCGTCCTGTACTGGACTGCCGGCATCATCAATCACCCGTAGCTTTACGTTTGCCATTGGCAGTGAGTTTGTGCAAAATGCCAGGCCAATACCCCCGAAGAAACAAACTGTAAATAATATATATTTTTTCATTATAGTGATCCTTGAGTGATCATTTCATCAATACTTCTATAAGTATAGTAGTATCCTATTTTTTCATCTCACTGTGCCGTCACCCCTCTTATCGTCGTTTGGCCAACGGCCAAGTGTTCCGCCATCCTTGAGCGTATTCATATTGATATCTCGCCCATTCTCCAATAACCGCTGGCCTCGGCTCCGCGCCAAGGGGGGGCGTTCCAGAAAACGACCGTGTCATGACGAGGGCATGATTCGTCAGAACGCAGCCACGGGTGGGATTTGACGCGTGAGTTGACAGGATTCCTGCAAACACAAAAAGCGTGCGGGTCAATGCAGCAGAGACGTTGAGCTTGAATTTCATTGGGAGGGGAGGGGTATCGGGTGGTTTAAATACCCGCTAGATCCATATTTCTATCGCAGACAGAGACGAATATGCTGTGTGGCACTCCAGACAACCAAAAATTTTGTCATCAAATAAAACGCAATGTAAGCGTCTAATTTATTTCACAATTTCAATTGTGTTATCCCGCAATAAGTAACGATCTCGCCGCAATTAAAAAAGAAAAAGCGCGCGCATCTCTTTTTGAAAAAAAAAGCGCAAACCGCCCATGCCACACGAGCAAATAGCTGGGGTGCGGTCGACCTGTCCCTCAAGTGTATCGTAATCGACGCCCTTGCGGCGGTTATTTCTTTGGCTGGTTCTTTTTCTCGGATGGGTCGCGCACGAGATTGACGGGCTCGCCGTCCTCGGCGGGCAATACCTTGAAGGGGAGGGCGGGCGCGAGCGAGGAGGTCTTTTGGCCGCGGAAGCGTTGCGTGGCCTCGATGATAAAAACGCCTTCCTCGCCAACCATTTTTTCGTTTGTGCAGCGCACCTTGACCACTCCTTCCGTCGCGCCGGCTTCAATGACTGCGACTTCCACAATCATGCCCTTGCCCCCGCGCGAGGCCATCACGCGAATGGGAACCTTGGCGGCGGATTGCGGCTGCTGTTTTTTCGCGGGTTTCTTCGCATTCTTTTTCCCGGCGTTTTTCCCGGCTCCGGCAGATTTGTTTTTTGAAGTCGTCTTCTTTTTTGCCGTTGCCTTGCCCTTTGTGCCGGCGCCGGTTTTTGCCTTTGGCGGCTGCGGCGCGGCGACAGGGGGGCGGTAGTTCGGGTCGCGGATGATGCGCACGGGGATTTCGCATTCCTTGCCAAGCGTCAGTTCGAGCGGGCCGGCGTCTGCGGGGCGCATGACTTCGACGCGGAAGGGCGAGGCGGGCGTGACCACGAGGTAACCCTGCTCGACGGGCACAGTGTGGTAGTAGAAAAACGCCTGCATGAGCTCCTCGGCGACATTGGCCTTGTGCGTCACTGTCTTGCCGTCGATTTCCGCCTCGGCGCGGAAGAGCGGTTTGTAAACGCCCGGTTTCGCGTCGAGAGGCGCGGAGAGGGTGAGGATGGTTTGGTTTTTGCCGGCCTTCACCTCGGCGCCCGCAAGCTCGAAGCCGGGGGGCAGCCCTTCAGTGCTCAGGCGAATGGGGCCGTTGTAATCGTCGATGCGAATGGACTTGAGTTGCACAACAACATTTCCGCCCGCGGGCACGCTAAGATTGTCGGGCATGACGCGCAGTTCGAAGTCGGGTTGCTGCGGCGCGATGCTCAGGCGGTAGGCGTATTCGACGCCGCCCTTGCCCTGGGTGTCGCTGAGGTGGACGAAGTAGTCGCCGTCCTGCGTGAACGTGTGCGCGAGGCGCGGATCGGCATGGTGGGTGATGAGCCCGAAGCGCTCGTCCTTCACGTCGTCAGCCGTCGGGGTTTTGCCGAGCAGTTTTTGCGGGCCGAGAACGATCCGCGCGTCGAGCGGCGAACCGAGGCGGCGCGCCATCACGTCGATGACGAGTTTGTCGCCGGCCTTGGCGGAAAAGGTGAACACGTCGATATCGCCGGGTTTGTCGATGCGACCGTTTATGATGACAGGGGTTAACACGCGCTGCGCCTGGCGCTGGGCGTTGTTCGGCTCGTATTCCGGGACCTCGGGCAGCTCGCTGATTTCGATCGGGCGCGCGTTTGTCTTTTCGCCGTTTTCCAGCGTGAAGCTGATCTCGGAAATCCCGGGCTGGCGGTCGCTCACATCGCATATCCAATCCGCCTTTTTGCCGGGCAGATTGATGCCTCGCGCGACGAATCGATGGTGCATCACGCCCCGCGGGGCGCCGAGGGGAAAGATGTCCGTCACGTAGGGCAGCTCACCAATTTTCATGCGATAAACAAGGTCGTCGCGTCCGCGGGAAACGGCGTCCCATATCTCGACGATGTAGTCGCCGTCGGCGGGCGCCTTGAAGAACATGACCGGATCGGGATCGAATCGAAAATCATCCGCCTCGGCCAGCCGGTCGCCCTCGCTGTTGTAGAGCACGATGCGCGGTTGAAACCATCCGGGCACGGCATCGGCGAGATAGGACTTGATGGCGCGGGCCTTGACCTCGATGAGAATCTGCTGCCCGGCGCGCGCGCTAAAACGGAAAAAGTCGCGGTCGGCGTTTGTTATCTGGCCGTTGACGACGACGGGGAGCGCGGGCAGTTGCTGCGCGTCGGCCAGGTGGCCGTTCGGCTCCTTTTCGGAAACCTCGGGCAGCTTGCCGATTTCAAAACGAAAGCGGTTCGACAATCCCGCCGTTGCCATGACGCGCAAATCGCGAATGCCGGGCTCGGCGTCGGGCGAGATCGTGAGGCGCACGCGCGCGGTTTGCGCGGCAACCTCGTCGCGTTTTCGGGCCTCCCTGATTTGCGCCTCGGTGGGCATGTTGACCTCGAGCACCTTGCCGGTGACTCCGCTGCCGCTGACCCAAACCTCGCTCGCGCCCTCAAGCGATCTGCCGCCGAGCGTGATTTCCATCGTGCGGTTTTGCTGCGCGCCCGCGGGGTAAAGGTATTCGATGTAAGGCGCGGCCACCGCGTGGCCGCAAATTCCAACGATCAAAATCCAGATTCCAACCAGCCAGCGGAATGTTGGCTGGAGGAATGCTTTTTCAGTTTTGGAATTTGGATGCCGGAATTTGGAATTTCGTTGGAATTTGTTCATTGGAATTTGGGATTTACCGAGAGCGCAGCGAGCGGTCATGTTGGCATGATCTCCTTTAACATTCCCTCGCCGGGCGTGAATTGGGTGGATTTTTTTGCGGGCTGGGCGGTTTCGTCCTGGCGCGGCGTCACGTAGGCGGCGCAACCGAGGGGGTGGGGGAGGGTGCCGTCGGGATCGATACCAAGGAGCTTATAGATGCTCGCCGACAAATCCCACGGCGCGATGGCGCGCTTGGTGACGCGTTCGCCGCGATTGTCCGTTTCGCCGACGATCTGTCCGCCCCGGAATCCGCCGCCGGCAATCGCCCACGAAAATGCCGCGCCGTAGTGGTTGCGTCCGCCGTTCCACGGCGGCTCGGTCATGAATCGTGGCGTGCGGCCAAACTCACCGCCGCAGGTGACAATCGTTGAGTCGAGCATTCCGCGCTCGGTGAGATCGGTGAGCAGTGCGGAGAATCCGCGGTCGAGTTCGGGCATGAGTTTTTTGTAGCGCTCGGCCTGGTCGCGGTGCGTGTCCCAGCCGCGCATGTTCACGGTGACGTAGGCGACGCCGTTTTCGACGAGCCGGCGCGCTTGCAGGCACGAGCGGCCAAACTCAGTGTCGCCGTAGAGTTCGCGGGTCTTGGCGCTTTCCTTGGAAATGTCGAAGGCGTCGCGCGCCTTGCCGAGCACCATTTCGCGGGCCTGGTCGCGGAAATAATCAGCCTCCTCGAAGACGGCTTTTTGCGAATGTCCGAAGGTGTCGAGGTTGTCCAAGAGCGCGGCTCGTTTTTCGAGATGCGCGCGCTCCTCGCCGCTGATCGGATTGGCAAGGTTGCCCGGGATGAACGAACGGTAGCGGGGGCCGAGAAACCCGGTCTCGGAAAAACGCCCGATCGCAACCGGCACCGTCATGTAGGCGGGAAGCGCGCGGCCCTTGAGCAGGCCGGCCTCCTCCATTTTGTAGGCGATGACCGCGCCCATCGACGGATACACAAGGCCGGATCTGGGGTCTGTGCCGGTTTGCATCATGTAGGTGGCGGTTTCGTGCGCGTTGGTTTTGTGCGAGAGGCCGCGCAGGAGCGTGTATTTGTCGGCGTGTTTTGCGGAGAGCGGCAGCAGTTCGCCAATCTGTATGCCGTCCACATTTGTCGCGGCGGTTTTGCGCCACGGCCCGGTGATGTCGGTCGAGGCCTGCGGTTTGGGATCGAAGGTGTCGATGTGCGACGGGCCGCCAAACAGGAACAGTTGAATGACGGCCTTTGCGCGGGCGTTTGACGCGGGTGCGGAGCGCAGATACGGCGCCATGGCGAGTCCGCCGACGGTGAGCGCGCCAATGCGCAAAAAATCGCGCCGCGTAACAAGGTCAAACGCGCGCCGGTAAAGCGCGTCCGAGGCGTGGTCTTCGTGGGCGCAAAGCGGGTCGTGCGGCGAGGCGGAATCGGGAGAAAAGAGAGGATCGTGAGTGTTCATGGGAATGTGGATTTCAGAACGCGGATTTAGGAATTGTGGTGCTTCCGCCCCACTGGGGATTTCGAAATTTGCATGGCAGCGCGCATTCCGAATTCCGCATTTTGTATCAGTGATTGTATAAAAATTCCTTTGTGTTGATCAGCGCCCAGACGACATCTTGCGCGGCGATGTTTTTGGAGGAGGCCTCCTGGAAATAACTGTTGATGAGGGAAGTTTCCCCGCTGGTCGGCATGCGCGTGAGAAACGTGAGGTAGCACTCCTCGGCAAACGCGCCCGTGTTGGCTCCGTGCTTTTTGGCGAGCTGTGAAATGACGCCGTCTTTTTTTCGCAGTTTTTTAGTGAGCGCCTCCGAGTCGAACAGGTAGAGCGCCTGCGCCATCGAGGGTTTGCGGTCGCGCTCGACCTCATGGGAAGTGTCGCGTCCGGGGCGCCCGAAGGTTTCGAGAAATCCGCTCGTCACACTCGCATCGGGATTCGCCACGCTGTGGAAATCGTCCGGCCACATTGCGAACGGCTCGGGAATCCGGCTCTCGAAATATTCATACGCGCCGGTGGCCGTGCCGATCGCGTCCGCAAGAACCTCGGCGTCGAGGCGGCGCGGAATGTAATGCGACCAGTTTTGCGAGTCGCGGGCGTTGCTTTCGTTTGTGGTGCTCGAGCGCTGGTAAGTTTGCGATGTCACGATGAAGCGGAGCAGGGCGCGCAAATCGAAACCGCTCGAGACCACCTTTTCCGCCAGCAAATCAAGCAGCTCGGGATTGGCCGGCGGATTGCCGGGGCGCACGTCATCGACGGGCATTGTGATGCCGCGCCCGAACAGCGCGCACCAATAACGATTCGCCACGTGCCGCGCGAAGTAGGGATTTTTCGGCGAGGTCAGCCACTTGACGAGATGCTTTTGCGGATTGTCCGCGCGGTTGAATTTCACCGGCGTGCCATCGGGGAGAACGGGGGCTGCGATGGTGTTTTTTTCCGCGCCGATCCTGTGCTGGGACCAAGAGGGGTTGAAATACACAATCTCCTCCTTCCACTCGCCTGTTTTTTTGTATTTCACATTGGTGAAAAACGCGGCGAGACCCGCGGCCTGTCCGGACTGCCAAGTCTGATACGGATGCTCCTTGCACTCGGCGCAATCGAGACGCGCGCCCATGAAAATAAGCGCAAACGTCGACGCGAGCCCCGCGGGCGTGCGTCGCTGGGTGGCGCGATAAAAATTGCACGGCGGATCGCGGAAATTACTGCCCGCCGTGGTGAGAAGCGTCCGCGCCATCTCGTTGTAGCGCATGTTGCCGGCCATCGCTCCGCGCAGCCAGTTGTGGTAGGCCTGCACGGCGTTGGGCCAGAGGTTGCTGGGGAACTCGCTTTTCACGCGCAGCACGTCGCTCCATTTCATCGCCCAATAATCCGCGTATTCGGGACGCGAAAAAATCCAGTCGATCAATTTCTCGCGCTTTTGCGGATCAGCGTCGGCAAGAAACTCGCGTGTTTTTTCGAGCGGGGGAAGCGCACCCGTCAGGTCGAGACAGGCGCGCCGCAGGAATTCCGAATCCGAGCAAAGAGGGGAGGGGAGAACGCCGAGCTGGCGCAGATTTTTGTTAACCAGCATGTCAATCGGATGCGCGTCGACGGCATCGGCAGTCGTGAAGAATTTCGCGCCGGAAGGCGGTGTTTGTTTCACCGTCACAAAAACCGTCGCGTAATCATTTTTGGAGCGAAAACTGAGCACGGCGCGCCCCGGCGAAACCGCCTCCAGCGTGCCGTCGCTTTTGATTCGGGCGACGCTCGAATCGTTTGAGTGAACGCTCGTGCCGGACGGGATTTTGATGCGCTTCGTTTTGCCCGGTTCAATGACCACAGACTCGGGACGAATCTTCAGCGCCGCGGCCTGCGCAAAAACCGGACAGATCAGGCAAAACACAAATGCACAAAGAGCCGTTCGCAGTGCCCGGGTGTGTTGCGTTTTCATGCACGCGCCTCGCTTTCCTTTTTCCACGCGTCCAGTTCGATTTCAAAAAGCAAATCGTCGCGGCAGATGTCGCAGTGCGCAAAAATCGCGGGCAATGGCGGAATCCCGAGCGCCGTTCGGCGCGCCTCCCAACGGGGCATCCATTCGATGTGCGGGAAATACAAAATCGCGCGCGAAGTGTCGCGCCAGTCCATGTCGCGCGATTTGAGAATTGCCTCGACCACGCGCAGACTCAGGTCGATTTGCGCGTCGAGATCACCGAGATGGATGGTCTTGCCACCGGGCTCGATGCTCGCCGTGCCCGACACGAGCAAATGGCGCGAACCGTCCGCGTCCGCGCATTCCACGGCGCGGCTAAACGCGCTCTTGTAATCGTAGGCGGCGCACTGGAGCGGCGAAGTCACCGCGCTCACGCGAGGAGCCTCGGCGGATTTTGGCGCGACCGCGAGCGCATCGAGTGAAAGCGCCGCGCCCGCGGAATTGCTTGCGCCAACGCCCGTGCTCGCGGGCACCAGCGTGCCGAAGATATTGTGCTCCGTGAAAAACGTATTTCGCACGCGATTGAAGTCCGCATACCAGTCCAGAATATGGTCGTTGAAAAACCAAGTGCGAACCAGGTTGCCGAGCGTGAAACCCGCGTGTTCGAGCCGCGCCTTCAACAACTGCCACACATCCGCGGACTGGGCATCACGCGCCGCGCGAACATCCGGCGGCGTGAGCGCGCCGAGCAGCAGATAACGCGCATCGGGCGTTTCCCATTGCGCGCCGCAAACCGCGCCGCGCTCGTCCAGCACGCGGTCAATCTTGATTTCCTTGGGAAGCGCCGTGATGCGCGCGCTCAAGACGCAGCCCGCCGGTGTGTCGTGACGCCCGAGAAATGCCACCGGGAAGGGCAGGTTCGCGCCCGCGTTGCCAAGCGCGGGATCACAAAACGCATTGCCTTGAATCGGAACGAGCCCGCGAGCGCGCGCCACATCGGACAACCGGCCAATCAGCGCGACGATGGATTCGTCAGGCCCGGCATGTGCGCTGATTGAGACCATGCTTCCGCCAAGTGATTTCTCATGAACGAAGCTGTTGGTGTGGGATTGCGAGGATTTCAAATCGGATGGAACGGGAGTTTGCAGTGACATGGTTTTCGAGGAAAAAGTCAGTGTTGTTTGGGTTTGGGGACTTTGATGCGACTGAGGACGCTTATTTCAGCAGGCGGTTACAACAGAGGGTTTTGAGAGGTGATTTCCAGGAGTAAAACCCCTGGAAACTGGAGCTATGGGGAAAGATTAATCAAATTCGCACAATGTACATTATGTCTAATTACATTAAATCGAAATGCTCCTCATTCCGGTTTGACCAGTCAGTCCTGAGGGCCAATTCAGCGCCCTGCCTGTTCCCTATACTCCGACGGGCTTGTGCCGACGTGCAGGCGGAAGCGTTTTGAGAAATACAACGGGTCGGTGAATCCGAGGCCGTAGGCGATTTCGGAAATGCCCTGATCGGTTTGCATCAACAGTTCGCAGGCGCGCTGCATTTTCAGGCGCGCGAAAAATTCCAGCGGGCCGCAGTTGATCTGGCGTTTGAACATGGCGCAGAAATGCGGCACCGAAATGCCCGCCTCCTTCGCGATTTGAACGAGCGTGAGCGTGCGGTCCAAGTTCTCGCGCAGGAAGCGCACGCTGCGGACGATGCGCTCCTCGGTGTGCCTCCGGCGCGTGCTCGGCGAGCGTTTCATCGTGCGGCACAATCCCATGAATCGCATGAACGTGGTCGAGAGCCCGATGAGGTCGGAGTCGGTGTGGCCGCCGATTGTGTGATGATAACATTCCTCAAACGCCTCGATCATCACATCGACATTCTGAATCCAAAACCGCGGTTGTCGCGTGGTGAGGCCGAGCATTTTCACGTAGGCGGCGGCGCGGGCGCCCGTGAAGTGAAACCAGAAAACCGTCCATGGATCGCGCGCGTCCGCTGCGTATCGGTGCGCGACATTCGGAGGCAGCACAATGCCGTGCCCGCGGTGCAAAAACCACTTCGACGAGCCCGCGTGGACAATGCCGCGCCCTCCGAGGCAAAAGATAAGAACGTGCTGCGCGCAACCGTCCGGCCGGTCCACATAATGCCCGAGCACGCGGTCAAAGCGTCCGATGTGCGTCACGCAAAGATCGGCGCACACAGGAATGCGCCCGGCCTGCCGGAGCACGTTTTGCGGAAGGATGACAAGCCGTTCGCCGGGGAAGCCGTCCGCGATGCGCGGTGTTGCTGGAGTTTTCACAATACCATAATATCTTCCATACCAAACATAGGGATGTCCATTTCAAACACGGGCGCGGCGTGTTACGATTTCGGCATCCTGTTTTCAAAACCGGGTTCCCATATTTCACCCTTCCCCACCCTTCAATCCCGCAACCACACGATTCAACGGCAAACGAGTCCTCGGCACACTTGCGAATAGTCATGTCAATCCACGCACACATCATCCAGAAAACAATAAAAACGTATCCTGTCGGAAAACCCGAGCGCAACCCCATGTTCTTCGAGCGGCGGGTTTATCAAGGTTCGTCGGGACGCGTTTATCCGGTTCCGTTTATCGACAAGGTGTTCGACGATCCGGTCGACGCGAAATACAGCGTCGCGGAATTGGAGAACGAATTTGTGCGACTCGAAATGCTGCCGGAAATCGGCGGCAGGATTTTTCTCGGACAGGACAAGACCAACAACGACTACGATTTTTTCTACAAGCAAACCGTCATCAAACCCGCCCTTGTCGGGCTTGCGGGGCCGTGGATTTCCGGCGGCGTGGAGTTTAACTGGCCGCAACACCACCGCCCCGGCACCTTCATGCCGACGGACATGTTTATCGAGGAGGAGTCGGACGGCGCGCGCACGGTCTGGATGTCGGATCACGATCCGATGTTGCGCATGAAAGGCATGCACGGCATTCGCCTGCGCCCGGGCAGTTCGCTGGTGGAGCTGCGCGCGCGTTTGTTCAATCGCACGCCCTTCATCCAGACATTTCTGTGGTGGGCAAATGTCGCGGCGCGGGTGCATGATCGCTACCAGTCTTTTTTCCCGGAGGATGTCACCTGCGTTGCCGACCACGCGGTGCGCGCGATGACATCGTTTCCGATTGCGACGAGTCCGTATTACGGTGTCCGTTATCAGGACCGCCCCGGGGCCAACGACCTGACTTGGTATAAAAACATTCCCGTGCCGACCAGCTACATGGTGTGCCAGACCGCGTTCGATTTCTTCGGCGGTTTCGACTTCGAGGCGGACGGCGGTTTTGTGCATGTGGCCGACCGCATGATTTCCCCCGGCAAAAAACAATGGACCTGGGGCAACCACCCTTTCGGTTATTCGTGGGATCGCGAGCTGACCGACGAGGGCGGCCCCTACATCGAATTGATGGCGGGCGTTTACACGGACAACCAGCCCGACTTCGCGTATCTCGCGCCCTACGAGACCAAGACGTTCTCGCAATACTGGTGGCCCATCCAGAAAACCGGCCCCGTGCAAAACGCCAGCGAACGCGCCGCGCTCCGCCTCGTCGTCGGCGACGACAGGCGCATCGACGCGGCGGCGCTCGCGCCCGCGTTGCTCGACGGGCGCGTCATTTTGCGCGAGGGCGGGCACACGCTCATCGACACGCACGTCGAGCTGC